>JBAVLE010000304.1:0-17403 GCA_049688735.1 Candidatus Angelobacter sp. | reverse complement strand
CTTTGAGCCAGCCGCGGGCGATCCAGTCCTCGATCTTTTCCGGGCGTACATGCAGCGCAATAGCCAGCGTATATTTCGTAAAGCTGTCCTTACCCATTTTGGCATTTGCGCCGAGGCGCTGGAGCATATGCCAAATCGAACTCTGGGAGCGCCGCATTAACCTGGAGATTTCTTTTACCGGATGCAGGTCAATCAGCTTCAGCAAGCGCTGTTGCTCCTGAGTTGTCCACGATCGTTGTGATCTCTTAGATCGGACACCCATGCGCCCTACGAATCTTCGGCAGGCCCATCTGGGGTTCCCGGATTCCTCGACCAGTTGGGTTACCAACGCGCTCAGCTCAGGCCCCCTGGCGTTCATGCTGGCACGTACGAGGTCACGGGCCATTTTTGACCAGCGGAATTGGCGGCGGGATTTGCCTTCTTGCGGGCTTCCGATGCTTCTTGCAGGCCCACGATCGTCGCCCCTCGATGTGGAGTAGTCGTTAACCGAGTAAGGCAGCGACGGACTCTCGGCGCTCTCTTGGCTTAAGCTGTTCGGTTCTTGGCGATCCACCTTCATCGTTGGCTCAAGCATTTCTACACCAAGGTGGTCGTCAATTGTGTGGCGCTATCGGAGTACCAAAACCGACAGCAAGAAGTCACAATATGACCCGGGATGCCACACGAACAACCGAGACTTCGCCCTTTTGGTGCTATTGATTGGAAACTACCTTGAACGTGAAACGATCAGTCCTGTCGGATGAATGCAGATGCACTGTGTAGTAGGTGTCAGCTTTTAGCAGATCGGCGGGAAGCACAATCGTCACGACTGGGCCCGCACCTGTCCGTGTAGCCTGAAGGAAGTTTTGCGTCATTAGCGTCTGGTCGCCTGTGAATGTCTTCACTTCAGCGCTATAGCTGCGGGCTTCCGCTGTCGGAGGAAGGGGCAGCTCAAGGCTAACGGCGGGGGAATGAAGCAAGGAAATTTCTGGGATGCCGGCTGTCTCAATGCCGCGGACCCTCTGGTCATCACGGGTGAGTGTATACGAAAGAATCGCGCGAGCTGCTGTCGGGGCCAGCTGTTGTTGATTTCGGTGGGCCTGCTGGAGCTCTTGCTCAAGCACCTTGATCTTGTGCGCATAGAATATTTCGGCGCCCCCCCAGGCAATGATCGCCATCGCTACTGCGGCGAATGCGTATGAAAGAATCGCCGGCCGCGAGTTCCGAAAGTCGCGCCAGGCGATTAAGGGCTGAGTTAATTGGAATCTTGGATGGTAGCTCATTGTGAGCATAGCGCGCGACGAACCGTCGGCCGGGGTTGCAATAGGCGCGACCGCAAATTTCAGTTTGCCTTTGCTGAGTACGGCCGTGTCGCTTGAGATTTCGAACGTATTATTCGTGTAAGTGAGGAAGTGGGTGGCGAGAATGAGATCACCGCGGTCGTCCTCTGCTCGTATTTCGATGAGGCTGGCGCCGGATTTAACCTCAATTTGATGCTGTCTTTTCTGAGTTAAATCGAGCTGCGCATGCTCCACGCCGTCGATCACAACGATGACAAGTCGCGGATTCATGTTGCGTCGCCGCGCATCTGTTGCTGACAACCGTTGTTGAATCTTGCCAAGATCCTCCTGGGACAGCTCAGGCGGACGCCGCGGTTGGGTAACGTTATCGTCACTCTTCTCTTGTTTTTCAGTCATAAAAAACCTTGGCAAAGCCAGCTTCGTGGCCGGCGGGTCTAATGCCATTTTCTTCAGCATTCCGCTGTAGCATGAGGGTTCTATCAAAATGTGGCAGCATCTCATCTCCAGTTCATTCAGATCGATGTCAGCAGCCCCGTAAGCCGATGCCAGGTTAGTGTCGCAGCCACGGGCGGCCAGGAACTGAGAGCAATGTCCTTGCGTGCTCCACGGTGTGAAGGCCGTCAGACAATCATCGACCAGGCCAACCCATCGCGTCTGATCCTCAAAAATCTCGAACCTGAGTTCCCCATGCTCCACCCGCGTTATCTTCAAGAAACCAGCAAAGCGCTGACTCACCTTTTCCATCAGGGTAGCTTTGGCTCGCCGATATTCATCGGGGCCTGGATATCGGGATGTGAGCATCTCGTATATGCGTTGAGCTTCGGCCGTGCTGTAGTTGCGGAGCAAACGGGTTAAACCGACGTTGACATAGAAAGAGGACAAAGCGGTCGTGACCTGCACAAGTTGCTTGATATACCGGATCGCCATGCTCCTGAGTGATGGGTTCCCGGCGAGTTCCTGTGCCTTTTCGTCTTCGTCGGATTCAAACATAATCAGCCACTGCAGCATGTCCACATCGCTGCGGGCAATGCGCCGTACAGGACGCTCGGCGTGTTTGTCTCGCCAGTACAGCCTCTTAATTTCACGCCGACTCCGTACTCGGAGTCTTTCAAGAGCACGAACAACGATGTCAATTGCGGCGGAACGATCTGGAAAGATGAAATAAGCGAGTTGAAAGCCGGCCTGAAGCAGTTCAAACGGCGCGTCCACCTTAGTTGCGTCCCAGTTGCCGCCCGGTATACCCGATCCATTCGGATGGGGACACTCCGTGATTCTTCGCGTCACGTCACTGCGCATTACAGAACTCCACTCTTTTGTGCGCAAAGAGCAGGGAGAGTGTACCGCAACAACGGTTTTTGGAAGCGTGGCACTGTCGGACTAGCCGGGAACCGAAGCGAACCTGCATCCCTTATCCACTAGACCGCGGTTAATGCTCTGCCGCTAGCCCCACTGAGCTCAGCATCTGCTGGGATGAGAAGTATGGTGTTCATCGAGACATTCGGTTTGACGCGCTCCAAAAATCGACCCAGAAGTCGCTGGGATAGAGTCGGAGCAACTTAGGGATGGGTAGCCTATTTTCGATATCTGTTAAAAGTCTTTCCGGTCCCACAAAGAAAAACAATGATCTAGCTTCTCGTTGCTGCTGCGCACATTCTTTCCTGACCAACACAGGACAAATGGAGTCCAGGGCTGTCTTGGTGAGTTCAGGCAGCAGGTTGGGCTCGCTTCGCAACTTCAGGATGGCCTCAGAAAATCGGCGTATCTGTGCTGGGTCATTGCCGTCCCGAATGTCCTTGGCTATTGCCCTGCCCCTCTCGGTAAAAGTAAGCATTGATCTTGGAGGCGAAAATGTCCCTTGCAATGCGTAATCAATCAGGGCCTCGTCCTGGAGCTGCGGAATCGTTGTCGCAATCGAGTTCACAAGATCTATGAGAGAGGCGATGTCTGGACTGCGGCCGGCATAGTATCGAAGAAGCCTCAGGCTGGGATCACTATTGACTGAGCTCTCATAGGCCAACCCGTCTTCCTCCGCCTTCATGAAAATACTGTGTGGGCCTGAACCAGAAACAAGCTTGCTGGACAATACTTGCAACAATGACTTGCGGTCAAGGCGGGAATATCCTGGAAAATCTGCGTAAAAGATCACGCTGGCAGTCGTGTTCCTCGGATCATCCAACCCCACATACCAGGGAAACCCGACGGGATTCAGGTTGTTGCGCCTTCTCACATTCTGCATAAGAGGATCTTTTGCAGAGTTACCTTCAGTCACTGGCTCTTGATAGGCATTATTGGGAATCGACTCCAGGAATTCGGCCAGCAACGGTTTTATTTCCTCAAAGTTGGTTGCGTCAAGGCTGAGGTCGATATTGAGCGCTCGGCGGTTCAGCACTATTTTCTGGAGTTCTTTAAGATCAGAAATCGTCTTGTCGGGTCCTGTTTTCAGATCCTCTTGGACTTCGACCAACAATAGGCTTAATCCCGCCAACAGTTCATTCGGGGGAAACGCAGAAATATTCCTTTTCCAATATTCGAGCAACTCGCCTTCCAGCCCTTTGGCATTCGATTCGCTCAATTCTTTCGACAATTCCTTGCTTGAGAATCCGGATGAGGTTGACAGAATCTTCTTCCCAAAAATACCCAAGTTTGTGATTTCTTCAGAACGCACCGGCTTATGCAGCAACCACTTCAGCCTTCCGTCCCAGTGAGCCCGAGTGAAAAACGACGAAAGAGCAAGGTAGGGGCGATCGTCTTGGTACCGGAATGCGTATGAAGGGTTCATGAACCAATAGTCATTTTCCCCATTTGTGAAAACATCGTCTTCCGCTTGCCGCTTTTCCACGAGGTCGCGCAGTCGATCCGCATTTGCGGCATCCAGGTAGTTGAGGGTGGTCATGCTCTGGATCAATGCCAATGCTTGTTCAAACTCAGCAGGAGTCGTTGTGGAGGCTTGGATCCGCAAATCCGCTCGTCGCGAGACTGGACTAACGTCGTAACGAACCGAAAAATCATTGATTTGGGTTTGCGTTTGAGCTTGCAGTGCGGCGTAGGGAATGATTTTGTCTTCGGTCTTCAATCCCAGGGAATCCAAGCACCTGGGCAGAATCGGCAGGTATTTGTAGTACTTGCGTGGAATTCCCCGAAGATCAAATGACAGACCTATATCGATGGTAGGCGCCCGCTCGAAAAGAGCGGCGATCACAGGCACGTCTTTCAGAAGGAATTGGCCGTACCGGATGTCATCGTCAGGAGTAAGAGGGGGGTGATCAGTGAATCTGGGCCGGGAAACCCGGGCCGCGATCTTATCGATTTCTCTTGTCTTGGCGAACTCCCCCTGTTCGAATCGCGTTAAAGCTTGTTGCTCATCATCCGTTTGGAACTGATCCATTAATTGTTTTGTCTTTACTGCAATCCGCGTCTGACGGGCGTCGTCCATTTCTCGTAAAAGCTGCGGAGACGGTACTGAGGCGGTGGCGTAGGGTTTCTCCAAGAGGTGAAAATGGCGAATCAGCCCAAACCAGATGTTCTTACCGGATTTCATCCGTCTCTCAATTGACGTCCAAACAGGTTCATCAGAAATGGATCGGATGAAGGACGGGTCCATTTCCAGATATTCAAAATACTCTTTCCATCCGGTTTCATAATTTAGGCCAAATCTGGGAGCATTCTTGATCCAAATGCTTTGAGAGCGACGCCATGCTTTGGCTTGTGACCACGCCATCTGGTTGAAGTCAGCGAGGCTCTTTGAATTGCCCGGATACTGAGCAATTAAGCGGATGGCCGCGACAATGCGACTTCTCAGCTGCTCAATTCTCTCCTTTGTTAATTGGTTACCCGAGATACCGGAAAAACCAATATACTCAGCCGGAAAATACGGAGAATCCTCGAGAAAAACCAGCGACTCAACGCTTGTAGCGCCTGAATCAAAAACCCGCGTCTTGCTATCAATTACGGACTTGTAAAACAGCGATTTGTCGCCATCGGCTAAAGTACGAAAGAAAAGTTGAAGGAGTTTGACGTCAACCTGGGAATCAGCCCTAGTAGGCTTCCAGCCAAACCGAACTTCGCCACGGTCGGACTTGCTGCCGCTGGGGAAGGGAAGCAGCCTGATCATTCTGCTTGGTGACGGGTTAATGGGATACTTTGGGGTTGTTACCTTATCCGGAGTTCTCGGGAGAGGATGAGAATCTTCAAATTGGTTTAGTTCTCGCGATATTCTCTCTAAAAAGTTAAACGCACTTTCTTTGGGATCGAGTGCAAAAATAAATCCAGTCGTTGGGCCAAGGCGATAATGTTCTTGGTGAAAGCGCCTGATGTCGGTCGGAACCACATGCCGCATTTCATCGGGCACTCCGCTGTTGTAAAACCCAAATGGACTATTTCCACCGAAGACAAGCTTATTTAATGCGAAATAAAAGTCATAGATTCCTTGTCCTGTCTGCATTTCATCATAAACGGAGCCTTTTTCCACCACCGTCCTTCTTTTCGTCAAAGCATCATATGAAATCCCAAAGTGGTAGAACTCCCTCTCCGCTTCAAGATCGGTAAAATCCGGCCTATAAATCGCATCCAGCCATGCGCGAAATTCCTCAAAGAATCCCTCAATGCCCGTTCCGGACGAGAAACTATAAAAATTGAAATCGTCGGTAGTCGCTGCTGCACTGCGGCTGAGACTCATCTCACTCAAAAGGTTGGCATAACGCCCTTTGGTCCCCTTGGCGGTGAGCAAATGCTCCAAGGCATGAGCGACGCCAGCGTTCGAATCCGGGGGAGTGTCAACCCACATGAATGCTTGGGGTACGGTTTCAATCTGGAGCAGATAGACTGGCGCACCCGACCGAATGTCCCGGAACTTAGCCGCGACGATTTTCTCGTGGGAATCGGCATAGAGATTAGCGACGCGCAGTGAGCCAACTGTTTCGCCTCGCTCAAGCGCAGACAAGTCCTTCGACGTCGCGGGATGGGAGAGGGGCGCAACGACCAGTAACGAGACAATAAAAAGCAGGATGCGTACAGTCATTCTAAAGGCAACAGTAGAACGCATAAGACTCTAGCGCAAGAGCCTATTGAGCAGCGTGGCACTATTGGACTGCAGGGGATGCGGGGTGGCAATTCTCATTGACATTCCAGCTCTGTTTTTCATACTATTCGGGCTTCTGTACGGACAGTCTGTTTAGATTATGGGAGAGCCACATGCTGGAATTCCTGCTGACCTTGCTTAGTCTGGTCTCAGGTTCGACTTCCGCTTATCTTCAAAAGCCTGAGCCAAAGCCACGTCCCATGCCATTACCACCAGAACCGGACTAGACGAAGTATCGAAAAGCCGTAAGAGCAGGAACCTGTGCCTCAGATAAGGAGGCTAAGTTGATGAAAACGGGCATCTGCGGGTCGAGGCAATGAAGTCGTTTCGCTCCATCACTCTGTCTTGTTTAGTCGTTTCGTTGTATGTTCACGCTCAAAATCCAACTCCTCTGGCACGCCTCCCAGCCCTGAAAAAAGGCCTGATCATCGAGCAGGTAACAACAAATTCCCAAGCTCAGCGCGCCGGTGTGCGTATCGGCGATCTACTTCTTGGCTGGAAGCGAGGCAGCCTCCACGGAGACTTTCAGTCGCCCTTTGATCTTGCTTATGTCTTTCTGGAGCAGGCGCCCCGCGGCCCCATCACCGTAATCGCACTTCGTGGCGGTAAACCATTGGGATGGCAGTTAGGCTCGGATTCGTGGGGATTTTCCGCTCGTCCCAATTTTTCCGACCTACTTCTCTCTATTTACCGTCAAAGCGAACAAAGGTTTGTCTCTGGCAAATTGGCGGATGCGACAGACGACGTACGCACACTTGCGGCAAGTCTGCCGAGCGAAGCTCCTCCATGGCTGCGGCCGTGGCTACTCTCTCAACTCGGGAAAAAATTGGTGGCTTTGCGGGAATGGAACTTGGCAGACGAGGTTTATCAACAAGCTTTAGGCCAGGCGGCCGGTGCCGGACCTCTCGTCAGGGCAGAACTGTTCCGTCAGGTGGCCTACTCATTTGAGGTGCGTGAGGATCTATCCCATGCCGAGGAGCAGTATCAGAACGTTCTGCTAGAGGCCGACAGGCTCGGCGACAAAACCATGATCGAGTCGAACACTCATCAGTCTTTAGCTGTGCTCGCAATGAAGCGGGGCGAGTTTGTCGGCGCCAAAGATCATCTCTTGCGCGCGAAGGCGATCGCGGAACTCATCGCGCCGGATAGTATTCAGACAATTCTAGCTATCATTAATCTCGCTGTTTTATACCAAGACGAAGGCCGGCTCCAAAAGGCGGAACAGTATTACCTCAGGGCGCTGGATAAGGAGGAGAAGCAGTTTCCCCGGAGCGCCAACATCGAGGCCACACTGAATTACCTAGGAATTCTTTTTGACCAGCAAGGCGATCTGGCAAGGGCTGAAGCCTATCACCGCAAAGCCCTTTTTGTCGCAGAACAGCTCGACGCCGGGAGCCTGGACGTCTCTGACATCCTCGCTGACCTCGCTGAGTCCTTGGTGGAGCAGGGAAATCCGGGGGCTGCGGAGATATACCAGAAGAGGGCCCTTGTAATTCGGGAAAAGGCCAATCCCGGAGGTCTGGAATGCGCGTACAGTCTGGCTGGACTGGGGAAGATTGCTCGAACTCGCGGGGATCTAATCGACGCACAGGAGTACTACAGCCAATCGCTAACAATCGCCGAGAACGTCGATGCTCCCGGCCGGGTCCGTGCAAAATTCTTGATTGGCTTGGCTGCGGTGTTCCGTCAACGCCGCGACTTTCCTCAGGCAGAGGAGCTTTATCGACAAGCCTTGAAAATTATCGAAAAAGAAGACCCGGAGAGCATCGATCGTACGGCTACTCTAGGGGATTTGGCCGGCAGTCTGTATCACCAGAGCCGCTTC
The DNA here is from genome assembly GCA_049688735.1 of Candidatus Angelobacter sp. Classification (GTDB taxonomy): domain Bacteria; phylum Acidobacteriota; class Terriglobia; order Terriglobales; family Acidobacteriaceae; genus Angelobacter. The sequence goes on along the minus strand of JBAVLE010000304.1, from coordinate 9,221 downwards.
GACGAAGCCGCACAGTTATACCGCCAAGCGTTGACCACTTTGGAGAATCGCGCGTTTGACCTTGGAGGCGTAGGAGAGACTCGCTCTAGATACCGAGCTGAGCACATCCGATATTACCAAGAGTATATGAGCCTCCTTGTAGAGCAAGGAGAGCCGCAGCTGGCTTTCGGCGTGCTGGAAGGATCTCGCGCACGCACTTTGCTCGAAATGTTGACGCAAGCGAACGTCGACATAGAAAAGGGCACGGATTCGACGACGCGTGAGAGAGCGCGGAAGTTGCGCCTCCTCCTCAATGCAAAAACCGAGTATCGAATTCGAATCGCCGGCGGCGCTGATAAGGATCAGCAATTGGCGGTCGTCGACAAGCAGATTGAAGACCTTCTTTTTCAGTACCAGCAGGTGGAAGCCCAGCTTCGGACCAGCAGCACGGGTTATGCTGAGCTGACCGAACCGCGGAGGATCAGCGTCGCCGAGATTCAGAAGTTGCTTGATGGCAACACTCTTCTGCTTGAATATTCATTAGGTGAGGAGAAGAGTTACGTCTGGGCTGTCACCGACAATTCTCTAAAAGCTTACCCTTTGCCAAAACGGAGTGAAATTGAGGCCGCAGCACGCCGGGTTTACGGGCTGTTGACCTTTAGAAATCGCGCGGCAAATAAGCAAGAAGAGGACAAAGCGGGCGCAGCAGAGAAGAAATACGCGGAGGCAGCGAGGAGACTGAGTGAGATGGTGATTGGTCCGGTAGCGCAGCTGCTGCCCGGAAAGCGCCTGCTGATTGTCAGTGATGGCGCACTGCAATATATCCCATTTTCTGCCTTGCCAACTCCAAACAGGGGTGCTAATGCGGCACCCCTTATTGTCAACCACGAGATCATTAATCTGCCCTCCGCTTCTGTACTCGCCGAATTGCGCCGGCAGCAGATGGGCCGCGGCAAGGCGCCCATGGCAGTTGCCATTTTGGCCGACCCAATTTTCGATGCGCGTGACGAGCGCTTAAGCAGACGTCTGCCGCAGCAATTTTCATCATCTGCCGCATCAACTAGGCGAGGCCGCGAGTTAATTCGTTCTGCAGAAGATCTCGGTTTGACAAGAGGCGGGAAGCCTTATCTGACTAGGCTCCTGTACACGCGCAATGAAGCGGACGCTGTCATGGCGGTCACGCCTCAAGGTAAAGGAATGTTGGCTGTCGATTTTGACGCGAGCCGGGCAGTAGCGATCAGCCCTGTGCTGGCAAAATACAGGATCGTGCATTTTGCGACACATGGAATTCTTAACAATAAGCATCCGGAGCTTTCAGGACTCGTGCTGTCGCTGGTGAACAAATATGGCAAGCCGCAAGACGGCTTTCTCAAGTTGCAGGACATTTACAGTATGAGGTTGCCGGTGGATCTTGTTGTACTGAGCGGGTGTGAAACGGGTTTGGGAGAACAGATCAACGGAGAAGGGCTGCTGAGCTTGACGAGGGGCTTCATGTACGCCGGCGCGGCTCGAGTCGTCGCTAGCTTATGGAGCGTCAGTGACATTGCGACAGCCAGCTTAATGCAGGACTTTTATAGGGCCATGGAACGCGATGGCACGCGTCCCGCGGCCGCTTTGCGAGTAGCACAGATCAAGATGTGGAGACAAAAACAATGGAGCTCTCCATATTATTGGGCGGCATTTCAAATCCAAGGTGATTGGAAATGAATTCTCAGTCGCTCCTCCCACGCGCAGTCCCGGAAGATAGACTTTGAAATCATTTGGGGGACGGCGACTCGATGCTATTCGTTTCCGGAGAACAGCTGCGGGACGGTCCCCATGGGCAAGAAGAGTAGCCTTTCGATCTTCGGAAGATCGATGAAGCCATACTTCCTGTAAAATGCAACCGCCTGATCGTCTTTCGTGTCTACGACAACTGCCGCGGAGGCGATCTGCTCACTCGATTGCAGCGCACGATGCAGTGCATCCATGAGCAGCCTCTCCCCTAAACCTTGGCCGCGAAATCGCTCACTGACTCCCAGACGCCCGAGGAGTGTTGCCGAAACCATTGGATATTTGGGCATTTTCTTACTGATGTCTTCACGCAGCTCTCCCAAGTCTACTGCGTATTGCGAGAGGGTATAGAAGGCGGCAATAGTCTTGTGGTCCGGAGTGATCACAAATGGCACGGCTGCCCGCTTTTTCAGATCTTGCCCAGCTTGCTTCTGCAGATACGAATCGAGCTGTTGGTCGCCACAAGAGAAAGCCGCTCGGTCATGCTTTGCTCCGAGCGGCTCAATCACGAAATGAGGTTCTTCGTTCCTTGGTCAATCAGCCTCCCATTTGTGCTTTGTAGCGCCCTGCGGCGGCACGCGCTGCCTCGTTTGGCGGGGCCTGGTTGAGTATTGTATTCACAAAAACTTTGCGGGCCTGATCGCGGAGCATTAATATCTCGCAGTCTTTGATCGTATCCGCGGCGGCCTGCTGTGCGCTAGCCACCACAAATTCCGTAACTGTTGTACCGCGCAGTTCAGCGGCACGCTCGATCAGTCGCTTCTGATCCGGAGTGATCCTGGCCTCTAACCGTTGCTCCTTGCGGGTGCGGGAGCCTGAACCGCCTTTTAATGTTTGTGCCACCGTCCCTCCTTGTTAAAGTGTACGGCTATCTGCCGTACGAGTCAGCAGAATTGGTAACGTGCTTTTTTGCATTGGTTGCCGGCAGACCCTCTACTGGTAGCGGCGCCATTCTTCCACTTGCCACGCTGACGAAAGCGCCGTGGTAAGTAATCTCACCATGCCGAAAAAGCCGTGCCAGCATGGCGAGAGCGTGGTAAGCAAGCGTCTGGTTGATGAATGGCTCCTGCCGTAGAAGAGCCTCAACAGCACTGCACGATGGGAGATTGTCGTCTTTGTCTAGGCCTGGCTGGACGATCTCCGGGAACAACTCTGCGACGGTTTGCAACCGATGAGGCGTCCTGCGATTCCGATTATTTCTTGGCTGACCCAGCACAAACTGGCCTCCATCTGCGGTGTTCCCGATGTCCAGCCAGTACGCGCATTCCTTGAGGAGCGACGATTTAGTGATCTCGAATCGTGCCGCCCGTGTGTCCACGCAAGAAATGAGAATGTCCATCTTGCCTTCGGTCTTCCTCGTGGCGTATTCCGCGGAAGCTTGCCAATTGAGTCCCCAAAACAAGTTGAGCCGGTTCACCAGAACGATGGATTTGAAGAGCCCGATCTCGGATTCAGAGAACGGCTGGCGAACGCAATTCGTTGCCGAGACTTTATCTCCATCGGCCACGATGACCTGCAACCCGGGGTGGCCGATCGCGGTCAGCGCCTGGTGCAAGAACGGCAAGCCGCCAATAAGGGCAGAGCCTGTTCCGCCGCAACCGATCACGGCCACGTGGTATATTGCACGCGAATGATTGAGCTTGTGAACGGTTCTGATCATTTTCTTACGCTGCCTCTCCCACAAATTGCTGCACGGTCTGACGGGCCGGCACCAGATACCGGGAAGGGAACTGCGGTTGATCAGCCAGCTCCGTCCACAGACCGATGAAGCCTTCCGGATGAGTCGTCAGCTTGCCCATTCCGCTGGGATGAGTGAAACAACTATTGAAGAACCCTTCTTCCCATTCGAGCATGTTGGTCACATCGGTCTCGCGCGGACGCCGCATATCGCCTTCGCAAACGCTCCCGCGCGAGGACTCCGTGTTCCAGTAAGGTGCAACCATCAAAGGAGTCGCTGCCTCCGGTCGAACCGATTGGACTAATGCCCGCAATGAAAGGCGTCCATGCCTGACTGACCAGACAAGAGGGGGATGGGGACAAAGCCGGCCATTGACCTGGCGCCGGTCTTCAGCTCCATCCGACAAGAACATGCGATGCAGCCTTTGCGGAGTCCACCACACCAGCAGGTCCGATGTGTAGGCCAGCACATTTTCGGACAGGATGCATGCTTTTGCCTTTTGCTCCAGGCTGCGGCACAATTGCTTCAGGAAGGCCGTCGTAAGCAGGGTCCCCGGCCCCAGCCGCGGTTGCTGCGGCTCGGTGCCTGCACGCACAATCTCATGGACCGTGACGAACTGTTCACGCCTGGAAACCTGGTCCTGATAGACAAGTAGTGCCTGCTTCAACACAAACTCGTGCCTGTTACCAATTTCCGTTGTCACACGCATTTTCGAGCTCCATAGCAAAACGGACCCATTCACTGAGACCAGCTATCGTCTGCACTAATCGAGGGAGGGCTTGAACGACTTGCAAGAAGAACTTAGTGTCCTTGGGACGAAAACAAAGAATGATAGGGGCACGGCAGGTTGAGCCGCTCTCGAATTGTTCCTGGCAGAACTCGTCAAACCAGGCCACGATTGGATCGTCGCGCCAGTGGCTTATGCCGAGAGCAGGCACTGGATACGAATCCATGTAGTACGCGGCATCGTCCAGAATCCGCCGACAGTCTTTTCGTATGACGGGTAATTTGATTTCACCTGACGCCGCATACATTCGCTGCGCCCTCGCAAAGGCCGAGCGGAGCTTCTCGTCGGTTATTGAAGCTATTGCAACTGCCGCTTTCCCGCCTTTCAGCATCAGTTTCTCTGAATCGCGGATGTAGCTGACAACTTTCGCCGGATCGGAAGCCTCCACCTCGCCTTCGAGATCCACATCCTCTCCGTTTTCTCGTGCCTCCGCGTAGTACTCCCTACGCCAGGCGTAGACGTTTTTCGCCTCGTCGAATCCAAAAGCATCAAAGACCCGCGATGCCGCGCCATAAAGCCATCGGTACACGCTTGCCATCAAGGCTTCACGCTGCGGATTTCCGTCCAACCTGTCGAAAACGGGACGCAGAGGGATGTACTGCGGGTCCATCGAATTGTTCCAGACGAAGAACAACACGTTTTCGGCTTTTCGATAATCTTCAAGGCGGTCTGAGAGGCACATGGTGATATCGAATTGGTCCTGGCCATTGCAGAAGCTATTGCTCACAATTTCGGCCAGGGCCGCCTCGAGGGCGCCAACCGGCGACGCAGCCGCATGTAAATGCTCCTCGCGCAGCAGCTTTTTTGCTATGAGAGCACGCGCTAACGGGAGCGCCGCGTTGCAACCAACAGAAAACTCGAATCGATCCTTAACGCCCTTGAGGGTCGGAAGGGTCATGGTATGGGGAGGCGCAATCAGACGAATGGATGTATCCAGCTTGCAGAGGGCTGGAGGAGTTCGTCGCAATGTCCGCTGGAATGCGATGCGCTCAGGGCGCTTGTCAGGAGCGCGCAGGCGGTTTTTGAGGACTGGCATTTCTCCATCTCTTTCAGCAGCTGCGCGTCTTTCGACTGCGCCCGTTTCGCAATGCGTTGAAGATCGCCGAACAGGCGTTTCTCGTGGTTCCGTCCCGGCATATCATCCTTTGTAGCCGATGGCCCTGCTGAAGGTATAGCGCAGCTTGCCATCGATGGTTTCAGGACCGGTCACGGCCGCGGTGGTAATTTCCGGATGTGTGGGAATGTACATCTCGCGCACCTGTTCGACCGACAAATTTGGACTTGGATCGGGAAGCGGGTGTCCATCAAATACAAACTCTCGCTCCAGCGTGGTGACTTTTATCGACATGGTTGAGATACCTCCTGCACGTTGGACGATTGAGCTGCGCTTTGTGAACCTTCGGCCTGGGTTGCCGTGGCGGGCGGAGTATGGGTCGCAGCACTGGCGCCGGGCGGCTGCACTGAACTGTCTGTCCACCAGAGCGGCAGAGTCTCTTCCGGTTTGGACTTGCCATCGTCGGGCTTCGTTTTTGGGTCTTCCTTCGGTTTAGCCTTCGAACCAGCGGCTTTCGTCTTGGGCTTGTTCTTGTTACGCTCGTCGATCGCCTTGACAGCTGCGGAAATTTCCGTGCTGGCTCGATCGAAGGTGGCTTGAAGCTGCGTGTGGGATTCGACGAATTGAAGCAGGACGCTAGAGAGCTTTGCGTCAATTTCCTCGGTCGTTCCCGTCAGTGAGATCGGCGTTGTAAGTGCCTTGATGGCCGCATCTGGAATCGGAGCCATTTCGTCTTTATGCGAGTACTTGATTTGCTCGTTGACCTTGGCATCCTCGGCGCGCGGATGAGGAATGACATTGACTCTGATTTGCTCATCGCCTAACGCGGCTACCGTGATGGTGAGCGACCGCTTCGCGAGCAGAGATTGTAATTCTGTAAACATGACGACTCCTTGTCGACAATTCTTGGTTGAATGTGGAGTTGGTATTGAAAATCCCCACGCAGTTGAGGGATGCATAAATATGGTCACGCTTTTACTTGTGCCATTGGGTTTCGATAGCAACGCTAGCGATTCGCTGTCAGTTCCAGTTAAACAACAGCCCCTGTTCCGGTGCTGGAGCGCGTGGCCGGCGGCGTGCGTTTCGTAATTCTTCAGGTCTTTGCCCAAACACCAGGACAGATTGTGCATGGAGCGCTGCCTCAATGAGACTGGTGCACTGGACAAAATGCCTTAAATTAATATCGGACGGGGCTTCCACTGGGCTTACCCTTTTCGGGCTGCATGGGAAACAAGTGCTGGTGCTCAGCATTGAGCTGCTTCCAAACAGCGTCGGCGGATTCACCGATGCCGTTCTTTTCCACCAGTTCTTTCGCCATGGACGTCAGCATGTTCATCGTCTTCATCGAGGTTCTGCAATCCCTCTCCTGCGAATTTCCCCTTCATGGCGAGAGCGGAGAGTAATTTCTTTCCCATTAAGCGAAAGGCACTTTGCCTGCATCGTCTTCGTAGCACAGGAACTTCACTCTGACCGGTTGGCTCTGCCCGATTCTCCACGATCTCCGACTCGCTTGTCTCAGTGTATGCAGAGAGTATCCGGATTCGTGGAAGATGATCGTGGGAGCAAACAAGAGGTCGAGTCCGGTCTCGACCAGCTTGGGGTGGGCGATGAAAACCTGCACGTCCTCTTTCAGACGTTTCCCATACCAAGGTTTCGCGTTTTGAGGTGTCAATACTGGAACGTATTACCGCACACGAGATTCCCTCGTCGCGTAAGATGCGTTCCAGGCGTGAGTTCACGTCCCGCTTCTGCGTACACACAGCAAAAACCTTGCATCTGCGACCATCAGCCAGTTCTCATGTACAACACTGGAATCAGCGCTGGTACACGACCAATTCCCTGCTTTTTGGCGGCATAATCTGCAGGGATTTCAAAAATTCAACAATATCATTGCGATCATCGTTGCTCAATGCCTGGAATGCTAGGCGTGATTGCAAAGCTTCTCCTGAATGGGCAAGCACAACCTCGCGGATGGTTGTGTAAAGCCCGTGGTGACCGAACGAATGCTGATTGGCAATGCCCCACAGCTTACGAGTAAGAAACTTTTCATTTCCGGCGAAGAACGCTTCGGAACCTGCTGGTTCATTCATGTCGAGCGCTTCCCGATTAGGATCGTCAACACCCGAGGTTATGTCATGCAGTTTGAAGTCAGTGAATGCCGGGACCCATACGACACCGTTCTTGGGCTTCAAGCGTGGCGAAGGCAGATCGTCACCGGTTAAATCGACGCTTATGGCCGGAGAGTCTCCGGGCTGCAAGTTTCCGGCGGGATTATAAGGATTCGGTTCGATATATATCCAGCCTTTTTTGTCCAACGGCAGGGCGGGAAGGTGACAGGCAGCGCAGCCAATTGCTGTAAAACGTTGTTCCCCCACATTGACTGCCTTGCGAAAATCGGGATCATCCGGAATGACTTGGCCGGGGACAGGAAGGGTCGCCTGAAAGAGGGTAACAGCGGTGACATCAGCCCTTGTTAACTCATTCGAGAACCCATCACCATCATCGTCAATGCCCGAGCCAAACCGCTCTTCTGACTGAATCCCATGGTGATGATTAAAGGCATTGTTGGTGAATTGGCGCAATGAGATGACATTTCCGGCCTGGCTGAATGGACGAATGATCAAATTCGGTGGATCGAGGGGGCCTTTGGATGTGAGGCTTGGAGCAGGCATACCTTCAACGCCAGACGTGTCCCAAGAACCGTCTGGTAAGCGGCGGAGTACGCCGAAGCTGATTTCTTTAGAGAGCAGTTTCGTGCTCTGTCCGGGCCGAAGAGCGTCGCGGGCACGCTGCAGGTCGGCGGTAATCTGGCGCGCCAACATCTCAATGAATCCGGACCCAAACATTCCTATGGTCTTCCGTGAGTCCGCGATGGTCTGCAAGGTCGCGGGAATACCTCTTTCGTCGAAAGCGCCCTTGGTCAGCAGGGTTTCTTTAGAATCAAATGTAGCAAAATCGAATCTCTGGCCCAGGACGAAGACGTTATTGGCAATATCTCCTCCCCCGCCTACGTAAGGTTTGTTGTGGCATCCGGAGCAGGAGTTAGTGTCAGGGCCGGAAATTCGATTGAAGTTGCGGGGGAAGATGAGCGGAGCACCTGGATCAGATAGCTTGGCGGCGGTTCCCTTGGTCAGCGGCCGGCCTCCGCCCTCCTGGCTGGTCCACATTGCTGTAAACAGTTCCATGCCATAAGAAATCAAGTCGCGCGTAGATCTCTGAGACTCTTGACCATCTTGCAGATGTACCGGGACGGCAACCTCCTGCCCGATTTTTGGATGCGGGCGCTGGCCGAAGGTGGATGCTACCGAAAGCAGGACCACAACAAAAATGAAAGGGCGCGTCAGCATCATAATTCTCCTTGTCATGCCTTTTCCTGCAAAGACGGAACTTTTTCTCGTTCAAGAAACGTGAATGGCCACAGCTCTCGATTCAGTCTCAACATTCCATTCATCGTGAACTCAATTCGCATTGCACGGTGTTCCGTTGCGAGCCAATGTTTGTTCCTATTTTTCGTGACCGTTAGCCCATGCTTGCCAATAACTAACATAGGGAGATGGGTTTCGATCAAAATCTTCCATGCTCGGCTTCTTATCGGGCTCTCCTTCGATCTCTGCAAGCCCAATGACGGCGTAGTACCGAGTATCCTTGTCTTCATCACGAAGAGCTATAACAAGCAATGGAAGGCAGGCGACTGTTCCGATGTTGTGCAGGGCACTAGCTGCTGCACGGCGCATCCGCGGATCTTTGCTTTTCAACATCGTAGCAATCTCCGGAATAGCTCCTTCACTGCGAATGCCATCGCGAATTGCAGATGCAAGATTGAGCCGCAGGTAGGAGTCAAGTGGCAACTGACTGGCTTCCCGGATGGCTGCCCCAAGCACTTGGATATCATTCATCTTCAACAATGCCGCTGCCGCAGTAAGCCGAAGGTCTTGATCTGAGCTTGCAAA
>JBAVLE010000303.1:0-3935 GCA_049688735.1 Candidatus Angelobacter sp. | reverse complement strand
GCCTTAGTTCCGCCATCTTGCTCAAATGCGTTCTTTCGCCAACAATGACGTTAACTCGAACGCCTTGAATTCGTCGCCAACTGATCCACGCCGCCAATACAGTCCGGGTTAGCTATTCTATGACTTCCTGCCGGGGCTGCCAATCTGCAGCAATCTCTCTGCTTCTTTGATGCTTGTTTCACCGTTTGTGCCAGGCATCGTTAATGCTTCAGTAGCATAGGCATCCAGTAATTTGGCCAGTATTTCGCCAGCAACGGGCTGCTGGCGAACATGTCCGCCCAAAGGATGCGCCCCGTTACTGCTACTACGATTCCAACTGCATTCTGGTTCCGCAGCTGTCTGGTAACGCTTTCGCAGGATTTCTGCATACGCTCAGTGACGGACTCAACCTGTGCCTCCACAGCTTTGTTCTTGCGCGCCTTGGCATACGATGTGGTGCCCTCAAGTTCGAACAGAAGATGATGTGTGCGGATTTCCGTGACTGCTGTATTCCCGGGATTTGTACTCCTAGACTGCGGGCGGCTGCCAATGCGGCCTTCATCACCAAGCTTGGATCGACACAAGTGCCTGCATCGGTGCCTCACCACTGCCGCCCCCAAATTTGGGAGCCGCCGCGGCCACACGGGCCCTCATCTGCGCGTGGTTTGCCAACTTCATCCCGTTACTGGAAGATCATTTACTGATCAACAAACTATACGGCTTTGAGAAATCCAGCCAGTTCTCTATTCCGGGATATAATCCGGGTTTCAGTAAAGAAGCACATGGCTAGAGTCGACAGCAATCTGCTGGCGCGAGAGAAAGTTCTTTTTCGCACCCGAAAGGACTATCAACGCACGCGCCTTTGTCCTGGCCACCATCTGTTGCGCTCTCGGCGAAACTCTTGTTGTGGGGTGGTTGGACACGCCGGTTGATCAACGGACTTTTTCCGTTCTTATGCCTGGTGAAATCTTTCTAGTGTCAGGCATCCTGATTGGCGGATTTGCACAGTGGAGCTTGCGCATGACAGAGTTTGCCGTTACGAACCAGAGAGTGTTATTCCGATGCCCCATGAATTCCATGGACCTGTTTTTTGACCAGGTGCAACAGGTGGCGTTTCACAAATCGCGGCTGGCTGACTACGGCACCATCAAGGTGACGGCGGCAGGAGTGATGAAAATCTTTGATCATATTCACCGTGTAGAAGCTTGCCGCCACTATTGAATATCAGGCCGCATTGATGCGCGAACTTACCGGAACTGCTGCCGGTCCGCCAAGGGTTTAGCGGGCTACCATCGTCACAGAAAGCGCCTTTAGAGTGCTATTGTTGGCAAAATTCTTTGTTCTTAGTTGCTAACGTTTCCAAGCCCCTTTAACCTATTCAGCTAATGCACTTTACGCGGCTTCGTCGGGCCTTTTGGCAGGCCTTTCAACACGGGCAGTTTTCCATCGCCAAGGGGGCGGCGTACTCGTCGATTCTTACGCTGTTCCCCGCGTTCCTGGTAATCACGTCTGTGCTGGAAGCATCGCATAACACAGAAGGCTTTCTGGAGCAGATTGGCGATGCGGTGGGCTGGGTTCTGCCGCCAGGATCACGGTCAGTAGCGCTGGCATTCTTTCAGAGCAAGCAGCACCATGCCACACGCATCCTGTACTCGGCTTCTATTGTCACTCTGCTAGCGGCCACGGGAGTAATGATTTCCTGGATGGACGGCTTCCGCAAAGCGTATGGCATGGCCGATACGTGGGGCTTCTGGCGTGAGCGCGCGATAGCTCTCTACCTTGTGTTGCTGACACTGGTACCGTTGGGATTTGCCACCATTCTGGTGGCATTCGGTACCGAAGTGGAAAACTGGATACAGAGCGGAACCATGCACCTTTTCAAGCCGCTGATCCTGCTGCTGTGGGACGGCGTGCGCTGGGGCATCGCGATACTCACGGCCATTGCGCTTACCGCGCTGATGTATCACCACGGATTGCCTAAAACACAATCCTGGCGGCGCGTCTTGCCCGGCGCGGTAATGGCAGCGGTGCTCTGGTTTCCGGCGACAGTGCTTTTCGGCTGGTATGTGAGAGTCTATGCCACATACACGGTGGTTTACGGGTCTTTAAGCGCGGCCATAGCGCTGTTAGTCTGGTTGTACATTGTTTCAGTGATCGTGTTGCTCGGAGCGGAGCTGAACGCGCAAGTCTATCCCAAGCTGGCGGAAGGCGACGCCACGGAAAAGAAGGTGTGAACGGGTGACCGTAACCAAGGCGCTGGAAACGGGCATTACGCCCACGGCGAGAAAAGCCAAGATTGTGTGCACCATTGGGCCGGCCAGCGGCTCTGAAGCAGTGCTGCGCGATCTGATGCGGCTGGGCATGGACGTGGCTCGGCTGAATTTTTCCCACGGCACGCATGAGGAACACGCACGCATGATTGACAGGCTGCGCAAAGTTGCCGACAAAGAAGGTCGAACCATCTGCATTCTGCAGGACCTCCAGGGGCCCAAGATCCGCACCGGGCGGCTTAAATACAGGACTCCGATCGCCATCAAGACCGGCGCGAAGTTAGCTATTACTCCGCGCGACATTGCCGGGACAGCAGCTCTGCTTTCAACTACTTTCAAAACACTCGCTAAGGAAGTGGGGCCGGGTTCGCGCGTGCTGCTTTCTGATGGGCTCATTGAACTGCGCGTTATTGCTATCCGTGGCGATGACGTTGAGTGCGAGGTCATCAACGGCGGGTTGCTGGGCGAGCACAAAGGCATCAATCTGCCGGGAACTGTGGTGAGCGTACCGTCGCTGACGGAAAAAGATGAAAAAGATCTGGAGTTCGGCCTGAAGCATGGCGTGGATATTGTGGCGGTTTCTTTCATCCGCACGGCCGACGATGTGCGTCTGGTAAAGCGGCTGGTCCGCCTGCACAATTCTGATGCATGGGTCATTGCCAAGCTGGAGAAGCCTCAAGCCGTCGATCCGGCGAATCTGGAAGAGATTCTTGATGTCGCAGATGGCGTGATGGTGGCGCGCGGCGATCTGGGTGTAGAGATGCCACCGGAAAAAGTGCCGATTATCCAGAAACATGTGATACGCAGGGCGGCGGACTGGCGCAAGCCGGTAATTACCGCCACGCAGATGCTGGAGTCGATGATTGAAAATCCTCGTCCCACGCGGGCGGAAGCCAGCGACGTGGCGAATGCCATCCTTGACGGCTCGGACGCGGTGATGCTCTCAGCCGAGACGGCCAGCGGAAAATATCCACGTGAAACCGTGGCCATGATGGCGAAGATCGTGCTGGAAGCGGAGTCGGCCAAGGAAGAGCCGATACAACGACGACGCCGGCACCGGCAGCTTTCCATTTCGGAGACGATTTGTGAATCTGTGGCGCACGCGGCGCAGGACCTGGAGATGAAAGCCATTGCGGTCTATACGGAGACGGGAACCACGGCGCGGCTGATTTCCAAGTATCGCCCCACCGCGCCGATCTTTGCTTTTGCGGCGAATACAACAGTCTGTGCGCGGTTGAACCTGATGTGGGGAGTGTCACCGCTTTCATGCGAGATGACGCCAGATGCGGAAGACATGGTTCACAGGGCTGAAACGTATCTCTTGCAAATGCATGCAGTGCAGCCGGGAGACATCATCGCGGTGGTAGCGGGAACGCGCAGCAGCAGCGGGTCAACAAATTTCCTGCGGCTGCATGTGGTGGGTACGGGCGAGCACCCGGCTGGGAGTCGCGAAGAACGGCGCAAAGCCCCGCGGATGAAGCCGGTGAGTCCGCTGGAGAGAAGAAAGAGGTAATTCGCCGCAGATTTTTCCGAAGCTTCGAGCGCGCCAGAGATCTCTTTCGATTTGATGACTTTCGGGACAAATAGGTCTGTCAGGATGTTTTCCGTGACGTTGTAATAGGGTTCCCTCGCTACGCTCGGGACAAAAAGCTAAGTTGCTATAGGGATCCCTCGCTACGCTCGGGA
>JBAVLE010000302.1:0-4402 GCA_049688735.1 Candidatus Angelobacter sp. | reverse complement strand
GGGTTACGCGGTCCGTCTCAAGTCCCGCCGCAAAGAGTATCTTGCCGGTATTCCAGTTCACACCGATGGAGGGCTCACCGGCGCTGGTGGCAATTCCGGCGGGCGGAACAAGGTTTTGGTACGTTTGGGAAACAGATGCTGAAGAAGCGAACAGGACGGCGGAAAGCAGCAGAAAATACATCGGGTGGACGTTGCGCACGAGATGTCTCCTAAAAGAAGTTTTAGCGGAAGCGCGGGGAAAAGTAATATGCCTCCAAACTCCTGGCATTATTACTATCGATCCTGGTAATTAATGATGCAGCGGCAAGGCGCTGAGATGGCGCGGCACCGGGTCGATTACCCGTCGGCCACGCTCTTGAACGCTTAGGTTGCATCGGCAGCACTAAGCGTGGAAGCTATAGTCTCTGCCGGGATTGGATGTGTAAAAACCGATTTTTGAGGGAGATGAACATGGCTGGCTCCGTAAAGCTGTTGAAACCCGTGGTATCGGCGTTTGGGTTTCCCGGTGTCACCGGTTGCAGCCATGGCTCCTGTGCCCACGAAGTCGGCGGCTGGACCGGTCATCACCGGAGTTAGGCTAAGCCCCGCCTCAACTCTGCTGCAACAGCCCTGCCCGGTGGTGCTGGTTTTTCATGGCAATATCACTACCACCCGCTGCGCTTCAGTCACGTACACGTGGATGGATTCCCATGGCCGGACCTGGCCGGAAAATCGTCGGAGGCTCTCACTTCCCGGCGTCAGCGCCGTGAGCCACAAATGGAAATTGGGAAAGCCGGGGAGAACGGTGGATGGGTGGGTGCAGCTTAAGGTGATCTCGCCGGAGCAGAAATTGTCAAATAAGGTTCCGGTGCATTTCACCTGTGTAAAGTCGAATGTTCCTGGCTCTCACTGCGCAGGTCGCCACCTTGCGACAGTAAACCGCCAACTACGGTGCAGGATTCTTGCAAAACAGGTAAGCTGGGCCGTATTTCTCGACATCGAAATGGCCGCGCCTTACATAGAAATCGCGCCACGCATCCGGCATTACATCGCAGATTTCGCCGCAGCCCCGATTTTGCACGAGACAGGCGAAGTTCAGGTTCCACGCCCGTTTTCGCTCAGCAGCACTCGCCATAGGCGTTAGTGATGCTTCGAGTTCGAATCCAACGTCACGTGGCTTGTCGCCGGCCAGTATGTCGTTGCGCTGTACAGAGTAGGCATCCGATATGTGCGCCTGAACGGCCCGGTTTTCAGGTAGCAAAATACCCTCCTCGGCTGCCAAGCCGCGCAACTGGCCGTTGGATGCTCTGTAGATGATCCCGAGAGAGTATTGCTTGATGATGCCGTTTTCAATGTATATCTGCGCAGTGCCACTCCAGTCTCCGACTCCCAGATGGCTCAGGAACGGATGTTTCAGCAGGAGTTTGCGCATGGCGCCGCTGTTCAACGGAATCATGTACGCGCAGCGCTCAAAGTAACCATTCGCACAGTCGCGCGTACCCCAATCGTTCTCGTACGGCACCGTTCCAAACTTTGTCGCGATGGCTCTGGCAGCTTTGAAGTCAGAGGTGCCGACTGTCAACTTTTGCAGGTCTGCTGCGAGCGCGTTGGCTCGGGTTATTTGGTCCGCGTTGTGATGCCGAAAATATGCCACGGCTATCACACCGAAAATGCCAGCAGCAATTATGACGACGGTAGCAATCACCGGACCCAGTTTTCGCATAGAATTGTTGGACACCCGCCAGTCAAGACATATCACGACGGTCTTGCAAGTTGCGCCGTTGGCATAATAGCGAAATAGTGCTTTCACAATCAGCTAGGAGTTACCACTCTACGTTTGAAAAATCTCTTCACCAGTTTTTGCGTGTTAAAAAGGTTATTTCGCTTGACTTTCGTTAGTGGCTATGTTAATGTAAGTCGTTTGATTGCAGTGGTTTAAGCCGTTTTTGGACGAACGGATTGCAGTCTTGGGATGATGTGCGCTAAGTGCTTTGGAATCCTAATTGATGTGGAGGGGGGAGGCCGCGCCTATCGCCGTAATCGCCGACATCGCACGTCATCGCCGAAATCGGAAGGCAAGGACTTACCACTGATGACACTGATCCCGGGAAGCAAGGGAAGCGCTGAAACCCACGCCAAACTAGGACGAGGTGGGATACGCAGGCAGGGGGAGGAGGCTATCGCCGACATCGCCGTAAGCGTGCGCGTCATCGCCGTGATCGGAAAAGCCGAACCTTACCAAGGAACAACACGGATCAGGATCGTAAAACCCTGAAACAGTACCGTTCAAGATGCCGATTGCACCAATCAGGGTGAAAACGTCGAGTAAGAGAAAATACGTAAGTAAAATATTTTAAGAGCGGGAACCCTACTGAGGAGAGGCTTCGCCTGATTTGTGTCGTTCGACTCGCGGCGCGCCGCTCGCTCACGATGACAAGTTGAAGCGCCGCGATTGATGCGCGGCACAACGTTAAAGACAGATGAAATCATTTTTAGAGACAGTTCGCGAGCGCGTTGTCATTTATGACGGCGCCATGGGCACGGAGATACAGGAGCGCCATCCTTCCATGGATGACTTCTGGGGCAAAGAGAATTGCTCTGAAGTGCTGGTTCTGAGCCGGCCCGACATAATCAAAGATATTCACGCTGCTTATTTCAAGGCCGGGGCTGACGTGGTTGAAACCAACACGTTTGGCGGCACGCGCATTGTGTTGGGCGAATTTGACCTGGCGGACAAAGTCCATGAGATCAATAAGCGCGCGGCCGAACTGGCGCGTGAAGTGGCGCATGATTTCTCTGCCAATGGCAACCCCCGATATGTTGCGGGCTCGATTGGGCCGGGAACAAAGCTGCCATCTCTCGGGCAGATCAGCTATGACGACATGTTTAATGCCTATCTTGAGCAATCGCTTGGGCTGATCGATGGCGGCGTGGACATTCTGCTGATCGAGACCTGCCAGGACATTCTGCAAACAAAAGTTTCCGTGGCTGCTGCGTTTGAAGCGATGAAGCAGCGGGGCAAGCGCATTCCGGTGCAGGCGCAGGTGACGCTGCAGGAATCCGGTACGATGCTGCTGGGCACGGAAATTGGCGCGGCCGAGACGGCGCTGGAGCCTTTCGACTGCGAAATAGTTGGCCTGAACTGCGCGACCGGGCCGAAAGAAATGAATGACGCGGTGCGCTATCTGGCGCACAACGCTCCCAAAGAAATATCTATTCTGCCGAATGCCGGCCTACCGGAGAATGTTGGCGGCGTGGCGCATTATCGGCTGACGCCGCAATCGCTGGCCGAGTGGCACAAGAAGTTCATTACGGAATATGGCGTCCGGATTGTGGGCGGCTGCTGCGGGACGAATCCGCAACACATTAAAGCGGTGGCAGATCTGTGCGCGAATTTAGAGCCGGCGAAGCGCGAAGTACAAGTCACGCCATCGGCCTCAAGTGCCTACAGCACCATGCCTCTGGACCTCGATCCCAAGCCGCTGATCGTGGCGGAAGAAATGAACACCACCACGCGGGTGGAGTATTTCAAGAACATGGTCCGCGAAGGCAAGTATGACGACATTCTGGCGCTGGCGAAAAAGCTGGTGACGGAAGGCTCACACATGCTGGACCTGTGCACGGCGATTGTGGGCGAGGACGAAAAAGGCTACATGACTTCAATCCTCGAGAAGGTCGCGACGCGCGTGCCCGCGCCAGTGCTGGTGGATTCCACTGAAGCAGACGTGATTGAAGAAGCGCTGAAGCGCATACCCGGCAAGGCCATTATCAACTCCATCAATCTGGAAGATGGAGAGAAGCGCACGTCCAAAGTTCTGCCCATGGCCAAGAAGTACGGCGCAGCGGTGATCGCGCTGACGATTGATGAAGACGGCATGGCGCTGACGGCGGAGAAGAAAGTTGCGGTCGCCAAAAGGATCTTCAAACTTGCCACCGAAAAATACGGGATTCGTCCCATCGATCTGATATTTGACGCGCTGACGCTGCCGATCTCGACTGGCCAGGATGACTATCGCACGGCGGGCATGGAGACGCTGAACGCGATCAAGGGCATTAAGCAAGAGCTGCCGGACGTGAAGACGATTCTGGGCGTGAGCAATATTTCGTTTGGGCTGAATACCTACGCGCGGCGCGTGCTGAACAGCGTGTTCATGAAGGAAGCCGTGGACTACGGCCTGGACATGGCGATTGTGAACTACGCCAAAATCTATCCTTTATATAAGATCCCGCAGGTTGAAGTGGACCTGGCGCGGAAGCTGATTTATTACGACAAATCGGCGGGCGATCCGCTGCAGATTTACATGCAGCATTTTACCGGCCTGGATAAACAGCCGCAGGTGGAAGCTGCACCGCTGGAATCGCTCTCTGTAGAGGACAAACTAAAGCGCTGCATCATTAACGGAGAGAAGGCGCTGGGCGATGG
>JBAVLE010000301.1:0-39399 GCA_049688735.1 Candidatus Angelobacter sp. | reverse complement strand
CAACGAGTCTGGTATTCCTGTTGTTGCGAAAGTAGATGATAAAGCTTCAGTGCTCGACGAGTTGCGACGATTTAATAAGTTTATTCGGCCTTCCGATAACCGTTTGAGGCCTGAAGTATCATTTCATGGCAAAACGGGAGTAATCCTATTCGGCCTGATAGATCAGGCTTCGAATCAGCTAACCCCCGCTCCCACACTCGATTCATGTCTCCGAAACGCTTGGGTTTTCGAGATATATCAACATGGTAAACGCCCTCAGGATCTTGTTGGCATAATAGAAAATGCGATTTCTAAGCTGGAGCAATTGAATCGGCTACGGTGCGTGGCTCCTGAATTTATTTCTTTTGCGGCCCCGGTAAGTTCTGCGCTGCGGGCCGCGGAAGCATCGGGACTTGCATTTCACGAAAACCGTTCTTTGCAAATGGTTCGAACGAAGGCTGAAATGACCTTCGACAAAATGAAAATTTGCGCTACGGTCCACGGCGACATACATCTGAGAAATATCCTTGTGCGTGGATCCGGAGAAGCACACTTAGTTGATTATGCTCTGAGTGGCCCTGGCCATCCTGCAATAGACCTAGTGAGGCTGGAATGCTGTTTATTTACGACTGTTTTCAGGGCTTTTGGACAGGAATACCTCTTGATTGAGCTACAGAAGTACCTAAATATGCCCGACAAAACCTTCGACTCACTACCTGATTCTTTCGTTGATATCCTTCATTGGGAAATCAACCAAGTCGCAGTTCGCGGAGCCTTCGCTTGCCGAGATGCGGCACTGAGGGTATTGCAACACTATGGCGGTGGGCTTGCCGACTATTTGGCGGTGAAGTGTCTAGTGGGTTGGACAGGCCTTATTTTGCTGGATCAGCAAGTAAGTTCGTGTCGCGCAATAATCAGCGCTATCACGCTGTGAAATTCTGGTGCGCTCCGCTCCGCTGCGCTTAAGCCTACGGCGTAAGGAAGGGGGTTGCTTTACTCGTCTAGCGGCACGGATAAATCCGTGCCCTGACACTTCCACCCCATCACGCAAAAAGCGCGCGCGGGGGTGGCCTGGAACTTGTCTCGCCGGTGGACGCAGGGGCTTTCGGCAAAGATGATGACTGGTTCATCTGGCCGGCCTTGGGAGCTGCAGAAGGAGCGATCAGAGGCGATCACTCCTTCTCTTTGCCTATTCCTTGTCCAAAGATGCCTTCAGGTTGGTCTCTGAGCCTGCATAGACTGCGATCTGTTTGGTCCACGCTTTGAATCCTGATTGCGATACTTTTACCGTATGCTTGCCGGCAGAAAGTTTGAGCGTGGCCGGAGCGTTGCCGACAAGATCTTCGTCGACGTAGACCTCTGCTCCATCAGGCACGGATGTGACCAGGATTTTGCCTTTATCGTCCTCCGTAGCCGGCGCAGTTGAACGGACTGCAAGTGATTTAGTCATGGATGGCTCGGGTGGAACCGCCTTTGGATCGGGCACCGTAACCGCGCCTTGTGGCGCTTTCACCGCGGAGGCTTGTTTGGTTTCCCCACTCAACTCCTCCGTAACCTGCTCATAAAACTTGTCTGCCATGCGGTCACCCGCGCCCCATGAAACGCCTTTTTTGCTCTGCACGTTGATGATAAGCGTGGCTTTGTTCTCCCCCTCCGGTTCAATGGACGCATTCGCGACGAAGCCCTCAGAGGTAAAAGAGCGTCCAGTCTCAAAGGTAAACATCAGCTCTTTCTCGCTGACATAGGTCACGACGTGCCGCTCGCGTGCTGTGCGCAGCGCCGCAGTGAACAGCTGGTCACTGGAATTGTTATAGGTTTTTTTCTTCGGCTTTGCCTGCGCGCAAACGGGCAGCATTAACGCGCCGAGGACCGCCATTAGTATGAAACGTGAAGCTATAGCAGGCTTCATTACCTGACCTCCGTGACAAACGTCTTTATGTGCGGGGATGCAGAACGATTCTACAACGATTCGCGTAAAGCAACACTTATCTAAATTAAGTTTTGCTAATTGCCGATCATGGTTTTGGGGCGGCTTTTCCAGCCACGCGATAAAGTGTGGCCTCATCCTTTGCACGGGCGCCCATCCTTCGCGGGCTTTGCGAAGGGAGGGGTTAGGCTACGCTGCGCGCGTGCCTGCGGCAGCGAGGAAAGATTTCTCGCTTACCCTTCCTTTCACGGCAGTTAGGGTTCAGCGCACGTGGCTGGCCCCTAGACACGCACCGGGCCGTTTTCATCGGCTCCGGCGGCTGGGGGCTGGATTGCGAGAAGAGCAATAAATTTCAGCTGGCCTTTTGGGCATGTACCTGGTGACAGCAGTGGGTCGCAAAAGACATGACCCATATAGATGACCAAGTTCGCGCGTGATTGTTGTGATGGATTGCGCTAGAGTATGGGCAGCTCCAAGGAGCGAGGCAGTATTGATCTTTGACAATAGACAACTAGCAAATGGAAGGTAGGAACTAGCAGCTAGGCATTAGATCTTAGCTTTCGCCGGAGCCAGCAAACAAGAGCGGATTCGAACCCAGAAAATGAAGGAAAAGGGACTTCGACCGTTCGGTGACCATTCGGTCGAATGGCGCATTGGCTTTGTTTGCAACAAAAGTCTTACCCCCCGGGTGGGCTATGTAGAAGAATGCAGCTTTTAGCTCTTAGCCATTAGCTCTTAGCTAAGCCCAAACGCAACCCCAGAGCCTCTGAAGCCCACGCCAATTGAGGCATCGTCGCTGAACGCTACGCCAATCTGGGATGATCTGGGATGACCTCTCTGAAGTACACGCCAATCTGGGATGGGTATAGGAGGGGGGAGGGGCAATGATCGGGTGAGCCGGTCATCGGGTGATCCGATCATATGGTGAGCGGCTGATCTAAGAGAGCGAATTACCGAATTGGCACAAGATGACATCCTATGATCAGAAATTCCTAAAAATATCTAGGTATGAATTCAGCAGCACAGACGGCCCACCTGATGCATCCAGCAGCTCATCTCATTTGCAATCGTTCACCCGGAACATTTGTTCCTGAGGAACATGCAAGGAGAACCTGATAATGAAAAGCCACGGAAAAGTTTTGTGTCTGCTGATGTCCGCTTGTTTGATAGCCGCCACCGCCACTGCTGCATTCGCCCAAAGCGGGAAATGCGCGTTTCAAAAACTGAGTTTCCCGCCGCCGGCCAACCACCTTCCGATCCCCAGGGCGCTCAATGATGTGGGAGCCATCGTGGGTTCCTATCTAGATGGTAATGCGACGAGCCATGGATTCCTGCTGTACCAAGGCAAGGTCTCCAGTTTTATGTTTCCAGGTTCAACAAGAACGGAGGCTTGGGACATCAGCCGGACGGGAATCATTGTTGGGACCTACAACGTTACGGGTGTTGCGGGCACGCTCGCTTTTATGGTCAAGTCCGGGGCCTTCCATCAAATTACATTTCCCGGGTTTTCCACTACGAATGCGTCGGCTTTCGGAGTGAATGATAATGGTGACGTGGTTGGCCGGTTCGTTGCCAACGGCACTGCCTTCGGCTTTCTGCTACACAATGGGAAAATGACCATTCTTTCATTTCCGGGGGCCCGGTCAGGGACAACGCCGGCCAGCATCAACGATCAAGGTGTGGTTGTTGGAAATTATTTCCTTTCTCTAGATGATCCTGGACATGCTTTTATGTGGAAGGACGGGGTATTCAGCAACGTAAGCCCGCCGGACAGCACCTCTACGGTAGCATCGAAGATCAGCAATACAGGAGTCGTCGTGGGCAGCTATGTGTCAGCGTCGGACCATCTGCGACATGGATATGCCTTCGAGAATGGAACATACACAACAATTGATATATCACCCACGGAGAGTACATTAATCGATGCCGTGAATAAATTTGATAACGTAATCGCAGAAAAGGAAGAAGGGTCGGTGGATCCTCTGTTCAAGGGATTCTGCGCAGCGGCGTTCTAGATTCGCAGAGCAGGGGCTTGAGGCATGCCCCTGCTGTTTTAAACCTCCGGACACTCGTCTTGTGGTCATAATATTCGGCGTTCTTTGCTGAATATAGTTCAAAAGACCTAAGTACTAATTGGTAAACAGAGCTGGCCACCCAGATCCAGCAGGTACTCATCTCATTTGCCAACGTTCCCCCAGGAACACCCAAGGAGAAGCATTCATTTTTATGAAACGCCACATGAAAACCCTCTGTCTGCTGATGTCCGCATGTTTCATCGCCGCCACCGCAACCGTTGCATTCGCCCAGGATGGGTCCTCGACTGGGAAATGCTCGTTTCAAGCGCTGAACATCCCCGCGCCGGCCAATAACTTATCCGTGGCCAGGGCGCTCAACGATGTAGGAGGAATCGTGGGACAATACCTGGCCAGTGACTTCCGGAGCCACGGGTTCCTGCTGTATCAGGGCAGGCTCACCACATTTATGTTTCCCGGTTCCACGGATACTGAGCCCCGCGACGTGAACACGACGGGAACGATCGTTGGCGACTATATTCAGGGTGGTTCCGGGCACGCCTTTATGGTCCACTCCGGCGGTTTCAAGCAAATCACGCTTCCCGGCTTCCCCAACGCCGATGTGACAGCGAACGGCGTAAATGACAATGGGGACGTTGTGGGCGAGTTCAATTCCAACGGCACAGAGTCTGGTTATCTCCTGCGTAGCGGCAAACTTACTATTCTTTCTTTTCCCGGAGCAGCGGGAGGGACGAATCCCACCAGCATCAATAACCAGGGTGTCATTGTTGGGTCCTATTTTCTTAATTCGGAGGATCTCCCCCACGGCTTTATGTGGAAAAACGGCGTGTTCAGCAACTTGAATCCCCCAGACGCTGGCGGCCACTCGCAGCCAACGAAGATCAGCAATGCCGGTGACGTAGTAGGGACGTATGTTTCTACCGCCGACGGTCTGCAACATGGATTTTCCTTTGACCAGGGAAGATACACGAAGATTGATGTGCCAGGTTTTCAGAGCACAGGAATTGACGCTGTAAATAAATTTGACAATGTGATCGCAGAAGCCATGCAGGGGACGAAAAGCTCGCTGTTCAATGGGTTCTGCTCCGCAGTGTTCTAGATATGGCAGTGCAGGGGCTGAAGCAAGCCCCTGCTGTTTTGATTCGAACGTATGTGGTCTATTCCTGTAGAGACGCTAGATCTTCCGAAACTCTGAGTAATGCGCCATAATCCTGACAATCCTTATGCTGAGACGAAGCGCTGCATTCCTACTATTTTTTATTGCCCTAGCCGGGTCATCCGCTTTGCTGGGACAAGACTCCTCAAAATTCGACGCGAAGACGTTTCATCGTGCTAATGATCGCGAGTGGTCGGCTAATACCGGCTTGCCGCCAGAAGACATTCGCAGATTGCGGCTGGCTGCGGGTATTGGAGACGATGAGGAACTCAATCCGATCGACTGGATCGATGCAAAGACCCTGGGTCATGAACGCATTTTGCTGGTCACAGCGGCAGGCAGCGGACATTGCCTGACGGTGGCAGTGTATGAGCCGCGTGGCAGAGGTTTTCGCAAGCTATGGTCAGAGTATGCGATGCCTGACGGAGGAGGGTTCTGCCATCCATCGCTCTGCCGCGATCCCACGGCGCAGGCGGCAAAAAAGAACCGGATCATTGTGAGTGTTCCCGGACAAACGGAAGGCGCGGAGATGGGAGTATGCGATGAAAATACCATCCTGACTTTTCAAGGGGAGAAGAAGACGTATGTTCTCAATAAAACGGAGCACACTGCCGAGCGATGCAATGCCGATGATTACATGCGCGCCGTAAGCGAGAGCTTAGATCGGGGCGATAATTCTCATCGGTTGGTGACGGTATTCTCGATAACGAATCTTCCAGATGAACCTACGATGGCGATTGAGAAGACGCCGAACGGGATTGAGGTGGACCGCCTGACATTTCGCGAGCAGTTGTGGCGGCAGTGGGTGAGTCATTGGAAGTCACAAACGCCATCGCAGTGCATTGCTGAGGCTAAATCGCTCCCCATCGACAAGACTCCGATGAGCATTTCAGCGGGCGATGCCAGGCGCTTGGTGGATGAGTTGAACAAGATTGATCGAAGTGCTGATAGTTGTCCGCGCAACGCGAATGGAACCTGTGCATATATCCTTGATGGGGCCGTTTACCGAGTGGCATTCCCGGATGGATTTATCGTTAAGTTGCAGGACTTGACAGGCATGAAAGGCCTTCGGAGCGAGAACACAGCATTGCTGGAGTGGGTGCACGAGCTGATGAGATATGTCCGGCCGCAGGGAAACAAACCCAGCAATGAAGAAAGCCCGCCCAAGCGGACCAGCAAGAAAGCTCTTTGAAAATTTACTGCCGCACGTAAACGGTCGTCTGATCTTGCTCAGCGCCTTTTGGATTTTTGCTGTGCTCCTGACGTCATGCCGTGAAAGGAATCGTAATTGTCGAGGAAGAAGCCCATCGGCTAGCTCTGGCAAGATGAAGCTACTAGCATAACCGCCGCAATTTCCCATGATCAATTCTCCTTTCAAAAGATGTGCTTCTGCGAATTTAACACCATCTTCAGCCGTGCTTAAAGAAGCTGAAAATAAAGAAGCTGAAAATTTTCTCAGTTCCCAAACGGTTCCCGGACAAACCGATTTGCGTGTTAGCCTTTCCTCATGCTTCACATCACCAACGGCGAGTCCGTCACCGGCACCTTCCGGCAAGTCAGATTTCCCGGAACATATCTCGCATGGAATGACGTGTTGCATGATGGGCCCGTGCCGCAAACCCGCACTCTGAGTGAGTTGTCTGACGTTCGCGCACAAGCGCTCGCCGGTTTTGGCTGGGGCAATCTTGAAAAACTTCGCACCGACTTTGCCAACCGCGACCGCACGCTCCAGGATTTTCGCAAGCATCAGGATGTAGTGCTCTGGTTTGAGCATGATCTTTATGACCAGTTACAGCTTCTCCAGTTGCTGGATTGGTTTGAGCAGCAGGACCTTGAAGGGATCAATCTTGATCTCGTCCAAATCAACTCTTACCCTGGTGTGCGGCCATTTTATGGCCTCGGACAGTTGAGCGGGCCGCAACTTGCGCGGCTGTTTCCCATGCGCAAACGTGTGACGCATGCGCAACGCAGCATTGCCACGGAAGCATGGCGCGCTTTCCGTGCTGAAGATCCCAGCGATCTGGCGGCAATCTCACAACAAAAGTTCGATGAGATGCCGTTTCTAGCTGCAGCGCTCGTGCGTTTTCTTGAAGACTATCCCGGGACAAGAGATGGGCTTTCGCGCACTGAGCGGCAAGTGCTGCAGGCGGCTGCTGCCGGCAAGCGCAAGAAGGCAGAAATTTACATGGAATTACGTAACCAGGAGGATGTTCCGTGGGGCGATGCGTCAGTGTATTTGCGGCTCGCGTGGCTAGCGGCGGGACCCAATCCTGCGCTGATCGAATCGCCGAAGAATGAATTCACCGTCACCGATGCCGGTCGCCAGTTGCTGGACGGCAAAGCTGATTGGATCAAGCTGCAAGGCGGCGTGGATCGCTGGCTGGGCGGCGTGCACCTCACCGGCGAGCCGAAGTGGCGCTGGGATAATGAGAAGAAGATGCTGGTAGCACGCAGTTAGTTTCGCGCGATTTGGCAATTTTTCTATCTGTTCTGGGTGCTTGGCGTGCGGCTGGGAATCGTCTTTGCCACATCATTGAAGATCACGACTGCTGCAAACAGCACCAGAAAGACAAATGCCGCCTGATACACGCGTTCCTTCACTTCTTGCTTAATGTCCCGGCGCATCACCGCTTCCACCAGCAGCATCAGCATCAGGCCGCCATCCAGAATCGGAATCGGCAGCAAATTGAAGATTGCCAGATTCAGGCTGATCAGCGCCATGAACTTCAGTAGTGAAGGCATGCCCATTCTGGCTGCCTGTCCTGAATAGCGCATGATCCCGATCGGGCCGCTCATCTGCTGAATCGAATTCTTATGCTGGATGAGCTTGCCCAACAATTCAAAGATCAGCAGGGAATTGCTCTTGCATTCTTCGTATGAAGTTTGCACCGCTACGGGGAAGGGAAGCTTTTCCACCTGCTCCAGGCTTACACCGATCCGGTATTTTTTCTCGGCGGAGTCCGGAGAGCCAACAAGTTCACCGGGAATGGCCAACGTCACGTTCTTGCGGTCACGCAGGATAGTCAGTTGCACCGGACTTCCTTTGGCTTCCTGCAACGCTCCCAGCAGGTCTTCCACGGAATGAATGGGTTTGCCATTTACAGAAACCAGCACGTCGCCACTCTGGATGTGGCCTTTATCGGCGGGCAGTCCCGGCTCAATCATCCCAACCACGTCAGGAGGGTCCAGGCCGACGTCCCCTTCATGGTCCTTGCCAACGGATTCCGGCACCAGCGTAAGGTCCATGACTCGGTCCCCACGTTGGACTTTGATTGGGACCTGCTGGTTCGGGTTGATGCTCACCCGAATCAGAAACTGTTCCCATGTTGGATTGTCGATGCCCTGTACGTTGACAATCCTGTCCCCTACCTGCAATCCGGCTTTTTCTGCCGGAGAATTAGGCGAAACGAACACCACATCCACGGGGGCTTTGGCAAAGGCGAAATACTCATGATGGAACGTATAAAGGACTGAGAGCACCACAAAAGCCAGGATAATGTTCATTGCCGGGCCGGCTATTGCTACAAGAAAGCGCTGCCAGCGTGGGTGGCTCATGAATTCCCCGGGGTCGCCCGTCCGTGTTTCCATGGGATTTTCGCCGGCCATCTTCACATAGCCGCCCAAAGGCAGAAGGCTGATGCGGTAATCGGTTTCGCCACGCTTGAACCCGAACAGCCGTTTACCAAAACCCAGGCTAAAGACTTCTACCCGGACCTTGAACAGCTTGGCTACGGCATAATGGCCGAACTCATGGACAAATACCAAAATGCCCAAAACAAAGATAAACGCAACGACGCTAAGAGATAAAAACTGCATAATGAAGGTGATTCGCTATTGTAACTTAAAGCGCGCCAGCCGCTATCGGGCTACATGACGCGGCAATTGCTCCTGCGCCAGGGTACGCGCCTGGGCGTCAATGGCAAGTACCTCTTCTATAGATTCAGGATGGCGGTCTGGCGTTTCATTCATTGTGCGCTCAACTACCTTAGAAATATCGGTAAAACCAATTTCCCGTTTTAGGAAAGCTGCTACGGCGATTTCATCGGCCGCATTCAGGGCAATCGTCTTCGATCCTCCTGCGGCCGCAGCTTCGTACGCCAGGCGCAGGCAGGGGAATTTGCCGGGATCGGGCGGCGCAAAGTCGAGCCGCTTCAGATCAAGCACGTTGAAGCGCAGATCAGACTCAATACGCTCCGGATAAGTTAGCGCATAAAGAATCGGAAGGCGCATGTCGGTCACAGAGAGCTGCGCCAGAATGCTGCCGTCATTGAACTCAACCAGCGAGTGAATCGTCGATTGCGGATGGACGATCACCTTCACGCGCTCCGGCGGCATATCAAACAGGCGGCAGGCTTCAATAACCTCAAACCCTTTGTTCATCAGCGTGGCTGAATCAATCGTAATGCGCTGGCCCATCTTCCATGTAGGATGGTTCAGCGCCTGCTCCACCGTGATTTTCTCGAATTCCGACTTTGGCGTGTTGAGAAATGGTCCACCGCTGGCGGTGAGCCACACGCGCTCCACTTCGTTTATCCTGCCGCCGCGCATGCACTGGTGAACTGCGTTGTGTTCGCTATCGATCGGCAATAGCGGCTTGCCCTGCCTGCGCGCTTCAGCGGTAATCAACTCTCCCGCCGCGACCAGGCATTCCTTATTGGCCAGGCCAACTGCCTTGCCCGCGCGCACGGCTTCATACGTCGCTTTCAATCCCGCAACGCCCACAATGGCGCTCACCACGAAATCAACTTCAGGATGCGTGGCTACGCGCACTGTCCCGGCCTGTCCGTGGATAATTTCAATTTCGCCCAGACCTTCACCTTTGAGCTGTTTGCGAATTTTTTCTGCATTTTGCTCTGAGGCCAGCGACAGAACCTTGGGTTTCCAGCGGCGCGCATCGTTCAACGCGGCTTCAATATTCGATCCCGCCGCCATGGTGAGCAACTGGAATCGCTCAGGATTATTTTCAATTACGTTGAGGGTGCTGCGGCCAATGGAGCCGGTGGAACCGAGGATGGCAATGCGTTTCATGGTTGGTGCCTGAGCGCCATATATAAAGCCGGATAGAAAAACCATAATACCGGAGCCGCGAACAGCATCGCGTCAATTCGGTCCAGCAAGCCGCCGTGGCCAGGGAGCAATGTTCCGGAATCTTTGATGTCTGCGCCGCGTTTAAAGGCAGATTCCGCCAGGTCGCCTAGCTGAGCAGCAATGTTAACCAGCAAACCAAACACAGCAGCAAGCCGCCAATCAGGCGCGTAAAGCCGTATATCGGTGAAAAGCAAGCTTTGCGAGGGAAGCGCATGCAGCTTAATCAATAGCGTTCCAATGGAATGTATGTAATGAAAAAGGAAAACCGAAATCAGAATCGCTCCTGCCGTTGAGGCAATGGCTCCTTCCCATGTCTTTTTCGGGCTGATGGTCTCCGCCAGCTTATGTTTTCCGAAGGCGCGCCCAATGTAGTAAGCAAAAATGTCGCCGGACCATACCACCAGAAGAAAGACAAATACTGTAACGCGGCCATTTTCAAAATGCCCTATGGTGGAGATTACGGCCAAGGTATAGGCCAAATAAATGAATCCAAAATAGGAATATGCCGCTGCTGGCAAAACCTCTCGCACTTGCCACAGCAACATCCCAAGAACCACCAGCACCAGAGGCAGCACCCGGACACCCGTTGCGTCGGTCGCCCATCGTTCAAACGCTCTGCCGAAATCCTCTACGCCAAACGCGCTGATTCCATAGAGGCATTGGCCCAGGAAATAAAGGCCAATCGCGACTTCAGTCACGTAGGCATGCAATCTTTGCTGATAACGAAACGCGATGCCGAAATATTCATGGACTGCAAGCACCGCGATCAGCCCAATAAACGCGCTATAAAGCCAGTTCGGAGCCTTAAATAGAATCAGCAGCACCACAGGCACCAGCGCCGCCGCGGTAAGGACTCTCTTCATCTAATTGGAACTGCCTGGAGGAGGTTCGTTCAGGCCGCCATAGCGCCGCTCGCGCGATTGAAATTCCTTAATGGCTTCCAGAAGGTGTAAGCCGCTGAAGTCTGGCCACAGCGTTTTTGTCACATAAATTTCCGCGTATGCGGCCTGCCACAGCAGGAAATTGCTCAAGCGCATTTCGCCGCTGGTGCGGATGATCAAGTCCAACTCCGGGAGATTGCTGGTGTACATGTGGCGATTTAGGCTCTCTTCGTCGATTTTGAGATGGTCCAGCCCGCCATTGTTAGCTGCTGCGTTCACCATGGATTTGCAGGCGTCCACTATCTCTGAGCGCGATCCGTAATTCAGCGCCAGCGTCATCACCATGCCGGTGTGGTGGGCGGTTTGCTCCTTGGCCCAGGCCATTCGCTCCTGCACTTCCTGCGGCAGCATGTGGCTGCGCCCGATAAATGACAGCCGGACATTGTTGCGGTGCATCAGCGGCAATTCATTCTTGAGGTAGCGATGGAGCAGCTTCATCAAAAAGGAGATTTCTGTGGCCGGACGCCGGGTGAAATTCTCCGCTGAAAATGCATACAGCGTCAGCGCGGACAAGCCAATATTGGAGGCGGTAGTAACCACGTTGCGGACGGAATCGACACCCCTGCGATGGCCGGCAATACGCGGCAAGTGGCGACGTTTGGCCCAGCGGCCGTTGCCGTCCATGATAATAGCGACATGCTTTGGGAACTGGTGAGGATCTAGCTGGCTGTAGAGTTCAGCTTCCTTTCGGTCCAGCCCTGAAGGAATGGTTCGCAAAACGCCTCTCAATACACTCCAACGCTAGCACAGCAGCTCTGGTCATGCAATTTCTGGGCAGACGTTCTCGTCAGCGACGAATACCTAAGTTTTGTAAAGGGCGCTTCCCGGCGGCTCCCCTACAAGTCTAAATACTTTCGTGAGTGCCTAAGACGGAACACCCTGCATCCCAGACGGATAAGAGACATTGGCAAGGCTGTGGAAATTGCTGTAAGCTGAAACCTGCACGCGCGCGGTGTTTCCCACCGCAGCCGACTATGCAAGCCGGAACCTTTCAACTCGAGACCAAGAAGCTGACGCGTCTGATCGCGCTGCTCTGCATTGCACTTGCTTTGTTCGTGGCCGGATTGGAAGCAACGCATAGCCACTCCGATGCCAAAGTCGCGCAGAACTCTTCTCCTTGTGTCATCTGCCTTTCTGTTCATGCCAATGCCCCCACGGTAACTGTTTACCTGCTGCTGGTTTTTCATTCCGTGGAAGCATTTACCGTCCCGTATGAAATCCAGGGCAAGAGCGCCATTTCCGAGCTGAGCCTTTTCATCCGTCCGCCTCCCGCTGCCTGATCCAGGCCATTCAATCCAGTTTAGCTCCATAAAATCCAGAATTTTTTTGGAGGGGAACGATGTTTCGGGTGTCCCTCTTGCTTTCATGCTTTATGCTGCCCCCGCTTTTGCTGGGGCAGACGACAATTCCGCTTAGCTCTACCGCCGCAGGTCAAAGCCAATCGGCGCAAAGTGGGCAATCTGCGCCGCCGGCAGCCACTCCTACGCCAACGCGTGACCGCCCAGCGGCCACCCAAATCACTTTGGAACAGGCGATCTCGCTGGCAGTGGCCAACAGTCCCAGCATCAAAGCTGCGCGTACGCAGATCCAGCAAAGCCAGGCGCAGGAAACTACCGCCAATCTTCGCCCCAACCCGACACTCTCATGGGACTCGCAATTCATTCCCGTGTTTAGCGGAGACTTCTCGACTGACACGTTAAACAATCTGCAACAATTTGATATCGGCTTGGGCTATCTCTTTGAGCGCGGGCACAAACGCCAGAACCGCCTGCAAGCCGCTCGCGATGCAACCGCTGTAACAGCAGCCCAGGTCGCCGATACCGAGCGCACGCTGGTTTTCAACGTGGCTCAGCAGTTCGTCAACGCTTTGTTGGCAAATTCCACATTGCAATTTGCTCTGGAAAACTTGAACAGCTTCCAGGACACGGTCAGGATTAGCGATCAGCGTTACAAAGCCGGAGACATCAGTGAAGGCGACTTTCTCAAGATCAAGTTGCAACTGCTGCAATTCCAGACAGACGTAAGTTCCGCCCGAGTGGCCAAGGTCCAGGCTCTGGGCAGTTTGCGGCAACTCGTGGGATATGCATCACTGCCACATGATTTTGATGTCGTGGGCGACCTGGAATACAAGCCGCTTACCGCCGCGCTGCCGGACTTGCAAGTTAAAGCGCTGGCCACCCGTCCGGATCTTTTGGCGGCGCAAAAAGGAGTGAAGGCCGCGAACAGTCAGATTTCACTGGCCAGGGCCGACGCCAAAGTGGATGTGAATGCTTCCGCCAGCTACTCGCATGTATCCGGCGCAAGTTCGACTTCACTCTTCTTCAACCTGCCGCTGCCCATCTTCAATCGCAATCAGGGTGAAATTGCGCGCACCAAATTTGCGCTCACCGGGGCGGAACTTACCGCCAAAGCCGCTGAGGACACCGTCATGACCGACGTGACGAACGCCTATGAGTCTGCAACTTCCAACCAGGACGTAGTGAAACTGTATGTTTCCGGCTACCTCAAAGAGGCGCAGGATTCACGCGACATCAGCCAATATGCCTATAAGGCAGGCGCAGCCACTTTGCTTGATTTTCTCGATGCCGAGCGGAGTTACCGCTCCACACAACTCGCTTACCGGCAAGCGCTCGCCGCTTACATGCTAAGCCTGGAGCAATTAAGGCAGGCCATCGGGACCAGGAGTTTGCCATGAGATACGTTTACCACCAACTCCGCTCTGCTCCGCACCGTAGTCATGGTGCGATGATCGCGGCCCTTACGCTGGCAATGATGTTGTGCGCCTGTTCGGGCGGCGATCCCAGCAAGGCCAGCGAAAAAGGCGCAACTGACGCCAACAAGACCCAGCTATTCACCGTGCCTAAAGAGCAGGTTTCGCACATCCAGATTGTTACGGTGCAACCCACGTCGTGGCCGCGCGTTCTGCGCCTGAACGGCACGGTTGCTTATAACAGCTTCCTTACCACGCCGGTGATTTCGCAGGTGAGCGGGCCGGTAAGCCGGATTCTGGTTTCCCCCGGACAGCAGGTGAAAAAAGGCCAGCCGATTTTATATGTCAGCAGCCCGGACTACTCCCAGCTTCGTGCGAATTATTTGAAGGCGCGCGACGCTCATTCGCTGGCGCACAAGAATTATTTGCGCGCTCAAGACCTGTACGCTCATCACGCGATCGCTGAACGTGATTTGCAGGCGGCAGAGTCGGCGGAGATACAGGCGCAGGCCGACCAGCAGGCGGCGGAGCAATCGTTGAAAATTCTCGGCATCCCGCGCCCGGACACGTTGATAGAAAATCCCACTTCGCCTGAAGTTCCGGTGCTGGCCCCGATTCCGGGAGAGGCAGTTGAGCGGTTGGTATCGGTGGGGCAGGTGCTTCAAGCCGGACAAACGCAGTGCTTCACCATCTCCAACATGTCAACGGTTTGGGTGCTGGCCAATGTTTATGAAAATCAACTGGCCTACGTCCACGTCGGCGACCCGGTCACGATCAAGACAGACGCGTATCCCGACGTGTTTCATGGACGGATCTCTTTTATGGGTGCGGCTCTGGACCCCACTTCGCGGACATTGCAAGCTCGAATCGATACAAAGAATCCTGAAGGCCGCCTGAAGAAAGACATGTACGTAACCGCCACTGTGGTTGCGGGCAAAATCGATAACGCGTTGCTGGTTCCGGATGCGGCAGTGCTGCGCGACGCCGAGAATGAGCCGTTCGTTTATGTAGCTGTGGCGCAAGATCAGTTCGCACGACGGCCGGTAAAGCTGGGCCAAAGCAGTGACGGCAAAACCCAGATTGTTACCGGCCTGCAGCCCGGAGAGCACGTCGCCGGCGACGGGAGTTTGTTCCTGCAGTTTGCGAGTTCGCAGTGAAGACGAACAGGCGCGAGGGCCGAATTGCCCGAGCGGCAAGATGCAGGGCGAAAAGAGACTAGGTGGAAAACGATTTGAAAGCGGTCTCGGAGCGTAGCGACAAAAACAAATGATACATCGATTGGTACAAATGGCATTGCGGCAGCGCTTTCTGGTGCTGATGCTCACCGTGCTGCTGATTATCGCAGGCGTGATTTCTTTCAAGCGCATGCCCGTTGACGCATATCCTGACCTTGCTCCGCCCACGGTTGAACTCATCACCCAGTGGCCGGGACACGCCGCGGAAGAAGTCGAGCGCCTCATCACTCTTCCGCTGGAAGTGGAAATGTCCGGCGCGCCCCAGATGGTGGTAATGCGCTCCATCTCGCTCTACGGCCTTTCTGATATCCGGCTGACCTTCGATGAAGGAACTGACAATTACTTCGCACGGCAACAGATTTTCCAAAGGATTGCCGATGCCGAGTTGCCTTCCGGCATAACCCCCAGCATGGCGCCACTGTTCAGTCCCAGCGGCCTCGTCTATCGCTATGTGCTGGAGAGCCCCGATCGCACTCCGCAGGAGCTGAAGACCATTGAAGATTGGGTCGTCCAGCGCGCTTACAAGGCTGTTCCCGGCGTAGCCGACGACTCCGGCCTGGGCGGCACAGTCATGCAGTATCAGGTCCTGCTTGACCCCTCGCGACTCTATGCTTACCACCTCACCGTCCCGCAGGTGGTTCAGGCGCTTTCAGTCAATAACTCGAATGCCGGCGGCGGGTTTTACTCGCAAGGCGGGCAGTTCTATTACGTCCGCGGGCTGGGCTTGGTGCAGAACACCAGCGACATCGGCAACATCGTAATCGCCAGCAATAAAGGCACGCCCATCCGTGTCCGCGACGTTGGTGACGTCACCATTGGAAACGCTCCGCGCCTGGGCAGCTTTGGTTTTCAAACCCACAATGAGAACCATGATGATGCGGTAGAAGGCGTAATCCTCATGCGTCGCGATGAGCAGACGCAGACCGTGCTGAAGGCCGTCCAGAAGAAGACGGATGAGTTAAACAGTTCCATTCTTCCGCGCGACGTAAAGGTACGGCCTTTTTATGACCGCACTGATCTGGTGCAGGTCACCACGCGGACGGTCGAAGGAAATCTTTTCCGCGGAATGATCCTTGTCCTTTTGGTGCTGCTGTTTTTCCTGGTCAGCTGGCGTGCCGCGATTATTGTGGCGCTCACCATTCCACTGGGTCTGCTGTTCGCCTTTATCGTGCTGCACGCGCATGACGTTTCCGCCAACCTGCTCTCCATTGGCGCCATAGATTTCGGCATCATTATTGACGGCACAGTGGTAATGGTGGAGAACATCTACCGAGAACTGTCACTGCGAGAAGGTCAGTCCTATAAGCTCAACGAAGTTATTCTGGCGGCGGCGAAGGACGTCGATCGTCCAATCTTTTATTCCGTTGCGGTCATCATCGCGGGTTACCTTCCTATTTATGCTCTGAGCGGCCCTTCCGGCAAGCTGTTTCATCCAATGGCGGACACCATGTCGTTCGCCTTGATCGGCGCGTTGATTCTCACGCTCACGCTGGTTCCAGTGCTGGCGTCTTACCTTTTCACCAAAGGCGTGAAGGAGCCAAAAAACCGCGCGTTTGAATGGATCAAGAAAATTTATACACGCCAGCTTGACTGGTGCCTTGACCATCGGCAGCTCACGTTGCTGATTGCGGTTTTGATTTTTGTCGCGACTCTCTGCCTCGTTCCGTTTATCGGCGGCGAATTCATGCCTCACCTCGACGAAGGCGCGCTGTGGGTACGCGCTACCATGCCATACACGATCTCGTTTGAGCAATCGAGCAAAATCGTGCCGCAAATTCGCAACATCCTGATTTCCTACCCGCAGGTCACGGTGGTGGGCTCTGAGCACGGACGCCCTGACGACGGCACCGACCCGACCGGCTTTTTCAACGCCGAGTTTTACGTCGGATTGAAACCGTATGACGATTCGTCATGGAAGGGTAAGTTCGACACCAAGGAGAAGCTGATTGCTGCTATTGATAAAAGGCTCGAAGCTTTCCCCGGAATCATTTTCAACTACACCCAGCCGGCAGAGGATGCAGTGGACGAAGCCCTTACCGGACTCAAAAGCTCTCTGGCAGTGAAGATCTACGGCCCCGATCTTGACGTGCTGGAAAAAAAGGCCGTCGAGATCAAAAAGACGCTGGAGAATGTGCGCGGCTTTTCTGACCTGACTGTTGTGCATGAGCTGGGCCAGCCGAGCTTGAACATCAATGTGGACCGCGAGAAGATTGCGCGATACGGCATCAACGTGGCGGACGTGGAAGCCGTGATTCAGGCGGCTGTCGGCGGACAGGCCGCAACGCAGGTGGTGCAGGGAGAAAAGCTTTTTGATCTTGTCGTGCGCATGCAGCCGCAGTTCCGCAGCAGCGCGCAGGAAATCGGCAACCTGCTGGTCGGCACTCCAGATGGCCAGCAGATTCCTATCAGCCAGATGGCGGAAATCAAGCAGGGCAATGGCGCGTCATTTATTTACCGTGAAAACAACCGGCGCTATATCGGCGTGCAGTACAGCATTGAGAACCGCGATCTGCAACGGGCGGTGGAAGATGGCCAGGCAGCGGTGAAGAAAAATGTTTCGCTTCCCGGCGGTTACCAGATTGCGTGGGGCGGCGAATACGACCAGTTCATTGCCGCCAAAGAACAGCTCACCATCATTTGCCCGCTGGCTGTCATGTTGATCTTTTTCATCCTGTTTGCGCTGTATGGCAACTTTAAATTTCCCATGGCCATTGCCCTTGACGTGATCATGACCGAGCCTGTGGGCGCGTTGATTGCGCTCAAGCTCACGCATACGCCGTTCAGTGTTTCGTCTGTGCTAGGGTTGCTAGCTTTGATGGGCGTGTCAGTGGAAACGGGCGTGATTCTGATTTCTTACATCAACAAGCTCCGGCTTGAAGGCATGGACATACGTACCGCGACGCGTGAAGCTGCGTTGCTGCGGCTTCGCCCGATCATGATGACCGCGCTTGTAGCTTGCCTGGGCTTGTTACCGGCGGCGCTATCCACCGGCATCGGATCAGATACGCAGAAGCCTTTTGCCATTGTGATTGTGGCCGGGCTGATTTCGCGGCTGTTTCTCGGCTTCTTTATCAATCCTGTACTCTATCGGACATTCGCCCGTGAAGGGGACGTATTGCAGGTGTGATCCTGCAACAAAGAAATCCGCTTTAGGCCAAGGTTGCCCGCTGCCCTTCCGGGCAGCAGATTTTCAGCCAGCTTTCAAATAGAATTTATAGGTGCTTACCGGAGCAAACTCAGACATCATCCAGGCATTTGCGGCGCTGGTGCGTTCGGAAATCGAAGACGAACGCGTGGACCTTCTGCGGTCCGCGCTGACATTTGCCCGCATCGAAGATCCGCAGCTCGATATTGAGCATTACGTGCGCCACGTGGACGGACTAGCCGCGCGCGTAGCGGAAAAGATTTCAGACCCGGACGATCCTGCAGAGGTCATCGCAGCGCTGAACGACGTGCTTTTCCGCGAAGAGATGTTTCGCGGCAATACGGTGGACTATTACAGTCCTCGAAATTCTTTTCTTCATGATGTGCTCGATCGACGCCTCGGAATTCCCATCACGCTGGCCCTGGTTTATATGGAAGTGGCGCGGCGGGTGAGCTTTCAGCTGTTTGGCGTGGGCATGCCAGGACATTTTCTGCTGAAACACTATGACGTGGACGGCCGTGCCATCTTGATTGACGTTTTTGAGCGCGGGTCAATCGTTACCGAAGACGATTGCAAGCAGAAGCTCGACAGCATTTATTCCGGCCAGGTGGCGCTGCAGCCGGAATTTCTTCTGGCCGTAACGCGTCGCCAGATGCTGACGCGCATGCTCAACAACCTGCGGGCCGTTTATCTTTCGCAGCGGGATTTCCGTCGCGCGGTACAGGTTGTGGACCTGATCCTGGTGATCTATCCGCGCTCGCCTGAAGACATGAAGCAGCGGGCCGTGCTGCGCTATAACCTTAACGATTATCGCGGGGCGCTGAGCGACTTTGAGGAATACGTGAAGATGTCGCCTGACGCTTCAGACGCGGAAGAGATCAGGCAGACTGCGCTGTCATTGAGAAGGTCAATGGCGATGATGAACTAGATTTTTTCTGCAATCCCGAGCGGAGCGAGGGAGCCCTGCCATCCTAATGTTCTTCAGGAACACACGAAGCGAGCCTTTCAGGGATTACCGCGCTTCCAGAGTTGATTCGGACCTGTCAGAGCCACATAGCTATAGGGTTCCCTCCCCTTCGGCAAGCTCAGTGTCGGGATTTCACAAAAAATCATTTTGGCTGTGGACTCTGCGTTGCGCCGGCGGGAGACATCTCGGCCAGTTGGCTGATGAGCTTCTGTTCCTGGTCTGAAAAAGTGCTGCGGAAATGGTCTGACTGGATGACCTGTTGGCGCTCCGCCGGAGGCATTTTCCGAAGATGCCGCAGCGCCGTGTGGACCGCGACCTGCCGCTCCGGAGGCAACCCCCTAAGCTGCTGATTGGCGTCACGCAATTGCTGCCGCTGCTTCGGGGTCAGCTTGGCCAGGAACTCCATGCGTTTTACGGCTTGCTCGCGCTGCGCAGGCGTTAGACTATTGAATTTTTTCAACCGCTCGCGCAATGCAGCTTGGCGATCGGCAGGAAGCTTCTTGAAGCCGGGTTCGCTTTCCAGAAGTTTGATTTGCTGATCGAGCGGAAGATCTTTGTGGGCCTGGAGCCACGCGCCTATTTTGTAACCGTTTCTTTGTGCAGGATGATTGGCGGCGTTCGGGCTTTTCTGCGGCGTGGCTTGTACCAAAAGCACCGGCGCGGGGCGATGCGCTGAAGTGGCCACGCGCGAAGGCACATTCAGGGTCATCAATCCTGACATCAAAACCACCGAAACAACTTTGGCCCCGATCACAATTCGCTCCCCCGAGCAGAAAGTTAAGGCTCCGCTACATCGTCGGACGGCGCTCCGGTAAGTTCGTTCACCAGGTCCGTATCGATAATCAAGTCGTGGTTCTTGTCCAGAGATTCCATATCGGCCACCGCGCCGTTATCTGTAGGCTGCGGAGGTGTCATAAAAATCCGATAACCCACTCCGCCAGCTGCCAAAACAGTTGCAAGCGCTGCGGCGAGTATAGGCCGGCGCAGCCAGCCAAACATCAAAGCAGGGGCCTTCTCCCGTTCGTCCTTTACGTGCGCCCGCAGGCGAGTAAGAAAGTAAGGAGAAGGCTCCGGCGATTCCCATTCATCCAGCAGTGCCATGGTCTTGCGCATGGAGCCAAGCTCCTCTGTGCAGGCGCTGCACTGGCTTACGTGAGCTTTCACCTGCGGGTCGGCCGGACCGTCAGTGAGCAGCTCAATCAAATTTTCCCGAACATCATTGCAGTTCATACAAATTCCTTCAGTCTGTCACGCAACACTTCATAGGCGCGGAACAGCAGAGACTTGGTGGCGGACTCACTTAATTTCAAAACTCCTGCAATCTCGCGATAATCCATCCCCTGATACTTATGCATCAACACGGCAGCGCGCTGTTTTTCCGGCAGAGCCATCACATGTTTTTTGATGGCCTGGAGCCTTTCCCGGCGCAGAATGTTTTGTTCCACATTCAGCGTGGGATCGGCAACATCCATCGTAGTGCCGGATTCTTCGTCCGGCTCATCCAGGCTTACCACTTTCCCGCTGCGCTCAACCTTGTGGTCCCGCGCATGGTTGACTGCCAGGTTGGTGGCGATGCGGTAAAGCCAAGTGGTAAATTTGGCTTCCGCCGCATAGGTCTTGCGTGAGCGATAGACCCGCAAAAAGACTTCCTGCGCCAACTCTTCCGCCAGCGCCTGGTTATGGCACATGCGGTACATGAAAGCGATCATAGGCCGGTGATACTTGGTCACGAGATACTCGTAGGCCGCATTATCATCGGTCCCGGCGCGGAGCATCACCTCCGCATCGGTCAGCGAATCATAAGGAACGTGGCTTGCTGCCATCTCCGCAATACCCTGCATCCTGCCGGTAACTGTGGGCATGAACAAACCCGACTTTAAGGCCACGCTGCTCACATCCCTGTAAACCCTTTGGCAACCAGAAAGTTGCACGTTTCAGAGGGAAGCCAAGCAGAAGCCCCGACACCAAAGTTTATTCCATACCGCGGCTTTTGCGCATCTGTAAGTTTTCGTTAAGTCCAGCAAGCCTCCCCCACAGGACAGTCGGAAAAGCCTTCTGTTAGAATAATCTCACCCGACGCAGCAAGATCCCAGCGGATCGGGCGCTTAACTCAGCGGTAGAGTGCCATCTTCACACGGTGGAAGTCATAGGTTCGAATCCTATAGCGCCCACCACTCCCAAGAGCCTGATCTGAACTTTGTTGGCGGACTTTGGCGGGTGGAAATTTACAAGTTTTTGCTTGCTTCAGGACACGTTCGTGGTAACATCACGGAGTCTTCAGTAGCCGCCCGTTCCGGTGCGACGTTTCGCGCATAAGACTTTTAGACTAAAGCGCTGATAGAACGAAGATTTTCCGAAACTTAGCCGATTGACTTCCAGCCAGACCCTGAGGAATTTGCTCATAGCGGGTCACCACATTTGGGAGTCCGGCAGATAGATCAAAGCTCACAGGTATACGAATGAATGAAGGATTGAACCAACCACCGCAGAATCCACAGGGTCAGCGCAATCGCAAGTCCCGGCGTCGCAGACGGAACTTTGGCTCGCAAAACCCGGGCCAAAACAGCCAAAACAGCCAGAATAGCCAAAATGGATCCAGCAGCCAGGGACGCCCCGGCGGACAGAATCGCCAGAACCGCAATAGTCGTGGCGGAGGCGGACAAAGGCGCGGCGGACCCGGTTTCGTGGGTCCCATGGACCATAGCTACCGTAACCAGGGCAATGGCAACAGCATGCAGGGAGCACGGTTCCACAATGGCGCTCAGGCTTCTCCCAACATGGAGCCGCTCACCCAGCGCGTAGACGCTCCGACAAAGATTTTTGCCTTTGTCGACGACCTTTTCTTTGTGGCCAAGATTCAGGAAGTCTCGCGCAAGCTCAACGTCAAGGTCGAGTTCGTCAAGACGGATAAAGAGATCGCGGAAAAGACCGAGGGTGCGGAAGAAAAGCCATCTTTGATTATCGTTGATCTGAACAGCAACGGCATCAAGCCGCTGCCGGTCATCACCAAAATGCGCTCAAAATACAAGAAAGCCACATCGATTGTCGGCTTTGTTTCCCACGTTCAGGGTGATCTGAAAGTCAAAGCTCAGGAAGCCGGATGTGACGTCGTTATGCCGCGCTCGGCATTCTCACAGAACCTGGTAAGCATTCTCCGCCGCCACGGCGCCGATGACGATACAGACGACACCTTCAATCGCGTTTAACGCAGTTCCATAGAGTCTCTGTGTCCGACCGCGGGGTGGAGTAGGCATTTATGCCTGCGGTAGGCAGTCATCATTGATCCGGCTTTAGCCGCTGCGGTAATTAGGTCCATTCAAGGTTGTTTCAATTCATTCCACCATTGCGAACCGCGCGTTTTCCTCAGCGCGCGAGTAGGAGTAGGGGATCTTTTGTTCTCTTCACACTCTGCCTGTATCTGTGAAATCGATATAGCCAAAGAAGACCGATCTCGAATCAACGCCAAACAAGCGGCTTCTTTCTGATTCGTATGTATTCGCGAAGTTCGCGCCAACTCCGGTTCTTTGCCGATTAATTTCCATTTCCTTGCAACTGAGTAGCTGCCATGAACGTCCAATCTCCCATAAAGGCACAACCATGGCTCTTAATCGCGCGTATGAAGAACATGAAATCACGCCCGAAATCCGCCGGATGTATGCAAACATCCGCGCCGCATTCGATCTTCCTTTTGTTCCCACTGTTTTCAAGCTCTCCGCGGGAATTCCGCAATACCTGAAGGTGGTCTGGAAAGACCTGGAGAGTGTGGTGTGCTCCCGTGAATTTGAGACCGCCGCACGGGCTTATCAGGAAATTGCGCATTCGGCCGCGATTAGCGGCGGCTGGACTTTTTCCGACCAGCCGGCCGTCCTTTCTGCCGATAAATTCTCTAACGCTGACATCCGTCTCATCGGCGGCATTGTTGGCCTGTTTGCCCGCGGCACCGCACAAATGGCGCTGTTCTCCCGGCTATTGCAACGCGGCTATTCCGGCGGACAAAAGGGAAGAGTAAGCAAGCTAAAGCAGGTGTCAGCCCTGGCGCAGATGGTGCGTGTGCACGTGCCCAATGAGCGTGAAGCCGGTCTGCGAGTCTGGTTGATTTACTCTGATATCAAGAAAACTACCGGAGCCAAAACTGTTCTAAGCCTGTACCGTGCACTCTCGCCCTTTCCCAGTTATCTGGCTTCGGCATGGCTTGACGGTAAACGCCTGCTGGCCGACCCCTCATTCGTCAGCGCACGGGAAGAGTTGAACCGCCGTGCTCGCGCTCTGCTGTCCGGGCTGCCGGTAAGGGACCATCGCGCGATTCTGAAAGATTTGAGCGCGGCACAATGGCGTGAAATTGAAGAGATGGTGGATGGCTATGCTCAACTATTACCGCAGTTTACGCTGCTCGCGTCGGTTTGGCAGAGGTCATTCCCGAATGCTTCAAGGTTGATTGGGGCGGCGTGATGTCCTTGTGCCGACCCTGAGCTTGGCGAAGGGAAGGGAACTCTTCGTAACAGGAAAAACTCGTGAATTACGCGAAAACAAGCATGTCTAACATTCTGTTGTCTTGCTTCCCGAAATTCGCGGCTGCCTCTTCCTGATCTGCGGCCATCAGCGGAAATCTGCGGCAATGTTCTCTTCTTGCTGAGTGCCGACCTGAGTGCTTACCCCGGCGGCCAGTGCATCTGCCTTCCGCCCAGCAGATGCAGGTGCAGATGGAAAACTGTCTGTCCTGCGTCCGGACCCACGTTGTACACCGTGCGAAATCCGTGCTCCAGCTTGCGCTCCTTGGCGATGTTTGCCGCCACAAGCTGGCAATAGCCCACCAATTCCGCATCGGCTTCAGTCGCCTGGTCAATCCCAACAATATGTTTCTTGGGGATAATCAGAATGTGGGTCGGCGCTTGCGGCTTGATGTCTTCAAACGCAAAGGCCTTTTCGTCCTCGTAAACCTTTTTAGCAGGAATTTTTCCGGAGATGATTTTGCAGAAGAGGCAATCGGTCATAGCAATGAATGTTAGCAAAACACGTGCCCACGAGGCACGCCTCAATCCAGCCTTACCAGATAAACCCTTGCGTCGGTGTGCGTTTCGCGCATGACTTCTTCAGCACGCTTTTTATCGTCCTCGGCCACGCGGATGCGGAGCCAGTCACCGCCCATTGGACTGGTAAACTGAAGCACTTTGGCGGTGCGATAGCGACGTGTAAGCTTTTCTTTCAGCTGGGTGGCGTCACGAGAATCTGAAAATGCTCCAATCTGCACGCACCAGCGTCCGCCTTCTTTGATTGGGGCAGGCGTTTCCAGCACTTCGATCCGCACCAGGGCAACGCCTTTTTGGAAAACGCTTAGTCGCCGCGCCGCCGCCCGCGAAAGATCAATCACTCGGTCGCCGACGAACGGCCCACGATCTGTAATGCGCACCAGGACTGAATCGCCAGTCTTCACGTCCGTGACGCGTACGATGGTGCTCAGCGGCAGGGTGCGGTGCGCGGCGGTCATGGCATTCATGTCATAGGGTTGGCCATTGGCCGCGTTGCGCTTTTGAAATCCCGGCCCATACCAACTGGCGTAGCCCACTTCGGTATAGAGGACTTTGGCATTTTTAGGAACGGTGATCTCTCCGTTGATCCTTGGGGCAGGAGTTGCAGGATGCGAAGGAACAGGCGTCGGGGTAGGGGTAGGTATCCGCGACGGAATTGAAGCGGACGCAGCAGGTGGCGGAGGCGCAGGCATTGCCGGCGGGGGCTCACGATGGGCCGCGCATCCCGCCAGAAACGCCAATAAAAAAAGTAACGCCGCTAGCTGGACGAGCGGTTTTTGTCCATGTACTCG
Source organism: Candidatus Angelobacter sp. (assembly GCA_049688735.1). GTDB lineage: Bacteria > Acidobacteriota > Terriglobia > Terriglobales > Acidobacteriaceae > Angelobacter. The sequence goes on along the minus strand of JBAVLE010000301.1, from coordinate 14,400 downwards.
GCCAGCTTGCTGAGCTGTTCGGCGGCCACACGCAATGCCTTGGTTGAATGTGTGCGGATCGCCGGCACCACTTCGTTGTTCAGGTAGGTGATGACCTTGTCTTTTTCGCGTTCCAGTTTTTCCGCTGCGCCGCCAAATTCCGCATCCATCTTGCGGCCAAAATTTTCGAACCGCGGTTTTGCCTTGGGATCGTCTTGTGAACTCATGTTTCTGTTTTACCATCGCAACCGAACGGTGGCCAACTGAGATTCTGGATTCGCGCCCCGCCCCCGGCCTTCAAAACTTAAAGGTACCTGCATGGCGACCGCTGTCTCAGTAACTTAGATGATACCCGCAACCCGGTAACGAGTGATTTTTTCGTACACTGCCCATTCGTTTTGAACCAGTGGACAGACCGGCATTATGTTGCGCGCTACTTTCCGCGAACACGGAATGAAGCCTAGAGAGAAGTTTTGCGATGAATTACGTTCTGGTTTCGCGATCAGGAACAGAATCGTGCGCCAAATTTCACGCGCGTTTCCGGCCAATTACTCAGCGTCCTGCGCACCACACGGGCCAGTCGCGTGCTCGACTTCACCTGCGGCGTATCGATGCTCTGAAACGTGATTTGCACCTTGGAGTTGATTTCAAGAAGCTGGTCAGAGGTAAAAAGCAGCCCCGATTCGCTCATATTGATTGCTTCACCGGCGGCCCAATCCTGCTGGCCCTCAATCCGGTAGCGCAAAGGGATATTCAATTCGTGGCGCACTGCGCGGGTATCTGAAGTCCGAGCCTCTGCCAGCGCACTGGGATCTAACTTTTCCATGGGTTCTCCGGCCAAGTATCTTTCAGGGCTCATCTTGTTGGGACGATATGGCGAGCCGCATCTAAGGTGTTAAAGATTCTCCGTCCACTGTCTCCCAGTGTCAAGCGCCGACTAGCGGAGTTAGTCTTTTTAATTTTTCTTTAATCCATACATTCCATGAAACGTTTTGGGCAGATATGTCACGCGAAAACTTACATACTGCCGTGGCAAACTATTGCACTATTTTCAAGCAAACTATTAAATCTATCCGCCCCAATAGTTTCGCTATAGAAAAAACATGCTTTTCCACAAAAAGGACATAGGATCGATTTTGGCACTCGTCTTCGTGGCGGCTCAGCCGGACCTTTCAATCTCGTTCCGAAGGCAGAAGTGTGAGAGAAAACTTATTTTCCCTGCGCCACAATCTTCTGGATCAATTGCGGGTTGTCCGGCAGAAGCCCGGCCTTGGGCAGCCGAGGCGTCAGGTCAAGCCAGTTGCGGTCCATGGCAAAAACCTTCTTGAACAGCGGCAGGCTGTCATCCACGCGACCCATGTTTGCCAACGCCACAGCGTGCCAATAAATCATCTCAGCGCTGTCCGGAACGAGCTGCTCGGCCGCGCCATATTCACGCAATGCGCCGGCATTGTCGTGCAGTTCAACCGCTTTGTCCCCGGCATTCATGTGGTTATAAGCGCGCTGTAGCGTGACAAGGCGACGTAGTTCCTTCAGCGGCTCCGTGCTGTCGTCCACGCGCAGATTGAAAACATAATCCTGCCACGGCTTGCCTGTGCCTTTCGCCGGAACAATCACGATTGCCGCCGATTGCCTTCCTCGCACGTCGCCTCCGGCAGCTTGAGCAGCATCCAGCGCAGCCAGCATGCGTTCTGCCAGATCGCCCTTGGTGGATTCATAAGCCTTGGACATTGCGGGCCAGATCTTGTCATTGCTCATCAAGTTGGCCTGGACAGCATAGTTCTTGCCGGTTTGTATTGCGCCTCCCGGCTGTCCGCCACACTGGATCGCCACAGGGCTTCCAGTCGAGCCGCCGGCAATTCCACCCGCAGGTTCAATATCTTTGGCGCCGGTAAAAGTCGCGACACGGCCTTGCGTATCCACCATCGCCACCTGACGGACATTGCAGGCGTCATCGGCGATCAGCAAACCGTGCAGCGCAGCGGGCGCGCTCTTGCCCGCTCGCATCAGGTTCAATCCAAGCGGCCCATAGCTGGGATCGATGAAAGACTGCGTCGCCACCGCACCCACGCCTGCTTCCGCCCATGGCACTTCTCCTCCTACGGCAAACCAGTGTGACTGCACCGCAACACCCATCTCGCCAGTGGCGGGATCAAACGCCACAATGGAAAAAGTGTGTACGGGACGAAGTGGTTTATCCTGCGAGACGGCAAAAACCGAACAGGCGGATAGCAGCAGAGAACATAAAATATGAGCGTACCGACACATAAGAGATCTCCTGAGGAATAATGAAACAGTGGATTTTAGTCTATGGGGCCGGGCTTTCTGCAATCGGCAGGTTCAGTTTTGCTTGTGAATTTAGGACGGAGTCATGCTTATGAGCAATCCAATCGAGGTGGTTCTGGAATTTGAGAAGTTGATCAATGCGCGTAACCCTGAAGCAATTTGTGCGCTCATGACCGCTGACGGCGAGTTTATTGACTCTCTGGGCAATCGCATTCAGGGCATGGAAAAGGTTCGCGCTGCATGGAGAGGCTATTTCAAAATGGTCCCAGATTACTCCATCTCCCATTCGGACATCTTTGCCAATGAAAACACAGTAGCTGTCTTTGGCTCTGCCCGTGGATCGTTCTCAAAAGATGGCCAACCTATGAAGGAGAATTTCTGGAGCACGCCGGCGGCGTGGCGGGCTGTAGTTAGAGACGGCAAGATCGCAGTCTGGCAGGTTTACGCTGACAATGAGCCGATCCGGGCAATCATGCGGAAATCCGTGTGAGCGTCATTTTGTATTGACCGTCGAATGCTGCGTGCTCTTGTCTCCATGCCACTGCTGCAGCGAGCGTACGTTCACTTCATTGCGCTGCAACGCGGCAATGCCTTCCGCGGCCGCCCAGGCTGCTGCCATGGTGGTGATGGTTGGAATGCGATTGGTGACAGCCGCGCGGCGAATCGCCTTTTCGTCGAACCATGGCTCAGCGCCGTGCGGAGTGTTCACCACAAGCTGAACGCGGTCGCCTTTGATCAAGTCCACCACGTTAGGACGGCCTTCTTTTACCTTGTAGACGCGGTCCACCGCAAGTCCGGCCCGCTCCAGCCGATCAGCGGTGCCATGCGTTGCGACCAGGCTGAAGCCCATCTCAACAAATCGGCGCGCCAGTTCGATGGACTCCTGCTTGTAGCGGTCAATCACGCTGATAAAGACCGTGCCCTGCGTAGGCAAAGCCTGCCCGGCGGAAAGTTGTGCTTTGGCAAAGGCCTCACCAAACGTGTCCGCTGAGCCCATCACTTCGCCCGTGGATTTCATCTCCGGGCCAAGGACTGTGTCCACGCCGGGAAATTTGTTCCAGGGGAACACCGGCGACTTCACGAAGTATCCCGCGCCGGTGGCGAGATCGATTTCTTTTTCAACATTGGCAGGCAGGAACTCGCGCAGCTTGCGGCCGGTCATGAGCCGTGCGGCAATCTTTGCCAGCGGCACGCCGGTGGCTTTGGAAACATAAGGCACGGTCCGTGACGCGCGTGGGTTGACTTCGATGACAAAAACTTTTTCATTCTGGACTGCGAACTGGACGTTCATCAGCCCGATAACTTTCAATGCGCGCGCCAATTTGAAAGTGTATTCGCGGATTGTGTCCAGCACTGGCTTGCGCAGGCCCACCGAAGGCAGCACGCAGGATGAATCGCCGGAGTGAATGCCGGCTTCTTCAATATGCTGCATGATTCCGCCGATCACGACGTCTTCGCCATCAGACAACGCGTCCACATCAACTTCAACGGCATCTTCCAGAAAATGGTCAACCAGCACAGGCCGCTGCTGCGAATACTCGACTGCTTCTTTCATGTAACGAACGACGCTGTCATCATCGTAGGCGATTACCATCGCGCGTCCGCCAAGAACGTAGGAAGGCCGCACCAGCACTGGATATCCTGCCTTGCGCGCGCCTGCAACGGCTTCTTCCACGCTGGTAGCTATCGCTCCGGGAGGCTGCGGGATATCGAGTTCATCCAGCAACTTGCCAAAACGCTTGCGGTCTTCCGCCAGGTCAATCGATTCCGGCGACGTGCCGATGATCGTAACGCCTGCGCCTTTCAGCGGCAGCGCCAGGTTCAGCGGCGTCTGTCCGCCAAACTGCACGATCATCCCGACTGGAGCGCCACCTTTTGTTTCATGCTGGTAAACCGCCAGCACGTCTTCAAACGTGAGGGGCTCAAAATAAAGGCGGTCACTTGTGTCGTAATCGGTGGAGACCGTTTCAGGATTGCAGTTGACCATGATGGTTTCATAGCCATCGTCATGCAATGCGAATGCCGCGTGACAGCAGCAGTAATCAAATTCAATGCCCTGGCCAATGCGATTTGGGCCGCTGCCCAGGATCAAAATTTTCTTTTTGTTGGTCGGCGGCGCTTCGTCTTCTTCTTCGTACGTGGAATAAAGATACGGCGTGTAGCTTTCAAATTCTGCAGCGCACGTGTCCACAAGTTTGTAAACCGGACGAATGCCCAGCGTCTCGCGCATACGGCGCACCGTTTGCACGCCGGTTTTGATCGAAAGCGCAATCCGCTCGTCTGATATTCCCAGGCGCTTGGCCTGGCGCAATGTTTGTTTCGTCAGCTGTTTTGACTGGCTAAGCTCCACAGCTTCTGTGGGCGCGTTTTCAATTTCCACGCCCGCCTCGCCCATTACTTCCTTAGTCAATGAGTCCGCCGACAGATTGACCAACTCCGTCTCCATCGCGGCCACTTCCTTAAGCTGATAGAGGAACCAGGGATCGATGCTGGTCATTTTGTGCAGCTCTTTTACGGTCATCCCCTGGTGCAGCGCGTAGCGGATATAAGTAAGGCGTTCCGGGTGCGGCGTGACCAGGCGCTGCGTAAGAATGCGCGGCTCAATTTTTTCCGTCCCGACTTTCTTGCCTGTCTCCAGCGACCGTATGCCCTTCATCAGAGCTTCTTTGAAGGTGCGTCCAATGGCCATGGCCTCACCTACGGACTTCATCTGTGGTCCCAGCCCTTCGTCGGCGCCGGGAAATTTTTCAAACTGCCACTTCGGGATCTTGGCGACCACGTAGTCGATCGTCGGCTCAAAGCATGCCGGCGTCATCTTTGTGATGTCATTGGGGATTTCATCCAGCGTATAACCCACGGCAAGTTTGGCCGCGATTTTGGCGATAGGGAAACCTGTGGCCTTGGACGCCAGGGCCGAAGACCGCGAAACGCGCGGGTTCATTTCAATCACTACCATGCGGCCGTTCGTAGGATTCACGCCGTATTGAATGTTAGAGCCGCCGGTTTCCACGCCAATCTCGCGGATGACTTTGATTGACGCGTCGCGCATGTGTTGGTATTCGCGGTCGGTCAGCGTCTGCGCTGGGGCCACCGTGATTGAGTCGCCGGTATGCACGCCCATAGGATCGAAATTTTCAATGGAGCAGACAATGATCACGTTGTCCGCCAGGTCGCGCATCACCTCAAGCTCGTATTCTTTCCAGCCCAGCACGGATTCTTCAATCAGCACTTCATGAACCGGAGAAAGATCAAGGCCGCGGGCCAGAATTTCCAGCAGCTCTTCTCGGTTATACGCAATGCCGCCGCCGCTGCCGCCCAGCGTGAATGACGGGCGGATGATGAGCGGAAAGCCGATTTTGCCGGAGAAGTCGAGACCGTCTTTCAGGTTGTTGACCAGCGCGGATTTGGGCACGTCCAGCCCAATGCGCGTCATGGCGTCTTTAAACAGCAGCCGATCTTCCGCCATCTTGATGGCGCGAAGCTGCGCGCCGATCAGCTCAACGTTGTATTTCTCCAGAACGCCGGAATCGGCCAGCTCAACGGCAAGGTTGAGCGCGGTCTGGCCGCCGACCGTGGGTAACAACGCGAACTTGCCCGGCTGTTCACGCAGCATTTCTGATTCCTGGCGGATGATTTCTTCCAGATACGTCTTCGTCAGCGGCTCAATGTAAGTGCGGTCCGCCATCTCCGGGTCGGTCATGATCGTGGCGGGATTGGAGTTCGCCAGCACCACCTCGTACCCTTCGGCTTTGAGCGCTTTGCAGGCCTGCGTGCCGGAGTAATCGAACTCCGCCGACTGGCCAATGACAATCGGCCCGGAGCCGATGATCAGGATCTTCGCGATGTCATTTCTACGGGGCATTTTAAATTTAATTCACCACGGAGACACGGAGGCGCGGAGAAAAGCAAAAAGATGTAGCCGCTGATAAACGTAGATCAACGCTAATCAGAAAACTCATTCCCGTCAGGTCATTTGGATCAGCGCTCGTCTGCGCTGGTCTGCGGCGAACGCCTGTTTGCGCTTTTCTCCGTGTCTCCGTGCCTCCGTGGTGGATTCTCATCTTCCTTTCCACTCCTCCATCAGCCCCATGAAATCCTTGAACAGGTAATGCGAGTCATGCGGTCCAGGCGAGGCCTCCGGATGATACTGCACCGTGAACAGCGGCAGAGTGCGATGGCGAAGCCCCTCCAGCGTGTTGTCGTTCAAATCGATGTGGGTCTTCAGGATTTCGGAATCTTTCAGCGAATCCGGATCGACGGCGAAGTTGTGGTTGTGGGCCGTGATCTCGATCTTTCCACTTTCCAACTGCTTTACCGGATGGTTGCCGCCATGGTGGCCAAACTTTAATTTGTAGGTCTTGCCGCCCAGCGCCAGCCCCACGAGTTGATGGCCAAGGCAGATGCCAAAGATCGGAGTCTTGCCCATCAGCCGGCGGATGTTGTCGGCGGCATATGTGCAAGGCTCGGGATCGCCCGGGCCGTTGGAGAGAAACACGCCGTCAGGATTGAGCGACATCACGTCTTCCGCGCTGGTCATTGCCGGGACAACGGTCACCCGGCAGCCCTGATCGACGAGCATGCGGAGAATGTTCTGTTTGATGCCATAATCATAAGCCACCACATGTTTGCTTGGTGGGAGGTCTTTTACGCCGACGACTTCCGTGGGCTCGTGTGATCGCGTGCCGGTCTGCCACTGATAGCGTTGCTTGGTGGTGACGACCTTGGCGAGGTCAGTACCATCCATCTTTGGCAGGGCGCGGGCCTTGGCGATGAGTTTCTCAGCGTCGGTTTCAATCGAGGAAATCACGCCGCGCATGACGCCATTGGTACGCAGGTGGCGAACGACGGCGCGGGTGTCAATATCGGCTATTACCGGGATCTTGAATTTTTCCAGATACTCATCGGTCACCTGCTGTGAGCGCCAGTTGGAGCTGATGGGCGAAAACTCACGGACGACAAGCCCTTCGATGTAAGGATGAGTGGCTTCGTTATCGTCTGGATTGGTGCCGTAATTCCCGATCTGCGGATTGGTCAGGACAACAATCTGCCCTGCATAAGAAGGATCGGTAAAGATTTCCTGGTAACCGGTGATGGAAGTATTAAAAACGACTTCCCCGTAGCATTCGCCTTTCGCGCCGTGACCTATGCCGCTGAAGATTCGTCCATCTTCCAGCGCAAGGATAGCTTGCATCGGAACTCCGAGGAGTGGATTTTATAGATTTTATCACCGCAGGGGGTTACCGAGAAATAGCGCGGCTGTGGATAAGCGGGCCGAAAATCAAAAATCCGACGTAAAGACGAGGCGGCTTCTTGCCGCTGATGAGCAAAGAACCACTGTGAATCTGCCTATGGCCAGTGGCATACCCAGCCCAGAGAAGCGCATCCAAGAAAGTCGATGAGCCTCATAAATAAGCAGTCATTACTTACTGTTGTCTTCTACATAAGCATTTTCTGTGCGTCAATCTTCTGTCCGTCAAACCAGGCCTGTGCGCAAAGCACCGGCGGGGTGCCGGATAATCCAGCGCAGTCGACACGGCCCGCAGGTGACAGCAGCACATCACCGGCGGCGCGTGAAGTCACGTGGAAGAGCCTGCCCAAGGACTTTCTTCGTGATCAAAAAGATATTTGGACGTTTCCCGTTCAACTGGGTAAGGGACACCATTGGCTGCCAACGCTCACCATCACCGGCGTAACCGCGGGATTGATTGTTGCTGACCCGCACGTAATGCCTTATTTCCAAGATCACGCAAGGAACCTGGATCGCCTCAATGATGCTTTCGATCCTTCGATCACCACCGCGGAGACAATAGCAATCCCTACGTCTCTCCTGCTTATTGGTTATGCCCGCCAAGACCGCTATGAAGTAGGCACAGCCATACTCGCCGGCGAAGCTTACGGCGACAGCGCCATTGTGGATTTGGCCATAAAGGCGATTACCCGCAGAAAGCGGCCCAGCGACGTTCCTGCCGGAGCCGATTTTCACAACACGTTCTTTGCCGGCGGCAAGTCGCCATTTAAGGGGAGCAGCTTCCCATCGGGGCACGCTGCCGGAGCTTTTTCCGTAGCTACGGTAATTGCCAGCCGGTATCACACCCATCGCTGGGTGCCCTGGGTGATGTACGGAATGGCTACAGCGATCAGCTTTTCCCGCGTGACCACAAGCGCGCACTTCCCCTCAGACGTGTTTCTTGGAGCCGCCCTGGGCTATACGATCACACGGTTTGAGGTGCTGAAGCCGAGGTAAGCCGGAACGCTTGGTGATCGAGCAAGAATGCAGTTTTTTGCGCACGATTGGCGTTACATTTTTCTGCCAGATGCGGGACAATAAATCCCTTCAATGCATTCATCTTTAATAACTGAGAAATCTGCCCCGCCTGCCAAGCTTGCAAAATCTGTCATGCCTGGCACTCGCCTGCTGTCCGTTGACGCGCTTCGCGGACTGGTAATGGTCATTATGGCGTTGGACCATGTGCGCGATTTCTTTCACGCCGACGCCGCGTTGTTCTCGCCGACCGATCTCAGTCGAACGACGGCGATCTTATTTTTTACCCGCTGGATCACCCACTACTGTTTGCCCATATTCATGTTTGCCGCAGGCATGGGAGTGTTTTTCTATGGCCGCAGCCGCACCAGAGGCCAGCTCTCACGATTTCTATGGACGCGCGGGCTATGGTTCATTGCGCTGGAGCTTACGGTGATGCAGTTTGCCTACAACTTCAACTTTTCATGGCGCTACCTTATTCTGCTTTTGATCCTCTGGATCTTTGGCATTTGCCTGCTCGCCATGGCGGCGTTGGTTTATGTACCCATGCGCTGGCTGGCGGCGCTCAGCGTGGCCGTGATGCTTTTGCACAATTGCCTGGATGGAACCACCGCGCAGCAGCTCGGCTCTGGCGCGTGGATCTGGAACCTGCTGCATCAGCCGGGCGTGATCCCCGTTGCGGGCAAGCTGGTGCTGGTGACATATACCCTTCTGCCGTGGATTGGCGTGATGGCCGCAGGCTTCTGCTTTGGCCGCGTGTTTCAGTTGGAACCGGAAGCGCGTCGCCGAATCATGCTGCGCCTTGGCCTGGCGATGACGATTGCCTTTGTAGCGCTACGGGCCCTGAACCATTATGGTGACCCCGCGCCGTGGTCGCACCAGAGGTCAGCAATGTTTACGGTGCTTTCATTTCTGAATTGCACCAAATATCCCGGATCGCTGGATTTCCTGCTGATGACGCTGGGACCGGCGTTGCTGGTGCTCGCCTGGTTTGACCGGCTAACGTTCAAGCCAGCCAATCCGCTGGTGGTCTTTGGACGCGTGCCAATGTTTTATTTCGTTCTGCACTTTTACCTGATCCATGTGTTGGCGGTGCTTGCGGCGTGGCTGCGCTATGGCAATACAGCGGCCAGGTTCATATTCAATCCGCTGCCTTCCATGGGCGGGCCAGCGAAACTATTCCCGTCTCCTTTTGGCTACAGCTTGTGGGTGGCTTATGGAGTGTGGTTGCTGGTGCTGGTACTGCTTTATCCGGTCTGCCGCTGGTTTGCCAACGTGAAGAACAGAAGACGCGATTGGTGGTTAAGTTATCTGTAGTGGATGAGATTCCGCTACGTAACTTTCCGTCTCGCGGAAAGCCCCGCCCGGTTACCGCGCCCGCATCACCATTACGTCGGTGGATTTGACCAGCGCGGCGGCGATCTGGCCTTTTTCCAGCCGCATCTCGCGGACGGCGTCGGCGGTGATGATGGCTGTAAGACGCTGGCCGGCAATGGAAAGCGTGACCTGCGCCATCAGACCCTCGATTTTTAGCTCAACGACGCGTCCGACGAGTTGGTTGCGGCCGCTGATGCTGCGGAAATTTTCTCTGCGCGCTTGCACCGGACCGCGTTGAGGGACCGCGGGCAGGAGGCGGTCGATTTCATTTTCTGGAATGCGATGATGGCCTCCAGGAGTTTTTATAGTTTTGATCTTGCCTTTGTATATCCACTGCTTCAGCGCGGGATAGCTCACGCCCAGGACTTTGCAGGCATCGCGCAAAGGATAGAGCTTTTTTGGCGATCCATTTCGCATGGTGTCAACTCCTCTACTTCATACGCAGCCGAGGGCGGCTGCGGTCCACAATTGAAGAAAAACGCTGTAGCCCTGCTTTAAAAAACGCGTCTCATTCGGCACACGACCATTCTCACAGCGGCGCCAGCAGCGATCCCAGCAGCGGAGTTGCAGGCGCCTTACGCAGCTCACACCAGCTCCCGGTCTGCACGATCTTGCCCTGCTCAAGCACGATGGCCTGTTGCGGGCACAGGCGCTGGAGCACTTCGGCCTGATGATCGACGGCGATTATGCTGAAGCCGATCTGCCGGCTCCAGAAAATGAGATCATCGATTAACTCGCGCACCAGTTGGCGGTCGAGCCCGGCAAAAGGTTCGTCGAGCAGGACCAGCGGTGGCTTGCGGGCAAGCATGCGCGCCAGAGCCACGCGACGTGCCTGTCCACCGGAGATCAGAGACGCGGGCGCATTCCACAGTGAAGCTAGTTGTAAACGATCACGCAATGTATTCATCCATTGCCTCTGCTCCGCGGTGGCCGCCAAAGTTTTTGAAATCCCGAAATGAATGTTTTCACTAACGCTAAGATGAGGGAAAATACCCGGTTCCTGGATCATGTAGCCGAGCGGCCGGCGGTGCAGCGCCAACGATGGCGGGAAAAGTTGCAAGCCGTTTAAATGCACGAAGCCGTCATCCGGTTCTTCAACGCCCGCAATGCACGCGAGCACCGTGCTCTTCCCTGCGCCGGACGCGCCGAATAATCCTACGGATCTGCCTGCTTCTAGTTCAAGCGCGACATCGACCTGGAGCTCGCGCCGCTTTTTGATGATATGGGCTTTAAGCATGCCGCTTTCTCTGGGCCAGTACATGCACCAGCCAGGGCAGCGGCAAAGCCACAGCCAAAAAGACAACGAGCAGCGGCATGACGGCCGGCAATCCAAAGCTTTGCAGGTTCACCCACAGTTGCACCGGCATGCCGGAAGGGTAATAAGCCGTGACCACGACAGCGCCGAATTCTCCGATGGCGCGAACCCACGCGATGCTGAGCGCGACCGCAAGCCCTAAGCGGGACAGCGGCAGCGTGACACGCAGAAAAACCTGCAGCGGAGCGAGCCCAAGCAGCGCGGCCTGCTTTTGCAGGATTTTGGGCACCGCGTCAAAGGCGGCAACAGAGCCCAGAACGTAATAGCCCATGCCGACGTAAACCTGCGTCATGACAAAAGCGGCAGGGCTGTTGGTCATCTGCAGACCCAAATGCTCAAGCATCGTGCCCAGAGAACCGTAAGGGCCGAAGGCCAGCGTGAGCAAAATGCCGAGCGCCAGTGGCGGCAGTAGAATCGGCACCAGCAAAATTGCTTGCCACCACAACCGTTCACGAGTTGAGCAGCGGGCAATGTAGGCCGCAACAGGCGTGCCCACGGCGACGATAAGTAACATCGCAAAGCCAGTGAGCAGCAGCGAGACGCGAACAGATGCAAGTGCTGGCCCGCGTACGTTTGCGCCCCACTGCCATGATCCAATGTGCGCAAGCAGCGCGGTGAATGGATACAACAGCGCCAGCGCAAATAGCGCCGCGCCAACTCTGGCAATCCAGCGGTGATGAGTCATGCGTGAAGTGGAGAAGCATCTCCCGGCGGATCGTACTTAAATTTGCGGAATATTGCCTGGCTTTCCTCGCCTTTCAGCCAGTCGACAAACGCCACCGCGCCCTTCGCGTTGGACGCGTCTTTGACGACTGCAGCGTAGTAGATGAGCGGCTCAGGCGTATACGATTTTCCGCCGACAGATAGTGTCACGTCCGGATGTTCCGTACGCACGTTTTGCCCGCTGAGGTTGACCTCAGCGGGCAGCGGCACGTAAGGAAGATTCAATGGTCCCGGCTGGATCTTATAAGCTGACGCAGCGTCCAGTTCGCCGCTTTGCAGACGCGCCATTACGGTTGGCTCGGTAAATATTTGTTTCTCATTTATGATGCGGCCAAGAATCTTTTCTACCAGGTCAGCCTGGTTATTCGCTTTGGCGGCCAGCATCAGCGCAAAAATAATGCTGCGCCCTTGAGGATCAGTGACAGGATCGGTGCGTCCAAAGCGCAGCCCTGGTTCAAGCAGGATCTTCCACAAGTCTTCTTTCCCTTTCGCGGCTGCGTCAAAGCGGGAAGCGAAGCGGCTTTTAGGACTGTAGGCAATCACCATCTCTGTGTGCGCAATGGGCTGCGCGGAATCAGCTCTTCCGGCGCGCAGAACAGTAAGCGCAGGACCCGGAGTGACGGGGATAAACACGTCTGGGCGGATACTGCCGCCTGCGATCAACTGCGCCAGCGCGCTAGATCCCTGAGCGCGACCATGGAAGTCGATTTTCAGCGCGTCCTCCACGGCGGATTTTATTGGGCCTTCCATCATTGACCCCATGGAACCTGCATACGCTACGTCAAGCGACGCAAGATCGGCGCCCAGCAAGCGCAACGGAAAACCTGCAAGCGCTGCGGCTGCGCCCATGGTAAGAGCTCGGCTGAGAACCTCACGTCGCGTCAGCATGTGCAGCGGTTCAGCACGGCATTCGCCTTTCCTGAGCGATTTGAAAGAAGGTTTAATGATTTAATACGAATCAAACCGATACTGTCAAATGCATTTATCTGAGGCTTGCTTTGGCAGCGTTGCGATACACTTACTGCCGCTAAGAGCCGCCAAGGAGCATCGTGTGAACCCGTGGTAAAGTTGGCTCATGGCTGAAGCCCCAAACCCCGAAAGCTTCGAGGATATCGTAGAGTGGGCATACAGCACCCTGCCCCAGAAGATCAGGCGACTGCCGGATTTTCCCGGTATTCAAGTGGTTGACGAGCCTCCTCCGGAGGTATTTGACGAGATGGCGGACCGGGAGAAGTGGCGCCAGGGAACTGAGTTATTGGGACTCTACAGCGGCATATTCAGGACGAAACGGTCATTCGCCCAACTGAACTATGCGCCGGACTTGATATTTGTCTTTCGCGGCCCTATTCTTCGTTGTTCAAAAGGTGATTTGCGGGCTGAAGTGAAACAGGTGGTCTGGCATGAGGTTGCACACTGGCTCGGCTATGAAACCGAGGAGCAAGTAGAGGCCTTGGGTTTATGAGCCTGGACTACGATCTTTGAGCGACATGGCGATGCATCAATCCTTGCCCGAGGTTGATGGCGCTGAAAACGAACTACGGCCGCCTTAGCTTCATCTGACCATTTCGCTGGCCCTGCAAGTTCTTGCGCTGCTTTGTATTGTTCCATCGCCTGCGGAAGCTGGCCTAGTCTCTCGAACACTCGTCCCAACCGCACATGAATGGCAGCATCTCCCGGCTTCTCTTCAACCGCATCCTTGTAGCGGAGCAATGCGCCGTCATAGTTATTTGCCCCGAAGGAGTAATCGCCAACTTCCACGTCGTGAGCGGCCTTAAGCGCCAGTTCCATCGCATCATTACACTTGTCCACTGGGGGCCTGCTGGAACTCGTGCTCTCGTTTTCGCTGGGATTCTTCGCTTGCGGCGCGGATTCTGGAAAGGTTGGCGGCGTCTGCTTGCTGGTATGGTTGCGACACCAGCCCCAAATGCAAATCACGTCGTGGAATGGGTTCGGATTGCGGTGCTTCTTGTTCGATTGCTGTTTGTGTACCTCGGTGATGATGTCATCCACCGGGCGCTCAGCGGGACATGATGGCGGCGCAGATTGCGCAAGCATCCTTGCGCTGAGAACAATCACGGTTACTGCGCGTCGGACATACACACCGCAATTATATCGGGCGTGTGGCCCAGTCTTTCGCGCTGTTTGCGAAAGGGTGGGATTCAATTCACTATTCCTCACGTGCTTTGGTCCGCGAGACAAAGTGTCAGGGCACGACGTGAGCGTTTAGGCTATTGCCAACCCCGATTTTTCGGTCGCGGCGATGCCGGCGATCTCCGCCATGCTCCCACGCTCTGTCATCCTGAGCGAAGTGCGCGTGAACGCGCGCTCGAGTCGAAGGACCCCGGTGCAGTCGTTGGTGATGGAGTGACCCCGTAAAATGAGACAGGACAGAAACTCCCCATGGAGCAGAGAATGGAACGTGGGAAGAGATATCGACGGTGGAGTTGGGAAGACAAGC
>JBAVLE010000300.1:0-20292 GCA_049688735.1 Candidatus Angelobacter sp. | reverse complement strand
ATCCCAACCGCTCACGAAGATCAAATGGATGCGAAAGATGGTAAGTCTCCATACACCGCTATGACCGGCAGCAGCCTCGTCCGTGCCACCTATTCCGCCGCAAAGGCTGATAAAGACCAATATTGCCTGGACTGCGCCAGGATCCACTAACGCATTCCTGGTGCTTGATCGGGATGGGGATGGAATGATTACAAGTGGTGCAGAGCTATTTCGTAACTTCACTCCGCAACCGGCTTCTAATGACGCAAATGGATTCTTGGCGCTGGCGGAATTCGACAAGCCGGAAAATGGCGGCAATGGGGATGGAGTGATTGATGCGAGAGATGCCATATTCTCAAACTTGAGGCTATGGCAGGACATAAATCACAATGGCATTTCGGAACCCTATGAACTGCATACTTTACCTGAACTAGGTGTTGATTCCATATCGCTTGATTTTCGTTTATCGCAACGAATTAATGAATTTGGCAATCAGTTCCGCTTCCGGTCTAAGATCGACGATCAGGCTCAGAAGTATGGCGCACGTTGGGCATGGGATGTCTTTTTCGTTTGGAACTGACCCGCTTTTAACTCATACCTCTGCCGTGATAAGGCAGAGGCATTGTGCATAGTGGGTTTAATGTCGAATGGGCATAGTCCATTTCAACGCCCCTTTCCCGGCACCAGCAGATTGTTTCTGACGGAAAACACTCCCGGCACTCCATTGGCTTGCATTCCGGCCATGTTCTTGTCTGATTCGCGGTCTACAGCACCTTCCAGCGTTACGTTGCCATGGTTCACGATGATGCGAATCGGGCGGTTTGATCCTACGCCGTAATGCTGAAGAGGCGCATAACGATAGATCGCGTTAAACACGTCTCGGCGCAGACGATCGTCGTTGGGTGATGTGGGCAGCACCTCAATTTGGTTATCGACATGCTCCACGCCTTCAATCTTCTTTACAACCCTTTCGGCATCGCTCTTGAGCGTCGGACGCGTGACCTGGCCCAGCAAAACCACGTCGTAGCCGTTCAGCTTGAACGCGATGTTGTCAAAGGTGCCAAAGTCAGGAAGCATCAGGATCCGGTGGCGCACCTCTTTGGTGATACGCTCCTGGGCCTTGGCAGAGAATTTCTTATCACCCTGTGCTCCTGCCTCTAAAAAGAATAAGACGCAAAGTACCAGGACAGTTGTCGCACTCGCTTTACGCATCATCGTCTCCCTCTTCTCTTGGCGGCTCTTCCAGAACCGGTCGCTCAAAGCCAGCTTCTGATTTTGACCGCCTGCAATTAAGATAGTTGATTGCGCGGATGAATGCGCAAATACGCTGAACTCGCAAAACTATGACCACATCGAATTCCAGACCGGAAGAGACCCCAGCCCCCGAGCCTGCGCGTCCTTCCAACTTTATTCGCGACACCATTATTGAAGACCTGAAGACCGGCAAGTACAACGGCCGCGTGTGGACGCGCTTTCCTCCGGAGCCGAACGGATATCTGCACATTGGCCATGCCAAGGCTATCTGCCTTGACTTTGGCTTGGCAGACGAATTTGGCGGCGGCACCAACCTGCGCTTTGATGACACCAACCCGGAGAAAGAAGAGACCGAGTACGTTGAGTCCATCATGGCCGACGTGAAGTGGCTTGGCTTTAACTGGGAAGGTCTTCACTACGCCTCAGATTATTTTCAGCAACTGCATGACTGGGCAGTGCAACTCATCAAGGCCGGCAAAGCTTACGTCGATGACTTGAGTGCGGACGAAATTCGCAAATATCGCGGGACCTTGACCGAGCCCGGAAAAGAAAGCCCGCATCGCAATCGTTCCGTGGAAGAAAACCTTGACCTGTTTGCCCGCATGAAGGCCGGGGAGTTTCCTGATGGCTCACGCTGCCTGCGCGCCAAAATCGACATGGCTTCGCCCAACCTGAACATGCGCGATCCGGTGATGTATCGCATTCTGCGCAAGCCGCATCACCGCACCGGCGATAAGTGGTGCATCTATCCGCTCTATGACTTCGCCCACGGCCAGTCTGACTCGCTGGAAAAAATTACGCACTCCATGTGTACGCTGGAGTTTGAAGACCACCGTCCTTTATATAACTGGTACATCCAGGAATTAGGCATCTTTCCTTCACAGCAGATGGAGTTTGACCGGCTCAGCCTGACCTATACGCTCCTGAGCAAGCGCAAGCTGCTGCAACTGGTGCAGGAAAAACGGGTCAGCGGATGGGATGATCCGCGCATGCCCACGCTGAGCGGTATCCGTCGCCGTGGCTACACGCCGGAAGCGCTGCGCAATTTTGTGGCGAACATCGGCGTCACCAAAACCAACGGCACGCTTGAGCTGGCGATGCTGGAGCATTTTGTACGCGAAGATCTAAACCGTCGTGCCCAGCGCGTGATGGCCGTGCTGCGGCCGTTGAAGATCGTGATCGATAATTATCCTGAACGCCAGACCGAAGAAATGGACGCGGTCAACAATCCTGAAGACGAGAGCGCGGGCAAGCGCAAGGTGCCGTTCTCCCGCGAGCTTTACATTGAGCGCGACGATTTTCAGGAAGTGCCGCCCAAAGGCTACTTCCGTCTTTCGCCGGGAAAAGAAGTGCGCCTGCGCTATGGATATTTCATCATGGCGCAGAGCGTAGTCAAGAATGACAAAGGCGAAGTGGTGGAAGTGCACGTGACTTACGATCCGGCAACGCACGGCGGCAATGCTCCAGACGGACGCAAAGTGAAGTCCACGATTCATTGGGTATCGGCGGCACACGCCATCAATGCTGAAGTGCGCCTGTATGACCACCTCTTCAGCAAAGAGAATCCCAGTGACGTTCCTGAAGGGCAGGACTTCACTGCCAATCTGAACCCGAACTCGCTGGAGATTGTGGCCGATGCAAAGCTAGAACCTTCGCTGAAGTCGGCAGCGCCGGGAGCGCGTTATCAGTTTGAGCGGCTGGGATATTTTTGCGTGGATATGGACTCAAAACCCGGAGCATTAGTGTTTAATCGCACCGTGGCGCTCAAAGATACCTGGGCCAAGAAGCAATCAAAGTGAGCAGAAGTCATCGCGGAGCCAGAAATTTGAAATACCGGATCGCAGCATTCATCTTCAGCTTGTTGTTGTCCGCGGGCGCGTTTGCCGCGCAGATAACTGGAACAGTCACGAATGCCACCACCAACAAACCTTCTGCCGGCGATGAAGTTGTGCTGCTCTCCCTGGCCAGCGGCATGGAGGAAGTGGCAAAAACCAATACGGACAGCCATGGCCACTACACGCTGAATGTCCCCGATGAAAACTCTCGGCATCTGATTCGCGTGGCGCGCCAGAACGTGCATTATTTTAAGGCTGCACCGCCCGGCACAACGACCGTTGACGTCACGGTTTATGACGCAGGCACTCAAGTGGAAGGCCTGCTCACCGACGCGCGGGTTTTTCACTTGCAAGCCAGCGGCGGCAACATGGACGTGCAAGAGCTATACATCCTCAACAACCAGTCGCAGCCGCCGCGCACAAAAATCGGCAACCAAACTTTTGCCATCACGCTGCCTGATGGCGCTGAGATGGGCCAAGCCGCGCTTACAGGACCAAGCGGCATGCCCGTAACCGTTGCCACAGTTCCTTCCGGAGCGAAGAACCGCTATGCTTACGATTTTCCTGTTCGCCCCGGGCAAACACGGTTTGAAGTGACCTACAAGGTGCCGTATAGCGGATCGCATGAGTTTTCGTTCAAGCCCGAATCACAGCTAAGCGAACTTGGCGTGCTCCTGCCCAAGAGCATGAAGTTCAACGGTGTTTCCGGCGGCTTTGCCCAGGATGTTGACGAAGCCGGGCTCGCAGTCTTCTTTGCCAAAAATGTGCCCGCTAATCAGGAAGTAAAGTTCTCCGTCTCCGGTGAAGGTCTGATTCCCACTGAAGCTCAGGGCGGCGGTCATCCGAGCCAGCCAACAGGCGAGACTAGCGGGCCGACAATCCCAAGTTCTTCCGGAGGCACGCGCGAGGCGGTGTGGTTTATCGTGGGCGCGTTCGTAATCCTCATCGGCGGCGGTGCGTTTGTTATGTGGCGCAAGAGCGCGTCAGCAAAAGCTGCTGCACCAGGGCCTAAAAACAAGGGAGCTTCCAAAACGCGAGCACAGGCACACGCGGCTAAGCCACCGCAAGGTGACATGCTCGCCGTCTTGAAAGATGAACTTTTCCAACTTGAAACTGATCGCGTGAACGGAAAAATTTCTCAGGAAGAATATGAGAAGAGCAAGGCCGGTCTGGACACACTTTTTCGCCGCCAAATGAAAAACAAATGACAGAATGCCGCGACTATGAATTGCCCGCGCCATCGCCATTACGGCTGTTTCTTATGATGTGCGCAGGAACGACTTACTTAGGTGCGACGTGCCAGAGATAAGCGTAGAAGAACGCCGGATCAGAGAATCGCCAGACCACACCGCTCGGTGGCGAAGCTGGGGCCCATACGTGAGTGAACGCGCCTGGGGGACCGTTCGCGAGGACTACAGCGCCACCGGTGAAGCATGGGACTACTTCCCGCACGATCATGCCCGCTCGCGCGCTTATCGTTGGAATGAAGATGGGCTGGCAGGAATCTGCGATCGCCATCAGCGCTTGTGCTTTGCCTTGGCGCTTTGGAATGGCCGTGACCCCATCCTGAAGGAGCGTCTGTTTGGTCTCAATGGCGAAGAAGGCAACCACGGCGAGGACGTGAAGGAATATTATTTTTACCTCGATTCCACTCCCACGCACTCCTACATGAAGTATCTGTACAAGTACCCCCAGGCGAAATATTCATACGAAAAGCTGGTTGCGGAAAACGGTCGTCGCACAAAAAGCGATCCAGAGTTCGAGCTGATTGATACCGGCGTGTTCGACGAAAACCGTTACTTCGATGTGTTCGTCGAATACGCCAAGGCTGACTGGGACGATATTTGCATTCGCATCACCGTGGCAAATCGCGGCCCGCAAGCCGCAGAAATTCATCTCTTGCCCACGCTCTGGTTTCGCAATACGTGGTCTTGGGCAAACAAACCCAAACCCGCTCTGGCATTGGATAAAAACACGGGCACGATTTTGGTTTATGAAAGTGAGATCGGCGATTATCGTCTCTTCTTTGAAGGTGGCGGCACGCCGATTTTCACGGAAAATGAAACCAACAATGAGCGGCTCTTCAAAGCAAAGAATGCTTCGCCCTATGTGAAGGACGCGTTTCATCGTTACGTTATCAACGGTGAAGCTGCGGCAGTGAACCCGGAATTAAAAGGAACCAAAGCCGCTGTGCAGTACAAATTCGCTGTGCCTGCAGCCGGAGAAGTGTCCCTCAAGCTGCGGCTCAGCAAAGACAAGCAAGGGACCACTGCGGCCAGCGCTTTAGGCACAGAATTCGAAACTACATTCTCCGCACGCAAAGTAGAAGCCGATGCGTTTTATGCAAGCATCATTCCATCCACCACCGATGACGACACGCGCAACGTGATGCGCCAGGCATTTGCCGGACTATTGTGGACCAAGCAGTATTACCACTATGTTGTTCGTGATTGGTTGATGGGCGATCCCGCGGAACCGCCACCGCCGAAGGAACGCAAGAATGGCCGCAACCACGCGTGGGGACACATCTACAACACAGACATTATTTCCATGCCAGATAAATGGGAGTATCCCTGGTATGCGGCGTGGGACCTGGCGTTTCACTGCGTGTCACTGGCAATGATCGACCCCAACTATGCCAAAGAACAGCTTGTGCTCATCCTGCGCGAATGGTACATGCATCCAAACGGCCAGATCCCAGCCTACGAGTGGGCATTTGGCGATGTAAATCCTCCTGTGCATGCCTGGGCCACGTATCAGGTTTATTTGATTGACAAAGCGAAGAACGGCGGCGTGGGTGACACGCAATTTCTTGAGCGCGTCTTTCACAAGTTGTTGTTGAACTTTACCTGGTGGGTCAACCGCAAAGATCCGGAAGGCTTGAATGTTTTTCAGGGCGGCTTTCTGGGGTTGGACAACATCGGAGTATTTGACCGTAGTTCGATCCTGCCGACCGGCGGGCACATTGAGCAGTCTGACGGCACCAGTTGGATGGCAATGTATTCGCTCGACATGCTGGCCATTGCGCTTGAACTGGCAGCCGGCGATGCGACCTATCAGGACGTTGCCAGTAAATTCTGGGAGCACTTCATCTATATAGCGCGGGCCATGAATCATCTGGGCGATGACGGTCTTTCCCTGTGGAGCGAAGAGGATGGATTTTTCTATGACGTGCTACATCTGCCTGATGGATCGCGCGTGCCATTGCGCGTGCGTTCCATGGTGGGACTGATTCCGCTTTATGCCGTGCAGATCATGGAGCCTGAGCTGCTGGATTCTATGCCCGGGTTCAAGATGCGGCTGGAATGGTTCATTGAAAATCGCAAAGACCTTACCGAGCACATGGCATGCATGGAGACTGAAGGCCACAAAAAGCGCAGGCTTTTTTCCATTACTGATCGTGAACAACTCAAGCACATTCTTTCCGTCATGCTCGATGAAAAAGAGTTCCTGTCGCCACATGGCATTCGCGCGCTCTCGCGCTATCACAAAGAGCACCCTTATATGTTGGACGTTGCGGGAGCAAACCATCAGGTTGACTACGAACCCGGCGAATCGACGACCGGACTTTTTGGCGGCAATTCCAATTGGCGGGGGCCTGTCTGGTTCCCTGCGAATTTTCTGTTGATCCAGGCGCTGCGTCGATTCCATGAGTATTATCACGAGACATTTCTAGTGGAATGCCCGACCGGCTCAGGACGCATTATGAATCTCGACCAGGTGGCGGACGAGATCAGCCGCCGCCTGGTATCGACGTTCCAGCGCGATAGCCAGGGACGTCGCGCGGTCTTTGGCGCGAATGAGAAATTCCAGTCGGACCAGCACTGGCGTGATTACGTGCCGTTTTATGAATACTTCCACGGCGATACCGGAGCAGGCGTGGGAGCGAGCCATCAGACGGGCTGGACCGCACTGGTCACCAAGATGATCTATGAGCTTGCGTCGAAGCAAAAAGCTGGTGACGGAATCAAACTTCCAGCGGCGCAAGGTCGCTGATTTTGCTGCAAAAATCAATCTGTAGCAGCTCCGCCAATTGCTGCGGCCAACTAAATATCTTGTCACAGTCTTGCCAATAAAAACGCCCCCGGAGTTTCACCTGGGGCTGGAGCGCTTTCTTCTTTCGTGCGGTCTTACTGCACGTTTGCTGTCACTGACGAATTTGCGTTCACCGTCAGCGTACAGCTTCTGGTTTTGGCGCCGCCGCTGGAGCAAGCGCCTCCCCAGATAGCATCACGTCCGCTGGCCACGCTGAGCGTTACCACCGTTCCGGGTGCGATCTGCGTGCTGCCGGTGCTGCCGGTCGCGACGTTCAATCCTGCGGGGTTCGAGACAATCCGTTCCCCGCTACGGCCTCCGGCAGTAACTGCCAATGACCGTGTGGTCGGCGCAGCGATCGGATTCAAAGTCAGAGAGGCTGAGCGCGTTACTCCGCCGCCTGAGACTGAAATCGTTACCACCGTTTGCGTGGTTACTGGCGTGGTATTGACGAAGACTCCGCCGGTCGTGCTTCCTGCCGGAATCAGGACGGAGCTTGAAACTCCTGCAACCGCCGGATTGCTGCTGCTGACCTGGAAAATCTGGTCAGTAGCGGAAGGCGTTGCCGTGCTGACCGTTGCAAACGATCCGGCCGATCCGCTTACAGATGCCGGGCTGAGAGTGATCGAAGCAGGCTGGCCTTGCGGCGTAATCGTAAGGGGTGATTGAACGCTCGCGCCATTCCACGTAGCGGTGATGTTGGCTACCGTGTTGGCAGAGACCTGGTTTGTTGGAATCGAGATCGAGACTGACGAAGTACCTGCCGGAATAGTTGCCAGCGCCGGAGGCATGGCAGATGGTGAGTCGCTGGAGAAGTCGATAACTGCCCCGCCTGCCGGTGCCTGACCGTTAAGTATCGCGATTGCACCAACCGTTGCTCCACCGCTAATGTGTGAGGCATTCATTGAGATGGCTTTGAGCGATGGCGGCAATACGTTGAGCTGCAATGTCGCCTGCCCGGAGTTGAGCGTGGCGGTAATAGTAACTGGAGTTGGCGAGGTGACTTGTCCGGCTTGAATCTGGAACTGCATCCATGCGGTGTTGCCCGGCATGTTGACTGATGCAGGTACGGGCGCAGCCGAAGGATTCGAACTGGTGAGATTAATCACCGCTCCGGCGGCTGGGGCTGCTCCGGTAAGCTGCAACTGTACAAACGCAGTGTTGCCGCTATAGAACGCGCTCGTGGTCAAAGACATGGTCGCGGGCGCTGGAGGCGCTGCGCTGATGGTGAAAGATCCTGCCGCGGACCATGCAGTCTCAGCAGCTGTGGTTGGAGAAGCGTCACCCTGGGCGGAGCGCACGCGCCAGAACTTTTGGCCCGCCGTCAAGGAGAGCACGGTGCGGGTGGGATCGTTGAGCTGCGGCGAATCGTCTTCAATCTGCTGGAAGCCGGAATCCTTGGCAATCTGCAATTCGTAGCCGCTGGGCTGCGGATTTGCAACGTTAGTCCAGGCCAACTGTACCGGCAACGTGAGCGATGCGCCATTCGTGGGTGAAAGCGGCGCTGGTGACGCTCCGATTGGGTTGTTGTAGAAGACTGAGTAATTGATGACGTTGGAAGGCACTCCCGCAATCCCGTTCGCGCTCACCGCATAAACCCGCGCTGAGTAGGTGCCTTCATCGGGTGTGGAAAAAGAATAAGTTGGATCAGGAATGTTATTGAATGCCGCCGTGGTGGTTGTTGGAAAACTTGGGTCTTTTGAAACCTGCAGCACGTAGCTCGCGGCTCCTGTCACCGGAGACCAGTTAAACGTCATTACTTCCAGCGGATGAAAAGTTGAATACGCTTTGGTCGGCGATAATACTGGCGCTCCCGGCTGTCCGGGGCCTGCGCCGGTAATGTTGAAGCTCCGTGCCGCGGACCATGCGCTTTTTACAAACGCACCATTCGCTGCCTGCACACGCCAGAAGTATGTGCCGTTGGGCAAGCCGCTGACTGTGTCCTGCGTGGTGCCTACGTTTGTTGAATTTTGCAATGAGATGGTAGGAAAGGTTGCAGATGTGCTGACCTGCCAGTTATAGCCCAGAATTCCGCTGGGATCGGTAACTGCCGACCACGAGATTGTGAGTGGTGATTGCAGATTCGTTCCGGACGCAGGCGATAGAGGACTAGGCACCGCGACAGCGGCGAAGGCGGAGCAAGATGCTCCAAGAATCAAGATGATGGCAAGTATTAGATTGAGTGCACGCGTTTTCATTGGGTGTGTCTCCAGTGGTTTAAAGGGGGACGGACGATCATTTGGCCCGGGTGGAATGATTCAGCCGATTAACCCTGATTGATGAATCTGTTGCCGCACTCCGGAGATTGAATGCCGGAATGTTGTTAACTCTGGTAAGACACGCATGCGCTCGCAGATAGAACAAGTTCAAAGTACATGTCCTTCATCGACGCAATGCACTGTCCTTTCATGTCCGCAAGGACAGTTCATTGTTCTTCTGATGTGAAGAAATTTTGAAACAAGGAGATTGGACTGAGAAAATGAATTCTGAATTCACCGGCTAATCTGAAGCGAGCTAATGCATCAACTTCTAGGCGGCTAGCGAAAATATCCTTCGACAGCGTTGGTGCTTCGAGATACGCCGAGATCCCTTGGCATGTTCGGGATTTCGTCTGCGGGCCTCACGTTCCCAAAACAGCTCAACTTAACAAAACTTTTTGCTATCTTTTTACACAAAAAGGATCTCTTTTTGAGATGATTATCCGCACCTATCTTTCATAATAGATATTGAGATACATCGGACATGAACAGCAAAGCCAGCGAGTTGCTGGGTAGCTGTCCTGGTTCGCTGTCCTGAACAACAATCCTGCTAAATGCTAAGTACACGGGAGAGTTCTGATTGGTTACGACTGAAGACAAATTTGTAGCGAAGTGGCGATATTCTCTGGCCGTGCTGGGTGCGATAGTGGGTCTGGTTTTCAATCAGCCTCTTAAAGCGCAGGACCACCCGGCTGCCGCGGACGCGCAGTCCACAGCCGGCGCAGCGGTAAAGAACGTCGGCGTTGTTAAGTCGATCAAAGAAAAAAGTCTGGTGCTCAAAACCGACTCAGGCCCTGAGGTCACGATCTCTGTCCCGGACAGTACGCGCATTATTCGCCTCGCTGCCGGACAGACAGATCTCAAGAGCGCACCGGCTATGCCATTTTCTGAAATCCAGGTTGGCGATCGCATGCTTTTTCGTGGACGCACAGGCGCTAATAGCGACATAGAAGCCACAACGATTGTCGTGATGAAGCAGGCCGATGTGGCCCAAAAACAGCAACATGATCGTGAAGACTGGCAGAAGCGCGGCACAGGCGGAATTGTAAGCGCCATTGACCCGGCCGCTGGAACTTTCACGGTTTCGGTTACGCCAACTCTGAGCGTGGTGGTCAAAACCACAAAAGACACCAGCTTTTTGCGCTATTCACCAAATTCTGTGAAGTTTGCCGACGCGCAAAAAGGCAAAATTGATCAGATCAAGACCGGCGACCAGTTGCGCGCGCGGGGCAGCCGCAGCGCCGATGGCAAGGAGATAACTGCGGAAGAAGTTATCTTCGGAACGTTCCGCAACATTGCCGGGACTGTCACTGCAATTGATGCGGCCAACAATAGCATTACCGTAAAAGACATATTGGCGAAAAAATCCGTAGTCATAAAATTCAATTCAGATTCACAATTGCGTAAGCTTTCGCCGCAAATGGCCCAGCGGTTGGCGTTCTTCTTAAAAGGCGGAGCGCAAGTCGCACAGGGCGGAGCCCCCGCAGGCGGGCAAACTTCGGCCAGTGGAGCACCTTTTGCCGGACGCGGACAAACTGGAGCAGGGCCGCGTCCAGCAGGCGGCCCTGATTTTCAGCAAATGCTGAGCAGGATACCCAGCGTCACGCTGGCTGATTTGCAGAAAGAAGATGCTGTCATGGTTGTGGCGACACAGGGAACAAACGGCGCGGACGTGACCGCAATTACGCTGCTGGCCGGCGTGGAGCCGATTCTTACCGCCTCTCCGAACGGGACAAGCGCGGCGGCGCTGTTTTCCGGATGGAACCTCGGGGCCCCTAGTGGCGAAGGCGGCGGCCCACAATGAAATTGCTAGGCGGCAAAATAGTGACGACTGCTGAGGAGAGATTGATGAAATTCTGGCCTTTTGGGAGCCGCGTTTGGAACTCCACTTTTGTCTTTTTATTTCTTCTGGCGTGTTCTGCTGCGCTTGTGGCCCAGACCCAGCCCGGCAGGCTGCGCGGACAGATTGTTGATGCCACGGGCGCGGTGATTCCCGGAGCCAGCATCACGGTTAAGAATTCCAGTGGGCTGGCAGTGTCTGCCACGTCTGATGGCGTAGGTGGCTATGATGTCAAAAATCTCGCCCCAGGCAAATATACTGTTACGGTCACAGCGAAAGGTTTTGCTCCCACAACTAAAGAAGTGGAAATTGCCGCGGGCCAGCAGAACCAGACTGATATCCCTCTCGCAATCCTGGTGAAGGAAGAAGATATTGACGTGCAGAGCGACGCCGCCAGGGTAAGCACCAGTCCTGACGCCAACGCCAGCAGTGTTGTGCTCAGCGGCAAAGACCTTGACGCGCTTTCAGACGATCCTGATGAGTTGCAGTCGGAACTTCAGGCGCTCGCCGGCCCTTCCGCCGGACCAAATGGCGGACAGATTTATATTGACGGCTTTACCGGTGGGGAGCTTCCGCCGAAATCGTCGATCCGCGAAATTCGCATCAACCAGAACCCATTCTCCGCGCAGTATGACCGCATGGGCTTTGGCCGCATTGAAATCCTCACCAAGCCTGGCACCGATAAAATTCACGGCCAGTTCATGTTCAACGACAATCATTCACTTCTTGACGGGCTGAATCCCTTCGCCGCCAGCGAACCTGATTTCAGTACACAGATGGTCATGGGCAACATTGGCGGACCCATGGGAAAGAAAGCGTCCTACCAAATCAACGCCGAGCGGCGGAACATCAATGAAGCCACGGTGGTGCTGCCGGCAGCTTTTGCCGCGGCCAACGTGCCGGTGGTCGGCGTGCTCAACCCGCGCGTGCGCACTAATGTAAGCACCCGCATTGACTATCAGCTTTCAGCTTCCAACACGCTGATGGCGCGCTACCAGTTCACCCACAATCATGAAGAGAATGACGGCATTAGCCAGCTCTCTCTGCCATCCCAGGGTTTCAACCAGACTGGAAACGAAAATGAAATTCAGATCAGTGACACGCAGATACTAAGCCCGCACGCCGTGAATGAAACGCGTTTTGAGTGGGAGCGTGGCGCAAAAGACCAGAATGCATTGTCTTTTGCTCCTGCCATCAACGTGCTGGGACAATTCATTGAAGGCGGCAACCCGCTCGGCATCAGCTCAGTCATCACCAATCATTACGAGGTGCAAAACTATACCTCCATCAACAAGGGCAACCACTTTATGCGCCTGGGAGGCAGACTGCGCGTCACCGGAAACTCCAGCACTTCCACACAGGGTTTTAATGGAACGTTTTCTTTTGGCGCGACCAAAGATCCGGTAACCGGACTGACAATCAGTCCCTTAACGAACTTCAAGAATGGCCAGCCCACGCAATTGACGGTCCTTACCGGCAATCCGCTCATTGAAGACACTTTTGCCGATGCCGGTCTTTACGCTGAAGATGACTGGAAGCTGCGTCCAAACATGACCGCGAGCTACGGGCTGCGTTTTGAGACCCAAAATGGCATCAAGGACCATGGCGATTGGGCGCCGCGAATAGGATTTGCCTGGGGTCTTGGCGGCAAGAAGAATGCCGCTCCAAAAACCGTGATTCGCACCGGCTTTGGCCTCTTTTATGATCGCTTTGCGCAAGACCTGATCATGCAGGCGGAACGGCTCAACGGCATCAATCAAAAGCAGGCTACCATCACGCTTGACCCGAACAGCACTCCGTCGGCAAACGCTATGACCCAAGCAATGCTGGCTTCACTGTTCGCTTCATCCCCCAATATTCCAGCTTTGCCGGGAACGCAAACTACCACGTACTCAATTGATCGCACGCTACGCACGCCATACACGGTCCAGTTCGCCGGCTCCGTTGAACGCCAGCTCACAAAGACTGCCACGCTCACGGGCACTTATATCCGTTCGCATGGCGTCCATCAGCTGTTTTCAAGCGTGCTTACGGCGACGCCTGTACCGCAATATCAGTTCGAATCCGGCGGAGTTTTCAACCAGAACCAGTTGATCTTGAGCTTCAACATGCGTGCTGGAACCAGGCTGACCATTTTCAGTTTTTATATGTTCAGCCACGCCAACAGTGATACAGCAGGCGCGAGCAGTTTTGCTTCCGATCCCACAAAAGGCATCGCTGCCGATTACGGCCGCGCTGCGTTTGATGTCCGCCAGCGCGTCTTCTTTGGCGGAACAGTGGCGCTGCCGCATGGCTTCCGTATAAGTCCGTTCATGGTGGCAAACTCGGGCGCGCCTTTCAATATTATTACGGGCACAGATTTGAATGGCGATTCCATCTTTAATGATCGTCCAGCTCTTGGCGATGGAGCTACGGGGCCGAACATCGTAAATACAAGCTTTGGATCTTTTAATACTTCTCCAGTGCCAGGAGAGGTAACCATTCCATCGAATTTCGGCTCCAGCCCGGCACAGTTCACGCTGAACCTGCGTTTGAGCAAGACGATTGGCATCGGCCCAAAGATTGAAGCCTCTAGTCCCAACCCGCAGCAAACACAAGGGGAGCATAACCACGGCGCAAGAAGACCCTCCAGCCCTGGCGGCCCGGGTCGGATGGGCGGTCCTCACGGCGGGCCTTTTGGCGGCGCTGAGAAATCGAATCAGCGCTATAGCCTCACGTTTGGCGCGCACGCGCGCAACGTGTTTAACAACGTCAACCCGGCTCCGCCCATCGGCAATCTCAGCTCTGGCCTTTTCGGACAATCAACCGCGCTGGCCGGAGGCGTGTTCAATACGCAGTCCGCTAACCGCCGCGTTGATTTGCAAATAATGTTTTCGTTCTGATGGATTGATGCTGAAAGTGGACCGTCACCTGTCATGGCGGCCTATTTGTTTTGGACGCTACGGAAACAGAAAAAGTATAAAGCTTACCAGGCCTTCAATGTGACTTCATCCAGCCACACGTTGTAAGGGTGCTGTTTTATGTCTCCGTCCAGTTGGAAGGCGACGTTGATGTCCGTGCCATTGAAATTTGTTTGTGGATTTTTGTAAATATCCACCGGCATGGTTTTGCCGTCAACAGTCAGGCTGATGTAGTGAACCTGGCCGTTGACCTGCTCCAGAAGCCATGTGATGTGATGCCAGGAATTTGCTGAAAATACCGGGCATGAAAGGCTCGTGGGAATCCATTTAAAACCCTTGGGGTCCCAAATGTCCCATTTCTTTGTGTCTTTGAAGTTGCATTCGCTGCCCCAAACATACCGCGTGCCGTTGAATGATTGGTTTACGTCAAACTCCAGGGCCTCTGAAACTTCCGGATGGTCCACATAAAATGACACGTCGTAACTGAAATGTGTGGCATTCAGCCCGCCGCTCACTGATTTCCACCACAACGCATTGGAGTAACCTTTCGGTCCGGCGATGGTGAACTTTGAGGACGCCCCATCCAGTGAAGGGCTTGCCTGTTTGTCGGTTTTCGATGACGTGGCATTGCCCATGCCAGAGGCGCAGGGCTGATGATTCAGTTGCGCCGTGCACCATTGCCAGTCCGGCATATTTTCAATGTTAGGGAATACCGTGGCGTTGGGCGGTGCAGCAAACGTGGACGATCCGGGATTTGCGGCTGATCCGGAGGGCGGTGTGTTTGCCGCAGGAAGGGGCAAAGAGCTGCTGGTTGATCTCCCGCCACAGCCGCAAACCAAAAAGATGATGATTGAAGACAAAAAGAGGGCAAGCAATTTTGACATTACAAATGAAACTCCAGTGAAGGTGTAATTCAAGTATTCCTGAGCAACAACTCTGGCTCAATGAAAATAGACTTTTAAGTCCGATGAGTCACCCCGTAGAACGGATGGGCTAGTTCAATGGAACTAGGAAAGCCCAGGGGAGGGATTGGTCGGATTTTGCATGCTAGGCCACTGCATTCGGTTGGAGCACGGGAGCGAGAGAATGCGCCTTGTTACCGCCTTCAGCGCGCGCAATCTCCAGCGCGCTCTCCACGCGGTTGATCACTTCAGTGACCATGTCGACGGCGTCAAAGCGCTCTTGAAGCACGGCTTCCGCAATTCCCGCGCTGATGGGAGGCGTTCGTTCGGCGCCGGGAATTTTAATTGGGGCCAGCACTTTTCTCATTTTATCGACGACCAGAAAAGCATTCTTCTCAGTGGTGTCCGAGAGGACTAGCGCAATGGTAGTCAGGTCGTACCGAATGGCTACGTCATTCTGGCGGATGTGGGAAGCAATCGACTGCCCAATTTGTTGCATCATGCTTTCTACCGGAGCTTCGCCAATTTCTTTCACCATGGTGGAAGCTTTGCCGAAGTGCAGAAGCATCAAGGTCATGGGAATCTTCTGTTGTAATGATCGACGCACCTCTGAGAGCAAAACGTCCAGGTAAGAGGGGCGTTTCAGCAGACCGGATTTTTCATCGGTCACGGCCAGCGTCTTCATCAATGTGCGCAGGCGCACATTGCTCACCGCCAGCACCATCTGCTCCGCGATGGTCTTCAGCACCACCACGTCTGTTTGCTGCCACTGCCGCGGGGAGGTCTGCTCCAAAATCAAAATCCCGGACTGCTCGCTTGAATCGAGCAGCGGCACCGCCAGCAACGACTCAATATTTAAGGCATGAATGTGCTCCGCTGCAGGGGCGAGTTCGCGCGATGCCTTGGCATTTACGATGTTCACTACTCCGTTCGCCGCCAATTGCTGTGTGAGGCCGATCAATTTCACGATCGCCATTACGTCAGACTGTTTGATGCCGGGTGCGCAATACTCCAGCGCCGCGGAAGGCGGCTTGCCGACGGTACACAGCCCGGCCACGCATCGGCTGGCGTTATAGTGGCGTCCAATATCATTGACGGCGGTAAATAGCACGCTCTTCACGTTGGCTTGGCGATAAATATTTCGCGTGATCTCGGTGACGCGGGAAAAATTATCCACCGCGTTCTCTGCATAAGTAGCAGCGGAGGCAGGCGTCGCTGGGGCCGCAGCGGCTTTTTCCTTCGGCGCTGTAACCCGTTCGTTAGCCCGCGCTGCTGCTTCGGCTACTTCATACTTTGGCGTGAATCCCGCCGATATATAAAGATGGCGCAGCTTTTCGTTTTTCTGCTCTTCACGCGGAAACAGTTTGCTTACACGCTCTAGCCGCTCCAGGGCCTTAGATCGCATGCCGTATTGCAGGTAAATCTCCGCTTGAAGAATAAAGTCTTCCAGCACCGTGGGCTCGGATTCACCACGGGTCGGAGCTGCCGCTTCCGGCTCAGGCGCTGCCGCAGGGGCGGCTTCGGGCTTGTTCTCAGTGCGATGAAATCGGTTGGCGATGCGGCTGTAAGCGTGGTCGTCAATCCGTCCGCGCAGCATCTCCAAGCGCTTGGCATGGCCGGGTTCGTAAGGATCAAGCTCCGCGGCGCGGTCCAGCGTCTCGCCTGCCTGGCCATACTTGCCGGCGGAATAGTAAAGCTGGAACAGTTTCAGCAGTGTGCGGCTGTACTCATGTTCTCGATTGGCCGTATCAAAAAGTTTGACCAGATATTCGATAAATCCAAGCGTCGGCAGCCTGCGGTCGGACATTTCATACATGCTGGTAATGAATTCGCGCCGCCTTCCTGCCGCTGTTTCATGCGACTCGAGCTTCTTGGCCAATTCCAACGCGCCGCGCGTGTCATTGATATCCAGATAGACGCCTAGCAATGAAGCAACTTCTTCCAGTTGCTGCGGATCTTTTTCAAAAGCTTCCCAGGTGTAGGGCTCGGCTTCCGCCGGACGCTTGGCCGCCATTAGCGCGTGAGCATACAGCTCACGCAATTCAGGCAAGCCCTTTACCTTGGTCACAACAGGTTCCAGCACGGCCAGGCATTCCGTGACAGCATTGCGGGAGAACAGACCACGTCCGTAGAGATAAATTGCCTGGAAGTTCAATGGATCGAAATTGTAAGCGCGCTCATATGACTGGAATCCCGAGCCGGGAGATTCCTGGTCCTGTAAAAGTCCGAGTTGGACGAAATTTGACGCCGCTGTCTTGCCTTCGCCCAGCGCAGAAGCTTTTTCGGCAGTAAGCTGCAAGTTCTCGATTGTCGGCGATAATTCAACAATCCGCTTGCAGGCCGCAAGGGCTTGCTTGTTCTTCTTCTGCCGCTCGAAACCCTGCAGGGCCGTGGTGTACGCGTCCAGCGCTTCTTTGCGGTCGCGCTTTTCTGTGAGCTGAGCGTATTGAAATGTCTGAGTTGGAGTTGGCGTCGTGATCTTGCATAGCTTTTTGTAGGTTATTGATCCTTTGGCGGTTTCTCCAGTCTCAAACTCCTGGTCCAGCAAGGTGCTGAAGAGTTCCACGGCCTGGGGACGGCGGTCCAGAAGCAGGCAAAGATCGGCCGCCGACTGGAGCACCTGGATGTTCCGGGGCTCGTCCGCCAGAATGTTCAGGTACTCCTCCAGCGCAGCCTCAGGCTTGCTCTTCTGCAGGTACTTTTCCGCTTTTTCAAGTCGCTTGGAGATATCCGCCATGGGTTAACTAATCAATGGGCAAATTCCTCAAAATGCTCTCGGATGGGGGCCGCGCCGGGATGCACTGAGGCTGAGTATGCAATTCTATGCGGAATTGGCGGAGCACTCAATGCTTCATCTCAATCCATTGGTAATCGCCCGAAAGAAGCAAATGAATCTGGCATTTGCACGCAACAACCGTTATAACTCTCCCCAATCATTCAAACCAAAAAGTGACTTACCAACAGAATGACTGACCAGGAGCAGGGATTAAAGCGTGAATTAACCGCGCGGCAAATGGCCATGGTGGCCGTTGGGGGATCCATCGGTACCGGATTGCTGCTGGGCTCCGGCGCTGCCATTCAGGTCGCAGGGCCAGCCGTAGTTCTCACCTTCGTTTTGAGCGCGCTGATCTCCTGGACAGTCGCCATGGCGCTGGGAGAAATGTCGGCTGTCCATCCTGCAGCGGGATCGTTCGGCGTGTACGCCGATCTTTATGTAAATCGCTGGGCGGGCTTTATTGCAAGATACGGATACTGGTTTGCCGTCGTCATCGTGGTTGGATCGGAGGTGGTTGCGGCGGCGACTTATATGCGCCAGTGGTATCCGGCGGTCCCGGCCCTTGTGTGGATGGTGACGTTTGGCCTTTTTCTGCTCGCCATCAACTTCTTTTCCGTGGGCCATTACGGCACGTTTGAATACTGGTTTGCCTTGCTCAAGGTTGTCACGATCTTCGTGTTCATCGTGATGGGCGCGGCGTTGCTTTTTGCCGGCAAGGTACAGCCGCAGTATGTCGCAAGCGGCGGCTTCGCTCCGCAAGGATGGTCCGCTCCGCTGATGGCGATTTCCTTTGGGCTTTACAGCTTTCTTGGCATTGAGATGGTGGCCATCTCTTCCGGCGAAGCACGCTCCAGCAAGGACGTGGCACGGGCAACGCGCGTCGCCTTCGCCACTCTGGTCCTGGTTTACGTGGGCTCGATGGCCGTGCTGGTGGGCGTAATGCCGTGGAAAAATGCCGGCGTTTCTGAAA
The DNA here is from genome assembly GCA_049688735.1 of Candidatus Angelobacter sp. Classification (GTDB taxonomy): domain Bacteria; phylum Acidobacteriota; class Terriglobia; order Terriglobales; family Acidobacteriaceae; genus Angelobacter. The sequence continues at coordinate 1,543 of JBAVLE010000300.1, read as the reverse complement.
GTCCGTTTGTCACGGTTTTCAAAGTCGCCGGAATTCCCGCGGCCGGCTTGATCATGAATTTTGTCGTGCTTTCTGCGGCGCTCTCCGGCGCAAACGCCAGTCTTTACGTCGGGTCACGCATGTTGTTTGCCCTGGCCCGCTCGGGTTACGCGCCACAGCGTATGGGTATTCTCAATCAGCACGGTGTGCCCATGGGCGCTTTGCTTGTGTCGATGCTCGGAATTGTCGCGGCCATCCTCCTTCAACTGCGCACCTCGAACGCCTACCTCTACATCATCAATGCCGCGCTAATGGGCGGAATGATCGCCTGGTTGGTCTCGCTGATTGCCCACGTTCGGTTTCGACGCACGATTTCCGCCGCGCAGCTGGCAGAAGCAGGTCTGCGCTCCCCCTTGGGCGCAACAGGATCGATTCTGGGATTTGTAGCCATCGTCGCTGCGATTGCTTGCACCTGGTGGGTGTCGCAATCGAGCGTGGCGGCACAGAGCGCAGGGATTTATATGGTGGTGCTCAGCGTGGCGTATTTGCTGGTGAGGAAGAAGTGATTCTGAAATCTCGAGCGTGAGCGAGAGATCTCTATCACAACAATGATTCACTGCTGTCGCGATACTCACACATCAGTCGGACGGGAGACGCTCTTACCTGAAGTTTTTTTCAGGTCGTAGGGCTCTCTCGCTTCGCTCGAGATAACACCCGTAGCTCTTCCCGCTGCAAAGTAATAAACCACTCCCAACGCCATCAGCACTAACCCAAAGCCTAGCTGACTGAAGCTGCCCAAGCGTCCCAGGTCCAATTGCTCTCCGCGATTTTTGATCAGCGCAATCAGTAGAAGGGCAGTGGGACCAATGCCGATGGCAATCGCGCCGAACAGGCCGCCGGGCACTTTGAATGGACGGACGAGTTCCGGTTCGCGAATGCGCAGCATGATCAGCGCAAGAAATTCCAGTACCAGGCTCGCGCCGTAGAGAAGGATATCGAGCATGATGAGCTTGTCAAAGCTCAGTCCCAGTGACGCCGTCCATGCGATGCCTAAAACAATAATTGCAACCCAGGGCGCTCCGTCTTTCAGTTTGCGGGTAAAGATTTTTGGCAGGTGGCCATCCTCCGCCATCGCCACGGGCAGACGGGAATAAGACATCACCAGCGAATTAAATGTGCCGAACTCGCTGATCATGGCCGCCGCCACCAATGCCGCTCCCAGCCACGGCCCAACGACCATCGACGCAATACTGGCCCAGCTTCCGGCAGACCAGACTTCTGGCTGCACATGCAGGTGCCATACGGCAAGCACCGGAATCACGTAAGAAAGAAAGATTGCCGCCAGCGCCAGCACCATCACGCGCGGATAAGTCTTCTGCGGATCTTCAACTTCGTTTGCCACGGTGGACGCGTTGTCCCAGCCCATGTAATTCCACATCGCCACCAACATTCCAGTAAGCAAACTGCCCTGCGCTGGCGGTGCTGGTCCGAAAATGATGTGGCGAAAAAAAGCGTAAGCAGTAATGATGGCGAACGGAGCCAGCATCAGCACGCCCAGCAATAC
>JBAVLE010000299.1:0-4670 GCA_049688735.1 Candidatus Angelobacter sp. | reverse complement strand
GAGCATACCACTTGCAGGTCTTTTTCACAGGCTACGCTCGCTTGTATGTTCTGGTTCCGCAGCTTCGCCCGGAACAGCACCACGGCCAAATCGAGCAGGGTACGCACCTCTACCTCTTCCGGTCCCCGGGTGGAACGATGAAAGCGCAGCGTGTGGTTGGAGATTTCAGTAACGCGGCGTAATTCATCTTCCGCGAGGCGGGCCCAATGCTGCGCTTCCTGCACGTCGCGTGCGCTCCGCACCAGAAAAAGAAGATTGGTGACCGATGTAAGCGGATTGTTGATCTCATGCGCAAGGCTGGCCGCCAAACGTCCAGCCACGGCCAGCTTTTCCGTTCTGCGCAGCGCCTCTTCTGACTTCGCCTGGCTGCGCATGAAGTCCCGTACTTCATACTGCCGCGTCCGCGCCCGCATCGCGGCCTCAACCGCGCTTAACAGGGTTTCAAACCGGATAGGCCGCTCAACCAGGGTCACGTTTCCCAGCAATCGAAGCGCGCTCAATCCGGCAGGCGACGTTGGTTCGCCCCTGGATGGACTTATGAGAACGATCAGCGGAAAATCGGACCACGTCGGCTGCATTTCCAGCCGCTTGCTCCACTGTTCTATAGGAGATTTGAGTGATTCCTCCGTGATGAGCGCCGTAGCTGCGCCGCGATCCAGCTCATGGAAAAATTCCTCTCGGTTCGCGACGATCTGGCTGGGGAAGCCGTGCCTTTGCAGAAAAGCATGTAACAGCTCGCCATCCCTGACCAACTGTGCGAGCACCAGTACCCGGAGACTGAGGTCATCTGCCATTACAGTAGTGGCTTCGTGTCTCCACGGAATCTTGGCACGCCTGTCAGAACTCCTTCAAACTGCTCCAGCGGTGTGCCGATCTCAATCCGGTTGGGTGTAAGCCGCAATTCGCGGATGCTGCGCTCGTGCGGCCCGCTGCGCCGCTTCACCACGGAGATGGCCTGTCTTACCGCGCCCATTGACTCAAAGTAACGGAACAGCAATACGTTATCTGCTAGGTAGGAGACGTCCACAGGCGATCCCATCTGCGCTCCCAGCACCCCAAACTGCGCCATCACCACGAATGTGGTGACGCCCATATGACTGAGATAAGAAAACAACTCATGGAGTTGCACCAGCATGGCATGTTCCTGCATGGCATTCAGCAGGCCGTTCAAGCTGTCAATGATCACCACGCGGCATGCTTTCTCTTCCACATCTGTGCGGATTCGGGCAATGAACTCACCCGGCGAGAGTTCTGACGGATCAAGCCTCTGTACGTCAACCATTTTCTTCTTCAAGTGTGCTTCAAGCCGGATGCCCAGTCCGCGACAACGGCTCAAGACGGTCTCGACCGTCTCGTCCGTGGTAAACATCAGGCCGCGTTCTCCCCGGTCGGCGGCGGACGTCAGGAATTTGGTCGCGATGGTCGATTTTCCGCATCCCGCCGGCCCCATGAATAACGATGTTGATCCGCGTGAAACTCCACCGCCAAACAGCTTGTCCAGCTCGGCGATCCCGCTGGGCAGTTCAGAGCGGTCAACATTTGCCGGCCTGTGCTCCGCTGAGATCAGGCGCGGAAACACCCGCAGCCCGCCCTTCTCAATTTTGTAATCGTGCTGCCCTTCACGGAACCTGGATGCCCGGAGTTTCAGGATCTGAATTTGCCGGCGTTGCGGGCCGTACTCACGCGGCAGCGCTTCCATCCGGATTGCGCCGTGGCATATGCTTTGCAGTTGGGTGTCCTGTCGGTCGCCCGTGCGATCGTCCAGCAGCAGCACCGTACATTTTCTTCCCATGAAGAACTGCTTGAGTGAGAGAATTTGCCGCCGGTACCGCAGCGGGTCACGCGCCAGCATGCGAATCTCAGACATGGAGTCAAAAACTATCCTTCCCGCCTCGGTCTTCTCCATCTTGGAAAGGATGCTCTGCATCACGTCCACCAGCTCAACCTCTGAGGGATGAAAGACCGTGTATTGGTCAGATCCAGATTGGTCCAGCTCCGGCGGCTTTACCTCAAAGATCTCTACTTTTCCCAGGTCAAATCCGTGGGATGCGGCGACGAGTTCCAGTTCCTCGCGCGATTCCGCCAGCGTCACATAAAGAGTGTTCTCTTTGTTGGCTACGCCCTGCAGCAGAAATTGCAGTCCCAGCGTGGTCTTGCCTGACCCGGGATCGCCCTCAATCAGGTACACGTGCCCCGCCGGAAGCCCGCCTTGCAAAATGTCATCCAGACCGGTGATTCCCGTCGCCAGGCGCAAGCTGTTTGCTTTAGCCATTCAAATTCCCCTCAATCGAACACAAGATCATATAGCAACCATTATGCTGATGTTTAGATGCAACGAAAGAGCTAGAAAAAGATTGGCCAAACCGATGCCTCACTTAGTTTCTTACGATGCCGCAGCACTATCGAATTGAGAACGCAAGCCTGCAAACCGAACGAACGCGGATACTTCTTGCAGATCTATTTTCCTGTGAAGCTCACTCTCCAGATGGTCTTTGAGCCGTCGTCGCTGACAAAGAGTGAGCCGTCATTGCCCACGGCAACGCCCACAGGCCGTCCCCAGACCTTTCCATCGGCAGTGACAAACCCGGTCAGAAAATCTTCATAGTCGCCCAGCGCTTTCCCGTTTTTCATCGGCACGCGGATGACTTCATAACCCGTGCGGCGGCTGCGGTTCCATGAGCCATGCTGTGCGGCAAAGATGTCTCCGTGATATTCCTGCGGGAATTGCTTGCCTTCATAAAAAACCATTTCCAGCGATGCAAAGTGCGGTTGCACCAGCACGTCCGGTACCAGCACTTTGTTTTTCAACTCAGGATGCTTGCCCTGATGCTTCGGGTCCCAGTTTGCTCCAATGTAATACCAAGGCCAGCCATAAAATCCGCCATCTTCTATATGCGTGATGTAGTCAGGCGGAAGCGTGTCGCCGAGTTCGTCGCGTTCATTCACAGAGCCCCAGAGCGCGCCTGTTTCCGGGCATACGGCAATGCCTACCGCGTTGCGGATGCCATATGCATAGATCCGCTGGCCGCTGCCGTCAGGATTCATCTCCAGCACGTCGGCACGCTCTTTTTCTTCCGGATGCGTATCCATGTCGTCGTTATTCGAGTGTGATCCCACGGAGACAAACATTTTTTTACCGTCTTTTGAAAATGCGATGTCGCGCGTCCAGTGGCCGCCGCCGTGCAGCCGTCCGCCGCCAGGCAGATCAGCGATTTTTTGTGCTGCTCCAGTCGCTTTCAGATCGCCGGAGTGATACGGAAAGCGGACCACTGAGCCGGTGTTGCCCACGTAGACCCATTCCGGGTTCGGCCCCGGAGGATAAAACGCAATGCCAAAGGGCTGCGTGAGTCCGGTGGTAAATGTTTCAACCTGCGTGGCTTTGCCATCTTTGTTCACGCCGCGGAAAACCTTGATTTCGCCATTGTGGCTTTCCGCCAGAAAAATGTCGCCATTCGGAGCGGTGCGGATTTCGCGCGGATAGTCGAGCCCTTCAGCATAAATCTCAACCTTGAACCCGGCAGGCGCCTGCGGTATCGCGTCTTTCGGTCGCGCGACCACGTCCGCATCGTTCTCAACCGAGCTGGTGGCGTGCGGTTTGGGCATGTCAGCAGCGGTAATTTTGCGGAAAGTGCCCGGCTTTTGCTGCGTCCAGTCAGCATAAGCGGCAGTGCCGGTAATGGGATTGTCTTTGCTGGAGCCGGCCTGCGCGTAAGAGATCATCGGCAGCAATGCAGCAAAAAGCAAAATGCATTTACAGTGCGCGTGCATGAAGTCCTCAGCCTGTGGGATGCGATTGAAGGCGGTGGTGTTTTCAATTTTCAATTTTGGCAATTCCGGCGATTTTGGCAATTTCATGTCGTCTCCCTCGCCACCATGCTTGTCCTCATCACATTCCACGCCGCCAGTTGGATCGTGTATGCCAGTTGCCCAACCTGCTTCGCATCCAGCTTGCCGTCGATAATCGCCGCTTGCAGCTTCTGTATTCCCATCTGAATGCTGTCCGGGTCTTCCATCGGTCCAAGATCCAGCCTTTCCGCCTTGGTTTGCTCCATGCGCTCATGCATGTGGCATAGCTTCTTGCCTCGCACTCTCGGCGCGCCGCACTGGTCGCCATTCGCGTGTACGTGCTGGCACCTCGCCGCCCGCTGCGCCTTCTCCAGGTTCCTGCGGTCTTTCTCCTGGCGCTCGCGCCGGTCCTGTTCCATGAACTTCAGCGATTGTTCAAAAGCCAGGTGCTCCTTGAAGTCCAGCCGCTTTCCAAAGTGGTTAAAGACCGCGTGCGGAAACTCCTGCAGGTATTTTTCGTACGCCCGGAATGCGTCATAAAATGCAATGCACAGCCGTCCTGCCTCCGACTGTTCCCATGACCTCCGGTTGTACTCGACCGCCTTAGCGTGGCCCTCCCGCTGGATTAGCTCATTAGCCTCCTCCCGCGAATAGAACTGCCCTTTGTACGTCGTGGTCGCCAGCGGATCATTCGGGTCTCTCGGCTTAATCTCCCGCTGCCCGATTGGCACCTGATCAGCTCCATTTCCGCTGAGGTTTGTACTACCATTTGCACTCATTCGTGCCTCCTATTGCTTTCATGCAGCTTCCGCATTGATTCCTGATCTGCGCTTATCCGCGCAAAATCTGCGGTAAATACCTGGTTTTCCTGATCACCCGATTAC
>JBAVLE010000298.1:0-6513 GCA_049688735.1 Candidatus Angelobacter sp. | reverse complement strand
TCGGCGGTAACTCCCGTATAATCTGGCTTTTCCCACCTTGCTCAGAGGGTAGTTATATAGCTTCGTCTGTAATTCAGGAAACCAGTCCTAAGCATGTCGTGCGCATCGGGCCCTTAGGGCTGATCCTCTGCCTGCTGCTTTTGGCATTGGTTCCAAAGGTCTTTGCCGCGCCGCAAGCGGGCCAAATCGTTGAGCACATCTTCGTCCATGGTAACCGCAGGATTCCTACAGAAACAGTAATGTCTCGTATTTATACCCGCGAAGGGGACGTGTACGACGAAGCGGCCTTGCAGCGCGATCTGCGGTCCGTGTGGAACAGCGGCTATTTTGAAGATGTCCGCATGGAGCGTGAACAGTCGCCAAAGGGCTGGATTATCAACATTTATGTGCATGAAAAGCCGACGATCCGGACTATCGAGTACCACGGGCTAAACTCGGTCTCGCAAAGCGACGTTCTGGAGCGCTATAAAAAAGTCAAGGTCCCGCTAACCGTGGACAGTCCTTACGATCCCACCAAGGTGATCAAGGCCAAGGTGGTATTGCAGCAATTGCTGGCCGAGCATGGCCGGCAGTTTGCCAACATCAACATACAGGTCCAGCAGGTGCCTCCGGCGTCAGTCTCGGTGACGTTTAACGTGAAGGAAGGGCCAAAGGTCAAGGTCGGCAAGATCAAGTTTGTAGGCAATAAGCACGTAAAGAGCCGTACGCTGCGGGCGGCCATGAAGAACCTGCACCCAATCGGCGTTCCTCGGTCGATCTTCCTGGAAAACATTTTTGCCAAGACGTTTGACGCCTCAAAGCTGGAAGAAGACGCGGAGCGCGTCCGCGAGGCGCTGCAGACATATGGCTACTTCCAGGCGGTAGTGGATGATCCCAAGGTCCAACTGCGGGACACCTCGTCAAAATTCCATATTCCTTTTATCCAAAAGGGCCAGGGCAAGGTGATGGACATTACCGTGCCCATTGACGAAGGCGACAAGTACAAGCTTAAAGCGATCAATTTCACGAACAACAAAGCAATCCTCAATAAGCAGCTGCTGCGCAGCGTGTTCCCGATTAAAGATGGAGAAACGTTTAACAAACAGCTGATTGCCAAGGGACTGGATAATCTTCGCAAGGCTTACGGCGAGCTCGGATATATCGATTTTACGCCCGTGCCGACGACTGAAATTGACGATCAAAAGAAGATGATCACCCTGAACATTGAAATGGAAGAGGGCAAACCTTATTTTGTCCGCCGAATTGAGTTTCAGGGGAACACCACAACACGCGATCGCGTTATACGCCGTGAACTGCTGGTGCAGGAAGGACAGGTCTTTAACAGCCGCTTGTGGGACCTCAGCGTACTTCGCCTGAACCAGTTGAACTATTTTGACGCGCTGAAACCGGAAGACGACACCGAACGCAAACTTGACCAGAAGAATGGCACGGTCGATCTGACGGTGAAGGTAAAAGAAAAAGGCAAGAACAGCATTGGTCTTACGGGCGGTGTGAGCGGACTAGAAGGTTCGTTTATCGGCCTGAACTATGAGACCAATAATTTCCTGGGCCTGGGCGAAACGCTGCAGGTACAGGGCAACGTGGGCAGCCTCTCCCGTGTGCTGTTGTTCGGCTTCACTGAGCCGTATATGTTTGACCGGCCACTGACGCTTGGATTTACCGTCTATAGCCGCAGGTTTGATTTCAACCAGGCTCGGCAGGCTTCCATCAACGCTGGGCAGGCCCTCAACCTTCCACAGTCGGTGCTCAATCAGTTGTTGAATTACAACCAGTCCAGCACGGGATTCACGGCCTCATCGAGCTACCTGCTGGGACATTCCTTCAAGCGCGTGGGCCTCACATACACGCTGGACAACACGACGATCAACACGTTCAGCGATGCATCGCGCAACCTGTTCCAGACCCTGAACTTCCGCAATATTTCCGGCCCGGATGCGTTGAAAGGCATCGTAACAAGCTCTTTGAGTCCGTCGTTTGGTTTCAGCACGATTGATAGTCCAATCCGTCCTCATCGCGGCAAGAGTCTGTTTATTTCCACTGAGGTGGCTGGGCTTGGCGGCAACGTAAAATTCTATCGACCGTTGGTTGCATTCACGGAGTGGAAACCACTTTATCACCAGAACACGCTGGGAATACGCATCCAGGGCAGCTTCATCAACGGCTTTGCCGGATCTGAAGCGCCGCCCTACCAGCGCTTCTACATGGGCGGAGAAAACGATTTGCGCGGCTTTGACGTACGCACCGTATCTCCGTACGTGTTTGTCAGCACGGTGCAGAACTTCCAGCTCACGAATCCTGATGGCAGTCCGGTACCGATTGATCCGACGAATCCACGGCGCGGAAACGTAACCGTGCCGTTGCCGGTCAATAACATCACGCTGCCCGGCGGCGATACGCAATTTGTTTCTAACGTGGAGTACCGAGTTCACGTTGTGGGACCGGTCACACTAGCTCCGTTTGCAGATTTTGGCATGGATTTTGTCACACTCCCCTCACAGCTGAAGGTGAGCTCAGATTCTTTGACGCTGCTAAACAGCACTGTTTTTGGCTGCCCTGCCATCGTCAATTTCCAGTGCTCCGGAGGCTCGGGATTTCCATTCAGCGGGGACTTGAAACCGGTGGCTGGGACGAATTACGTCCCTCGCATGTCTACGGGGCTTGAACTACAGGTACTGCTGCCGATCGTGCAACAGCCGTTCCGCATTTACTATGCGTACAATCCCCTTACCCTGGATACAGTTGTGCATTCTCCCAGTCCCATAACTCGCAGCATGTTCCCGGCGGGAACGGTAGGGGACTTTGCTTTTCAATCCGCGATCTCCGCGCTGGCGCCAGATTTTCGCCTGCAGGAGCCGCGTAAGACGTTTCGATTCACCATCAGCACCACTTTCTAACGGAAGTGATTGTTTGACGCTGGCGGAGGCCAGAACCTATAATTTGGGTACCCATTCCCACCGCAGATTTCACGCACTCATTGAGATGCCTCGTGACCGTGTATCGCGAAGGATCGTTACCCAAGAACCACCAAAGGAGTTACAACATTTCATGGCAAGATATATCAACACCCGCGTCCTAAGCCTGGCACTGGTCCTGGTCTGGGGCATTTCCGCAGCCCGCGCACAGGCGCCGGCGGCTGGTTCCCCCAGCGGCAACAAGGTAGGGATCGTCAGCATTCAAGATGCTATTGCCAACACTAATGAAGGCAAAAAAGAACTGGAAGCCCTGCAGCAAAAGTATTCCCCACGGCAGGCGGCATTACAGAGCCAGAATGAAGAACTGGAGAACCTGAAAAAGCAGCTTCAGGCCCAGGGCGACAAATTGAGCGATGAAGAGCGCAACACCCGTGTGCGTTCCGCCACAGAGAAACAGAAAACGCTACAGAGAAGCGCTGAAGATTTCCAGAACGAAGTGCAGCAAGCGGAACAGGAAATCCTGAACCGGCTGGGCAAGAAGATGCTGGACGTATTGGAGAAGTATGCCAAAGCAAATGGCTATGCGGTTGTAATGGATATTTCGAATCCGCAGACTCCAGTGCTCTACGCCAATCCGGGTACGAACATCACCAAAAACCTTATAGAGGCATACAATGCGGAATCGCCGGCGACAGCCGCACCAAAACCGGCCACCAAGCCGGCGGGCGCAGCTGCTTCGCGGCCACCGGCTTCAGGCGCACCTACACCCAAAAAGCCGTAAGCTTTCGGCGCCTTAACGCGGGCGCAGTAACTAAATCCAAGGAGCACGTATAACGCGATGAACATGGCACAATTCAAAAACCCGGCGCTAATCGTTGGTTTGAGCACGGTCCTGGGTACGTTTGCGTTCGCACAAGGTGCAGCAACGCCGGCGACAAGCACTCCAGCGACTGCTGCTCCAGCAGCCAGCACCGGCCCCGTACCTACCAAGATTGGCGTGGTCAACATTCAGCAAGCCATCCAGGAATGCGCTGAAGGCAAGAAAGAACTTGACGCCTTACAGACGAAATTCGCCCCCAAGCAAGTTGAACTCAAGACCATGAATGATGATGTTGAGGCCCTGAAGAAGCAATACCAGACACAAGCGGAAAAGCTGAGCGACGAAGAGAAGAGCACCCGGGCCAAAACAATCGATACGAAGCAGAAAGCTTTGCAGCGCAACTATGAAGATGCGCAGGCCGAATTTCAGCAGGCAGAACAGGACGTAGTCAATCGCATTGGATCAAAGATGGTGGCCGTGTTAGAGAAATATGCCAATGCCAACGGATTTGCCGTGGTACTGGATGTTTCCAATCCGCAAACATCACCTGTGCTGTGGGCCACACAAGGTACTGTGATCACCAAAGAATTGGTGGACGCTTACGATAAAGAAAATCCAGCAGGCGCAACAACTCCCGCAACCAAGCCAGCAGGCGCCGCACGGCCCGCGCCTACTCGTCCGGCGACAACTCCCACAACACGTCCGGCAACAGCTTCTCCGACACCGAAGAAACCGTAATTGTTCCTGAGAAATCACACAGGCCGCCTGCGCAGGTGGCCTTTTTATTTTTGCTTGCAGTGGAACTTATGTCTCAATCTCCGGTGTCAAATCACTTCCATGGAGGTGATAAAAATGTTTGGAGATACGCTGCTTGAGTCTTCATCTGCGGGACGTAAAGGAAAACGCTGGCCCATGGCGACAGCTTTCACAGCGGAAGCAATCATTGGAGGCTTACTGGTAATTGTTCCGCTGCTTTCCACAGTCGCGATGCCGATTTCGGCGCACTTGTCGTGTCCGTTGATCAAGCCAGTGACCCGTGTAACCCTTGAGCGAGCGGAGCGTGTTCGCACGGACCACAGACCAGCTTCAGGACCGGCAAATTCGGGTCCAAGGACAATGACTGTGTTTACGTTCAATAACAATCAGAACAAAATTCCTGATCGCCCTTTTGTGGACCCGATCAACGAACCTACAGATCCCAGACCTCCAGGGAACGGGAGCGGAACGGACAAGAAGTTCAGTGGATTGATGCCCAGTGGTTCCGGCAACTCGAATGTGAAATTGGACGGTCCCAAGCGCATTACCTCACAGTTGTCTGAAGGACAACTATTGAATCGAGTAGAACCGCTTTACCCGCACATTGCCGCGATCAGCGGGATTCAAGGCCAGGTGAAATTGCATGCCATCATCGGGCGCGACGGCAAGATACAAAGCCTCAGCGCAGTCAGCGGACATCCTCTACTGGTGCGTGCCGCGCTGGAAGCGGTGGAGCAGTGGCGATATCGTCCCTATGTTTTGAACGGTGAAGCTGTTGAAGTGGAGACGTTTATCACTGTCAATTTCAATAAAGAAATGCACTAAGCGGCAGCGGTTTTGAGGAGAGATCGGCTGTGGAAAACTTTGTGCAAATGTATCTGGTCAAGCAGAGTAGCACAATGATTTTCAATAACTTAACGATTTGCCTCACTAGCGCTGCAGTTTATAAGATCCTCATTATGAAGCAGTTAGGTGGAAGCGGAAGCAAGAACTGCTTGCACCACAAATGGGCATGTACTTTCGTGAAAAACAGAAGATTTGCACATTTGGCGCTCGCAACTTTTCAGTGGTAAGTTGCATCACGCGCCTTCGCCAACTTTGAGCACGGCAAGGAAGGCCTCTTGAGGGATATCGACCTTGCCGATGCGCTTCATCCGCTTCTTGCCTTCTTTCTGTTTCTCCAGCAGTTTGCGCTTGCGCGAAATGTCACCGCCATAGCACTTGGCCAGCACGTTTTTACGAATGGCGGCCACCGTTTCACGGGCAATGATCTTGGCTCCGATCGAGGCTTGGATGGCGACCTCAAACATTTGCCGTGGGATAAGTTCGCGCATTTTGGATACAAGCAGCCGTCCGCGATCATAAGCGAAGTCACGGTGCACGATGATGGAAAGTGCGTCGACCGGATCGCCGGCAACAAGGATATCGAGCTTTACCATGGGCGATTCCCACGTTCCGGCAAGATGGTAGTCGAGCGAAGCGTAACCGCGCGAGATGGTTTTCAGCCGGTCATAAAAATCGAGCACGATTTCATTGAGCGGCAACTCATAAGTCAACATGACGCGGCTGGCGCTCACGTACTCAAATCCTTTTTGCTTGCCGCGCTTGTCTTCCACCAGCTTGAGAATTCCGCCCACGTATTCTTCATTCGTTAGGATGGTGGCAAGAATCACCGGCTCTTCAATCTTGGCGATCTCGCTCTGGTTGGGCCAGCGTGAAGGGTTATCGACCTGAATTTTTTCGCCGTCGGTCTTCGTGATGTCATAGCGCACACCCGGAGCGGTGGTGATGAGTTCCAAGCCAAACTCGCGCTCCAGGCGCTCCTGAATGATTTCCATGTGCAGCAGGCCGAGAAAGCCGCAGCGGAAACCGAAGCCGAGCGCCGCAGAACTTTCGGGTTCGAAGAAGAAAGAGGAATCGTTGAGCCGCAGCTTTTCCAAAGCTTCTCGGAGGGCGGTGTGCTCATGCGCATCTACGGTGTAGAGTCCGGCAAAGACCATGGGCTTGAGCTCTTCAAAACCGGGC
>JBAVLE010000297.1:0-2370 GCA_049688735.1 Candidatus Angelobacter sp. | reverse complement strand
GCACCGGATTGAATGTTTGTGCCGAGCCGTTTGTGGATTGCCTCTGATTGTTGAATTAAACGGTAAGAGCAGTGCCGGGTGAAAAACCTTGAAAATAGCTGAGATCACCCACAGTGTTATGGGCTGTGGAAGTAGGGATGGCGGCGCCGGAATTGCCCAGACCGCTCAACAAGCCGAAATTTGTCGGAGAAGAAACTTGCTCAAGAGAGAATGTCCCGCTGATGACTGGATCAAAGCTGTCCGGTTGAGGACCAGCGCCGCTGGTGCTGGCGACGAAACCGCCAGCTCCTACGCCCGCGCCACCTGCGCCGGCCGTGGTTCCACCGGCTCCGGCGCCGCTGATGCCTGATCCAACGCCCCCCTGACCGCCTCCGGGCGTGTTGGAAACAACACCTGAATTCACGCCCAGGAAAGTGCCTCCGGCCTTGGTGCGCAGAATATCGGTATCCGCAATTGGGAGGGTGTAGCGTGCCACAGCGATATCAAGGTTATCCACCAGCGCAATCGAAATCGCATCATTCAATGACAGCATCAGCTTCCCATTCTGGACGAGCTGCTCGATCTTTGGCGCGTTGGTAAATGCCGGGGGCGGAACATCTCGCGGGATGTAACGGGCAAAAGGATTTGGAAGCAGCGGCGTGGGCTTGGAATAATCCACATGCGTGGGCTCCGGCAGTTTCTTCACTTCCGGCGCTTCGGGCAGCGGTGGCTGGCCTGGTTGCGACTGCCCGCCTTGCGTCGCCGGAGCTGTCGGCTGCTGGCTCGCATCTGAGGCTGGCGTGGTCGGCTGCTGGTTGGCCGATGGTTGCTGGCTCGCGCCTGGCGTCGCCTGCATAGAGACGGTATTCGCCTGTTGCGCCACTGCCGGAAAAGTCAACAGACACACGACTGACACTACTTTTCTTACAACATTACTGCGGATAAATCCTACGGACATTCTTTTTCTCCAGATCTTTTGTAGCTGGCTGATTGATAAATTTATAGAGACTGTAATTTTCAGGTTCCGTCACCTTTGCTCACTCAAGATACGCGGGAACCCCCTTTGCGGTTCCAGATTCAGTCAGTGTTGCGGAAACCCGTTAGTATATCGGCTCAGTGCTGCTTTAGGCGTTAAAAAGTGTTGAGCGGGATCAGTTTGTAAACTGACACGCCGCCTGCCTAGCATTATCGATCACTTGCGAAATCGCGGGCCATAGCCCAAGATAGCCGCGGGTGAGCGCAGCGCATAGCAGACGCAACGAAAAAGGCACACCCCGAACGCTTGAATATCCGGTACCAATTTGTCACGCAACCTCAAACTCACGCTCGCTTACGATGGCCACGACTTCGCGGGATGGCAGATCCAGCCTGACCGACTGTCCGTTCAGGGGACGCTGGTGTCCGCTTTCGAACACCTCACCGGCGAAAAAACTCTCCCGCAAGGCTCTGGCCGCACCGATGCAGGCGTCCACGCGCTCGCTCAAATCGCCACCGTGACCACCAATTCGCCCATTCCGGTCGACAATCTGGTTCGCGCTTTGAATGACATACTTCCCCGCTCCATACGCGTTCTTGCCGCAGAAGAGATGCCGTCTGAGTTCCATGCGCGCCGCTCGGCTGTCGCCAAAACTTATCGATACCACATCTATCGAGGAGCAATTTGCTCGCCATTCCAGGCGCGCTACGTTTACCACCATCCCTATCCGCTCTCGGAATCGCGCATGATCGAAGCCGCGAAGCTAGTAGAAGGCGAGCATGACTTCACCAGCTTCGCCGCTGTCGATCCTGAAAAACGCAAGCAAGCTCTCGCAACCGATCAAGAGAGGCCTAGGGCCAAAGCCGCGCTCCATATCAAATTCGCAATCAAAACGGAACAAGGACTCGAAAAGAATGCCGAGGTCGAAACCAAATCAGGCGATACTAAATCGGAAACCGAAACTAAATTCGGAACCGATACCAATGCCGGAGTCAATGCGGCGATTGAAATGAATCACCCAGCACTTGAAATCGACCATGCCGATTTTGAACCCAACAACGTCCGCACCATCTTTCATTCCCAGTGGCAGCGTCAAGGCGATGAACTGATCTACACCGTTCGCGGCAATGGATTTCTCCACCACATGGTGCGCAATCTCGTCGGGACGTTTCTCATGGTCGGCAAAGGCAGCCTCACCGTCGCAGACGTCCGACGCATTCTTGAACTGCGTGATCGCTCCGCCGCCGCAGCCACCGCCCCTGCCAGCGGTTTGTTTTTAGTCAGCGTCGAATACTAACATCCACCACGGAGGCACGGAAGGTGTGAAAAAACCAGGCGGTGAACTGAGTTCTTTATTGACAAAGGCAAGAGAACAAATAATCTCAGCGCATGGATGAAAACAAGACGCCTGATGC
>JBAVLE010000296.1:0-10190 GCA_049688735.1 Candidatus Angelobacter sp. | reverse complement strand
GTGGCTGGTCCATAAAAAACGCTTAACCACAAAGTACACGAAGGGTCACAAAGGTTTTGTTTCGGAGTTGCTCAACGATTCTCATATTCCTTAGATTTTGATCTTCATGTTCCTTTGTGTCCTTTGTGGTTAAGACCTACTTCGCCATGTCATACCGTCTCGGTCTCGGCGGCAGCAGAGAAATATCCACTGGCTCAAATTCGAAACGGGGCTCATCGGCATCCGGAGCAAAATAAGCCTTGGTGGTCTTTAAAAAATTCTTGTCGTCGCGGTCTGGAAAGTCCGGCTTGTAATGCGCGCCGCGCGATTCATTTCGCAAAGCAGCGCCCTGCGCAATCACGCGTGAAAGTTGCAGCATATTGTAAAGCTGCCGGGTGAAAATGAATGAGGTGTTGGCCCACTGGCTCTTGTCGCTCAGGTTGATGTTGTTGAAGCGTTCCAGGAACTCCACCAGCTTGGCGTCAGTCTGTTGCAAATTTTTGTTGTAGCGGATAACGGTGCAGTTGCGCGTCATCAGCTCGCCCAATTCCCGCCACAAACGGAAGGGGTTCTCCGTGCCGTTTGAAGTTAGCAGCGAAGCGTTGGCTTCTTCCTGGCGCTTGCGCTCAGAGTCAAACACCGTGCTGCTTACGCCGTCAGTGGATTTGGTGTTGTTCCTGGCGTACAGCATGGCTTGCGGTCCGGCAACGAAGCCTCCATGAATACAGGAGAGGAGCGAATTTGCGCCCAACCGATTGGCGCCGTGATAGCCGTATTCACATTCACCGGCGGCAAAAATTCCTTTAATGTTTGTCGCCTGGTTGTAATCCACCCAGAGGCCGCCCATGGTGTAATGCATCCCGGGAAAAATCTTCATGGGGACGTCGCGAGGATCATCGCCAACAAATTTCTCGTAAATTTCCAGAATGCCTTCCAGCTTTCGGTTCAGCGTCTCACGGTCAATATGCGTTAGATCGAGATAGACCATCGGCTGGCCGTCGATGCCCAGGTCATATTCATAGACCACTTTGTGGATGGCCCGGGTGGCCACGTCGCGCGGCACCAGGTTGCCATATTTCGGGTACCACTCTTCCAGGAAATAAAAGCGCTCTGCTGCCGGAATGCTTTTCCAGTCGCGCTTGTCGCCCTTGGTCCTAGGCACCCACACGCGGCCGCCTTCACCGCGCGCCGACTCCGACATTAACCGCAGCTTGTCTTCACCGGGAATAGATGTCGGATGGACCTGGATGAATTCGCCATTTGCGTAATAGCAGCCTTGCTGATAAAGGGCGGATTGCGCCGAGCCGGTGCAGACAACGGAGTTCGTCGATTTGCCAAAAATTGCGCCGATGCCTCCGGTGGCCATGATGATCGCGTCGGCAGGGAAGGTGCGCACTTCCATGCTGCGCAAATCCATGGCGCAGATGCCACGGCAGACACGATTCGTGTCCAGTACCGCACTCAGAAATTCCCAATGCTCGTGTTTAGTGACTTTCCCTTCGGCTTCATAGCGGCGAACCTGCTCGTCGAGTGCATAGAGAAGCTGCTGACCGGTGGTAGCGCCGGCAAATGCGGTGCGATGGTACAGCGTGCCGCCAAAGCGGCGGAAATCGAGCAGCCCTTCTGGTGTCCGGTTGAAGGTGACGCCCATACGATCCAGCAGATCGATAATCCCAGGTGCAGCCTCACACATGGCCTTAACGGGCGGCTGGTTGGCAATGAAATCACCGCCGTAGATCGTATCGTCAAAGTGCTGCCAGGTGGTATCGCCTTCACCTTTGAGATTTTTAGCGGCATTGATGCCGCCCTGAGCGCATACAGAATGCGATCGCTTGACCGGCACGATTGAGAACAGATCGACGTGGCCACCGGCTTCAGCAATCTTGATAGTTGCAGCCAGCCCTGCGAGCCCGCCGCCTACCACGATAATTTTTGGTGTCGTTACCATAAAGTTCTTTAACTACAAAGGACACGAAGGATCACGAAGAAAATGCTTCTGCTCCTGTTTGATTTTCGTACGAGCTAAAAGATGCTGAAAGTTGAGAATCGAGAGCTAAGAGCTTTCACCGATTCATCCCTGCCTTTGTGTTTCTTCGTGTCCTTTGTGGTTCAGTCCTAATGTGTGCTTTGCTCCGCGCTTTGCTGCGCTGGAAGTTCAGCCGGAGTGTTCTTCCACTGTGGCCGGAAAAATGCCGCCATTGTGACCCAACCGACGATAATCAAAGTAAGCGCAAGCACCGTGCAGGCCCGGCCGAGCCATTTGCGCGATCTCTCGCTGACCGTGATCCCCCACTTGGCGCAGAAAAGATATATACCGTAAGCAAAGTGCCATGATGCGGCAATGATGCCGATCAGATAAAAAACTCCTGCCCACCAGTGCTGCAATTCCATTTGCACCTTGTGAAAGGCGGCTTCTGAATTCGTTAACAGATGGATGCCCGTAAACCTCATTGTGTAGGTATGCCACACGATGTACGCGAAGGCGATTGCGCCGGTCCAGCGCTGCGCGGCATACATGAAATTTCCCGCCCAGGGATACTCGCTGACATTCGATTTGCCGCGAAACCAGATATAGAAACCATAGAAAGAGTGATACAGCAGCGGGATATAAATTCCAACGATCTCGAGAACAAGGACAAAAGGCAGGCCAGTGAGAAACTTTACCTGGTCCGCGTATGCCCTGGGGCCGTTGGTAGCAAACGCGTTTGAGATGAAATGCTCCAGCAGGAATGCGCCAATTGGAATGATCCCGCTCAACGAATGCAGGCGACGCAGAAAGAATGAGTGGCCCTTGCCGGCACGAATCGGGGGGACTCCGCGCTCGACAGGCGAGGCAATGCTAGCCATGTACTGCTATGCTCCGATCAGATTTGCTAGGCAAACTCTATATTATGAAACCTCAAATTGGCTCGCGTCAAACTGTTAGCGATCACAGCTTGAAGAATTCTCGTGCGACGCCCTCTGAAATAGCAAAAAAGCTCGCGGCGATTGAGAGTCGCCGCGAATACCTTGAAATGATCAGTAACGACTGACATCCTCTTACTCACCCAATCGGAACGCCAAAGGTGCAAGGCAAGTTCACCGGCTGCGTAGGAGGCGTAGGTGGCGTAGCCCACGGCCCGGTATTAGTGGTGAAATCAAAAAACTCGGTCATATCAGGCATGGAAGAATCTCGCTTGGTAAGAGCGGGCAAATTGAACCGGGTTTCAATCAGCTTGAGTGCCGCGGTGTAGTCCATCGGCGTATGCGAAACAAAATTCTTTTTAGAGAAGGGCGAAATCACCATGAGCGGCACACGGAAACCGGTCAGGGTAAAGTCACCGGGCTGGTTTGTCGCCGGCATAATTGGCGGTATGCCGTCTGGACTGGGAACAGAAATCGGCGGAACGTGATCATACAGCCCTCCGCCTTCATCAAACGTTTCGATCATGACAGTATCTTTCCATGATGGGCTGTTCATAAGGGCGTTGATCAGTTTGGCCGCGAATTGCGCGCCCAACTGGATATTGCTCTTAGGATGCTCATCAACTCCGCTGCTGCTTGTGTCGTTGACCTCAATTCCGGTCTCTATATACGCAACCTGGGGCAGGGTCCCGTTTTGCACGTCGGTAAAGTATTGGCTCAACGGGACAACGTTTGCGTGATGGGCATTGAAATAAGCGAAATAGGAGAAGTATGTGTGCCCATCCGTCGTATAAATCTTCCAGGAGATATGGTTGGTGTCCATCACCTCAAAGATCGTTTTGGCGGTTATCTGCTGGAGCGGCGGCACCACAAAACCTTGTGAGGTGGCGGCCATCCAGTAAAAGCGGTTGGGATGCGTACGCGTAGGAGCTGGAGAAAACCACCGATCAGAAGTAGCGAAATTTGACGCTATGAAGTAGTAGAACGGCAGATCGCTATCATCGTAAAAACCCATGGCGCGTTTGCCGGTAAAATCGGTGAAATTCGGCACGCCGTTCACGAACTCGTCATGAGCAAACTTTCCCTCGATGAAAGCGTTGCCATTCATGGTGAAAGAGCCCGAGAAGTTGAATATACGGTGGCTCTCATTCCAAGAAGGCGTCAGATTCTCAGAGCATGCGCTTTGCATATGAAACGCTTTGATCGGCGGGCCTTGTTTTCCCGTATTTGGGTCATAGCTGGGAGTTGAGACGTTTGCCGGAGTCTTGTCTGCACCAGAGGTCCAGGTATCAACGTCCTGGGGCAAAGGAGGAGTTTGTTTTGCCCGATAGACATTCAATTGTCCGAAATAGGAATCGAAAGAACGATTCTCCTGCATGAAAAGAACAATGTGATTAATGGAAGCATTCAAACTTCCTGCGGGCGCAGGTGTGGGAGTGGGCGTGGGCGCAACAGCGCTTGATCCCCCGCCAAGCCCCTGACAACCGGACATTAACAACGCAAAAAAAACCACAGCGCAACACTCTGTAGCACGACGATGTGACATTGAGGAACTCCTGGGTACTGGCCTCCGTGCAGGCACACGTAAGCTTTTCTGAGCATGTGATAGCTGCTGTGGAAAGCAGGTTGCCCCAGCTGTTCTGATTCAGCAATTCCCCTCTGAAATTCGTGAGATTGCAAATCTTTACCTGGTAATGCAGAACACCTTAGTACAGAACTGAACTAAACTTGATAAGCCAATGTTTTGAAAGAACACAAGAGATGGTGGCTGATCACTATGTCCACATTGCTTCAGGAAATTAGCTACGCTGCGCGCCAATTACGCAATGCCCCGGGCTTTGCCCTGCTTGCTGTATTGACGTTGGCACTGGGAATCGGCGCGAACGCCGGAATGTTCACGGTAATTGAGAGCGTCCTTTTGCATCCACTGCCTTACCAGCATTCTGATCGAATGGTCTACATTGGGCCCGCGGACGGAGACAGCTTTCAATCTACTTCATGGGTCACCTATCGCGACGTTCGTGATCAAGCGCAAAAATTGGAAAATGTCGCTCTGTTCTCAGAAGACGTGGGCGTGGTACAGGGCAAAGAAGGGTCAGTGAGTGTAGTTACGCCCGGCGTGACGCCGAACACCTTCAAACTGCTCGGCGTCCAGCCGCTTTTGGGACGAACGTTCACTGAGGATGAAGGACAGCCCGGCGGTCCGCAAGTGGTGCTTCTTTCAGAAGGATTGTGGAGGCAGGCTTTCAATGCCGACCGGCAAATCGCAGGCAAGACAATTCGTGTTGATGGCAAGCCACGGACGGTGGTGGGAGTGATGCCTGCGAGCTTTCTTTTTCCCGAAATAGCCGGGCAGGATTTGGACAAAGGGTTATGGCTGCCAATTCAGCCGACCACGGAGATGCAAAAGGACCGTGGGAGCCACTTCTTTTACATCGTCGCAGGGTTGAAACCCGGTGTTGCCATGGCGCAAGCCAAAGCGGAGTTGGCTGCCATTGCGCAATATATCCATCAAACCGACCCGGAGAAAGGCAAAGACATCGCTTTTCGGATTGCCAGCTATCAGGAAATGCTGACAGGCCCCGTGCGCGATGTTTTGCTTGCCCTGGTGATCGCACTTGGTCTTGTCCTGCTGATAGCGTGCGGCAATGTTGCAAATTTACTTATTGCGCGATGCCTTGGGCGGCAGCAGGAATTTGCGGTGCGCTCCGCATTAGGAGCAGGGCAGTTTCGCTTAGTGCGTCAACTCTTTGTCGAAGGCGGGCTATTGAGCGCCCTGGGATGTATTTTTGGTCTGGCTATAGCGTGGCTTGCGGTAAGCGTGGTTCACAAATTGCCTCCCGACACAATCCCGCGCGATGAGACGATCGCGATCCATTGGCCGGTATTGCTGGTACTTGCAGGAATCGCAACTCTCACCACCGTATTAACTTCGCTTTTGCCTGCTCTCTTTGTAGCCCGGACTGATCCCCAGCCGGCGCTGCAGGCCGCATCACGCGGCCTGGGATCGCGTTCCGTTGGCCCGCGCGTAAGCGGCTGGCTGGTTGCAGGGGAAGTCACTCTTTCAACCCTGCTGTTGATTGCTACTGGCCTGCTTTTTCACACGCTGTGGAACCTGGAACACACCAAGCTGGGCTTTGATGTTACGCGTGTGAGCACCTTCACGTCCATGCCGGCAGATGCTGCAGGTTTCGCAAACATGAACGTATCGAGGGACAACGAGCCGGCCCCAACTTCCATTGCAACGCTTTTTTATCAGCCAACTCTGGAACGGATGCGGCATGTGCCGGGAGTACAGGACGCAGCGCTCATCACCACTCCTCCTCTTTCCGGGATCGACATGAATACGAGCTTCGCCGTGGTTGGCGAGTTGAAGGATCCCACGCATCCTCTTGAGGCCAGGATTTCGGCGGTGAGTGGCGGATATGCGCACGTAATGGGAACGCCGGTCATCCGCGGCAAGATGATTACCAGTGACGACAGCGCAAATGCCCCCTTTGTGATGGTGATCAATGAAACACTCGCGCGCAAATATTTTGCAGGGAAATATCCGCTGGGGCAGCAGATAGACCTGGGCGGCAAAGATACTGGAGCAATTAAGCCTTACACCGTCGTTGGGGTCATTGGCGATGAGGTGGACAATGGCGTGTCACATTCGCCTAAGCCGCTGCTCCTCGTTCCATATGAACAGGTTCCATCCACTTCACTCTATTACCAGCTTCTGATCAAGACAGTCGTCTTTTTCGCCGTAAAGACCCGCGGAAACATTGCCGTGGCGCCCGCAATGCGAGAGGTTTTCCGGCAGACCGCCCCCGACTTTGCTCTGGATAACTTCCAGACCATGCAGCAAGCAGTGGATGCCAGCAATTTCAGTCGGCGGCTATTACTCTATCTAACCGGAGCATTTGCCGGTATGGCTGTCTTGATGGTGATCGCGGGACTCTATGGAGTTCTGGCCCAGTTGGTGAGCTACAGGAGGCGCGAAATCGGCGTTCGGCTGGCTCTTGGTTCCACGCGCCAGAAAATTCTTGGCATGTTCTTTAAGCAGGGTTTAGTGCTTGTGGTGGCGGGCTTGGCGCTTGGCGTAGCGTTTGCACTATGGGCGGGCAGGCTGGTCAAAAGCGTCCTGTACGGAGTGAAGCCTCTGGATATTTGGACTTACGCGGGTGTAGCAATTCTGTTGATTGTGGTGGGCTCTCTGGCGGCAGTTATTCCGGCCCGTCGCGCGGCGGCGGTCGAGCCGATTGAAGCTCTCAGAGACGAATAAGTCTGCCATTTTCCTGGCGCCGATGTTGTGCTTTGGAACCGGGATGGTACTCTATCCAGTCCATAAGGAGGCCGCCATGCTTTCCATCCGCTGCTTGCGTGTTTTAAGGATTGCCGGATTTTTAGTGTTGCTTCTTTCTCTGCCGGGGATTATTGCTTCAGCGCAGAATTCTCCGCTCGATAAGCAGGTCAGTTCCGTGCTTCCTGAGGCGCAGACTTTGTATTTGGATCTCCACCAGCATCCTGAATTGTCATCACATGAGACGCGCACCGCAGCCGAGCTGGCTAATCGACTTCGCACACTTGGGTATGAAGTCACGGAACACGTCGGTGGGACTGGAGTCGTTGCCATCCTTAAAAATGGTGCCGGCCCAACAGTGATGTTGCGCACGGAGCTAGACGCGCTGCCGGTTGAAGAGAAAACCGGGTTGCCGTACGCAAGCAAAGTCCGTGCCAAAGACGACAGCGGACGCGACGTTGGGGTGATGCATGCATGCGGGCATGACGTCCACATGGCAGCTTTGTTTGGGACAGCCTCAATCATGGCGCACAACAAGGATTCATGGCATGGAACGCTGATGCTGATTGGCCAGCCAGCAGAAGAAACCATTACCGGCGCGGACAAGATGATTAAAGACGGCCTTTTCACGCGCTTTCCCAAGCCGGATATCGGAATTGCGATGCACGATACGAACGGTCTTCCCGTGGGCAAAGTAGGAATAACGCCGGGATACGCCAAGGCCAATGCAGATTCAGTCCGAATCACCGTCTACGGCAAGGGCGGGCACGGAGCCCAGCCGCAAACCACGGTTGACCCAGTGTTGATCGCGGCCAGGATTGCGGTAACGGTGCAGTCGATCGTGTCACGCGAAATCAAGCCGGGAGACGTAGCGGTTATTACCATCGGCTACATACAGGCGGGCACCAAGAACAACATTATCCCTGACGACGCGCAGATGGGCTTTACCGTGCGTTCTTACAAGCCCGACGTGCGGCAGCATCTGCTGGCGGGCATTGAACGCGTGGCAAAGGCGGAAGCAATGGCTGCGGGCGCAGAGAAGATGCCGCTGGTGGAGAAATACGAATCCACCTCAGCGGTGTATAACGATCCGGTGTTGACTAAGCATCTGGCTGCGACACTTGAAGGCGTTCTGGGCAAGGGAACTGTGGTGACGGAAGATCCCATCATGACGTCAGAGGACTATTCGTACTTTGTGGAGCAGGGAGTGCCGTCGTTTTACTTTACGCTTGGCGTGGCTGACCCGCAGAAGCTGGCTGAGGCGAAAGCAGCGGGTAAGCAGTTGCCCAGCAATCATTCGTCGCTGTTCGCGCCGGTTGCTGAACCTTCACTCAAGACCGGTATGACGGCCGAGGTGACAATTCTGCGCGATCTGCTGAAGGGAACACCGGCGGACGTGAAGAAGTTTACGGAGAAGGCAGCGGGGAATTAGTTTGCCTAGACTTGAGGAGTTAGTAATTGTCTGACTATCAAAGCTTCTGGAACTGGTTTATAGAGCATGAGCAGGAACTGCTGAACTTTGAGGAAGATAGAGAAAGAATTTTTGACGAGCTTGCGGCTGCATTACAGAAAGTTGACAGTGATCTCACCTTCGAGTTCGGTTCGAAGGATCTAACAAGGGAATTTGTTATTAGTGCTGGCGGTATAAAACGTGCGTTTCCGGCTGTAACAGCGTTAACAGCCGCGGCTCCCCCTCTCAAAAACTGGGAGATCACTGCTTTTCGTCCGCGACGCAACGCATCCCAGACAGATCCACTTCGGACAGTAGAGTTTCGCGGAAAGCGTGTCGATGCGAAGAATGTGCAGTTTACTCTTCTCGATAATGGTCAAATGGCCGGAATTTACTTGTTCATCCCAGGCTTTAAAAATGAGGACGAAGATCTTCAACAAATTGCCTATTTGTTACTCGATAATTTGCTTGGCGAATACGATGTTGAAACAAGACTTGGGCTTATCAAAATATTTTCACCAGAGGCTAAGACCCAAGGGGAACGCTATTCGATTTCGGCTTTGCCAAGTGCCTTTGATGAACTAACGGCGAAATTGAAGGGTAAATCTGATTTCCAGAATTAATAAAACAAGCATCAGCGGGTAATTAAAGGAGCTATTCATACATGAAATTTTCGCGCCGAGATTTTCTTCAGACCGCCGGAATGGCAACAGTCGGTTTAGCGCAGCCTGGCATGGCATTTGCCGCCGAGGCGGAGGGAAAAACTAAACAGCCCGAAGCCATTGCGAAATTGAAGTCGCGCAAGGCGGAAGCCAAGCCGATCACCACGGTGGAACGCGAGCAGCGGATCGAGAGAGCACGGCAGTTAATGGCCGAAAACAAGATTGACGCCATCATGGTGATGGGCGGGACCTCACTGGTTTATTTCTCAAATATTCACTGGTGGATGAGCGAGCGCACTTTTGCGCTGATCCTGCCAGTGAAAGGAAATCCGTTTTATGTCTGTCCGGCGTTTGAGGAAGATCGCGCGCGTGAGCAGGTTGCCAGCGGACCTGGAGGAAACAACGCAGAAGTCCGCACCTGGCAGGAAGATGAAAGTCCTTACCAGCGGATTGCCGAAGGGCTGAAGGACAGAAACCTTACCACGGGAAATGTTGGGATGGAGGAGACAGTCCGCTACGTTTTTAGCGACGGGCTGAGCAAAGCCGCGCCCGGCCTGCACCTGGTGAGCGCAACGCCTGTCACGGCGGGCTGCAGGATGATCAAGAGCCAGCACGAACTGCAGTTGATGAAGCTGGCGAATGAAGTCACGCTGGCGGCGTATGAAGCTGCCTATCGCTCCACCAAAGAAGGCATGACACAGAACGATTTTGGCGCGATGGTTCAGGCAGCGCACGCGCAGCAGGGGTTCGAAGGCGGCGCAAGCATACAGGTGGGCGAGAACTCCGCCTTGCCGCATGGTTCGGCAAAACCTCAGGTGATCCGCGAAGGCACCATTCTGCTCATGGATGGCGGCTGTAAGGTGGAAGGATACGAATCCGACATCAGCCGCACGGTGGTGCTGGGCAAGCC
>JBAVLE010000295.1:0-13453 GCA_049688735.1 Candidatus Angelobacter sp. | reverse complement strand
GTCATGTCTTCCGGATAGAAGTTCGCGCCCGCCGGCTTCTTGGCCGGCACTCCGGGCAGGAAGGCTTTATGCTCGTCAATTTCAGACCACGGGCCTTTGTTGATCCAGAAATAATGGAGCCGCGCCTTGCCCAGCGGCGTCTTGTCCTGTTGCAGCTTCTGGTAAAGCGCCAGGTCGCCGCTCCAGAACTGCTGCATAAAAATGTGGTTCACAATCCGTCCGGCTTCGATGAGCTTGGCCACCGCTTTCTTGTCTCCGTCGGAAAGCCCGGAGAGATCCACTTCCAGATTTACCGGCGCAAACCGCGCTGCCATCTGGTTGAGTTCATCGGCGTTGGGAAATGTGTTTGGCGAAGAAGCGGGAGCAGGAGTTTTCTGGGCAGTAGCCATAATGGTTGATACCAGGAGAAATATCAGGAGTCGGCGCATGGGCGTTAGGAGTCCTCGAAGGAAAGGATAACGTGACGCGAAATGATATGCTAGGGGGCATGACAGCCAAACAGGAAGCGCGATCATTGCTGGAAAAGCTTCCGGACAACTGCTCGATCGAGGACATTCAATATCACCTTTACGTGCTGGAGAAGGTGAGAAGCGGGTTGGACGACGCCCGCGAGAATGGCGCGATCTCCCAGGAAGACGCTGAATCACGCCTGAGCAAATGGCTAAGCGAGTAGTCTGGTCCGCACGCGCTCTTGCCGATGTTGAATCCATCGCTGCTTTCATCTCCTCAGATTCTCCCGCGTACGCAAACATTGTGGTGAAGAAAATAGTGAAGCTCACACGCCAGCTCGCTCGTTTTCCGCAGTCAGGGCGTGAAGTCCCAGAATTTCAAGACCCATCGCTCAGAGAGCTGCTCGCATATAGCTATCGCATCATTTACAAAGTCGAAACGGAAGAAGTGATTATCGCCAGCGTGATTCATGGCAAACGCAATCTAAGCTAGCGGTTTCAGGTTGATCGCTCATTCAGTTTGCCACGGCGGTGAAATTCGCTTCTACCAAGTACTAAATACCAATTGCTTTACCCACTCCCCGCAACCTCATTGACGCCCTCTCCAACTTCTGCAACAACTCTCCCGCATAATCCTCGTCAATCCGATCTTGTATCAGCGCCTGCGCCACATCGCCAATCGCCCGCTGTACGGTCTTCAGGTCCACCAACGGCGGCAGCGTAAATTGCGCTCGCCTGCGCCGCTCAACATCTGCCTGCGCCTGATGCTTGTAGCATCGGTCCGTCTCCTTCATGGCCGGTGCCTTGCACTGTTGCCCATTCCTGCGGAATCGCTGGCACCGCCGATAGTAGCCATACCGCTCCTCAACGATCTGGCCCTGCAATGCTTTGCTCTGATCTCGACTACCAGCCCCGATATCTTCCATCGCTGATCCCTTCGCGTTTACCCAACTCACAATGCCAGTGCAGCCCTGCCGCCTGTGCGCCGCCTTGGGTTTGGTTCTTATGTTTGGCTAATTGCTAATGGCTAAGTGCTAATGGCTCCGCCGGGGGGTACCCCGGTGGCTTCAATTAGGATTCCAAAGCACTTGACCGCCACCATCCCGGAGGTGTCCCAGATCTTGACATGCGATCCAGGCGGCTAGTCGCCATCTGCGCCACCTCCCCCGGTATCCCTCAACTAGGATTCCAAAAGACTTAACCGCCCTCATCCCAGAGGTATCCCAGAACTGCGAACCTAAAAACGAGTTCAATTAGGATTTTAAAGGGCTTATATCTATTATTCGGTCGACAGACTTTGCTCTTGCGATCACCGGATCAACCGATCACCAGATCACCCGATAATCACGCCCTTCCCACCTGAAGGTCGCCAATCACTTATGTGAAGCTTGCCAACGCGATCGGGTCTGCCTATGTTACTTTTCTTTTTGTTTGCTGTAAAGATGTCCTGAAGTACATGGGCAGACCTTGCCGTTTCCCACAACGTAGCCGTGCAAAGATTGTTGTGACAGAGAATAGCGTCGAGGGGAAACGATCCACTTTAAACCTGCCCAATCCTGAGCGAAATCCGAGCGAGGCACGACGCGAGGATGAGTCGAAGGACCCCGAGAATGTGTCCCGCTACCATGCCGACATAGGGAGTTTTTTACGAGAATGGCCGTGCTACTGTCGCCGGCATGCGTAAGGGTCGTAAAAAAAATTAAAGAATATACTGGAACTTTACTCCCAGAATTCTTACGAGGGGCTATGGCTGAACTCTCTCAGCGCAGCGTTGCGCAGATGATTCGGGTTTTTGAAAAATTGGGCTGCTATGATGACACAACTTATACCGGTATACACACGCCGTTAGTTAGTGCCACGGACTTTAAAAGAGAGCTCTATGCGAGAAACTTTGATCAAGGATTTCTCAAAGCCTGTGCTCCCCAAAATCTGTGGGACTTTGACAGAATCTTTCCGAAATTACAAGACGGCAGCTTCTTCAACCCTACTCAGGCGGGAAGGAGTTGGCCGGCAACAAGAGCAAGGCTGGAATATCTATCGGATTCAGTAAGGCAAGCTGAACACGTTGAGAGGGGGCACAGTCTCTTACTTAAATTTGGCGAATACCTTTTCGATAAGAAAAACATTTTGCCCGACTATGACGGCTGGTATGCCGAGCTTGAGCAGCTTTTAAACAGCCTCGAACTGGACGGGTTCCGCCTGCATCAAGACAAACTTATCGCTGCTGATACGGCCATATTCGATCAGCCAAAGCAGGTCTCATTGTTGATCGAACAGATAAAGGCGGCGAAACTGAGTTCGATGCAAACTCTTCTGCATCATTTCTCGAATGGCGAACAAGCATATTTGGACGGAAAGTACGACATAGCAGTCGGAGAATGGCGGAAGTTCTTTGAAAGACTTTTGAAGGACGTTGCTGAAGACACGGAGCGCAACCGGGCTGACCTTAAAAAAGACACAACGAAATTGACGATGAAAGACCTATTTCCGTATCTCGAAGAAGCCGGATTCTTGGATAGTGACGAGAAGCTGGCATTTTCGAGTAGCTGGGGCTTTCTCTCTTCCGGTGCGCATCCTGGAATTGGCACCAAAGACCAAGCATATCTTGCTATGGTTCTGAGTTTATCTTTTGGGCATGTTGCACTCAGCAAATTTGAAACGTGGAAAACTCGTGGGTATAAGGGTTTTTGACAACGTAAGGAGGAGACACACATGGCAGAGAGCGAACTGCGGCTAGTTCGTCGAAGCGCCGAGTTCATTCGAAAGGACGATGTGAAGCTTTTGCCAAGAATGCTTCGGGGGATCTATGTGCTTTATAAGATGTCCCGTAATCGGGGGCGTGACAAGTACGACGTGCTGTATGTCGGGATGGCCGCCGCCGGCAGGCGAGGCGGCATGCGTGGACGCCTGATGTCTCACGCAAGGTCTAAGAGAAAGGGAAAGCTATGGACGCATTTCTCAGCATTCGAGGTTTGGGACAATATTCGAGACGAAGAGGTGACCGAACTCGAAGGGCTCTTTCGTCACATCTATCGTAAAGACTCAGCGGCAAACGCTCTAAATGTTCAGAGAGGATTCAAGAAGGCGAGGCGCGTTCGTCAAAACGATCTAAAGAAATGGCGTCTATCATAACGCGCACCCGGCATAGCTGGGTGTCGGGAATGTACCTCCCTTAACCTGCCCAATCCTGAGCGAAATCCGAGCGAGGCACGACGCGAGGATGAGTCGAAGGACCCCGAGGATTTGTCCTCTCGCTATCGCCGCCGCAGGGAGTTTCAACGAGAATGGACGTGCTACCATTTCCCGCCATGCGCGAAGGCCGCTTTTACAAATTCTGGGTCTACATTGTGACCAGCAGCAGCGGCACGCTGTATATCGGCATGACCGGCTTTGTTGACACGCGCATTTTTCAGCACAAATCTGGCGAGATGGATGGATTCACCAAGAAATACAAATGTAATCGGCTGGTCTACTACGAAGAATATGACGACGTGTATGTGGCAAAGCGCCGCGAGCGGCAGTTGAAAGGCTGGCGCAGGGAGAAGAAGATTGCGCTGATTGAAAAGATTAATCCGCGATGGGAAGATCTGGCTGAGAACTGGGGACGGGAAATACTGTTCCAGGGCCAGTCGACGAAGAAAAAGTCTTAGGATTTCTGGTGGAAACTCCCTGCAGCGGCATGGAAGCTGGACAACATTCTCGAGGTCCTTCGACTCACCCTCGCGTCGTTCCTCCGCTCGGCTTTCGCTCAGGATTGGGCAGATAAAAATTAAGGCTGGAATAGAAGAATGGCAAAGCCGCGGCCCTTCTCAATCCCCCCTGCTACCTTCTTTTGGGGCCATCCGTCATACTATTCATAGATATATCGGAGCCTTGTTTCCCCCATGAAAATCAGACATCAAAAATTTTCTTCTTCGCACGCCACTGTATGCGCCGTGGTTATTCTCTTGCTCGGTTTTCTTTTTGCGCGGGCCGCAACCCCTGAACGGGCCGATGTTCCTGCGAAGGCAGTTCACGGCATTGCAGTCCCCAATATGGACCTTTCAGTCCAGCCCGGCGACGATTTTTACCACTATGCCAACGGCGCATGGATCAAAAGAACGGTAATCCCGCCGGACCGTCCTGGCGTGAGCGTGTTTACATCGCTGGCTGACCTCACCAACAAACGCACGGCCGCGATCATTGAAGAGGCCGCAAAGCAGAAAGCGCCGGCAGGCTCCGGCTCGCGCCAGATTGCTGATCTCTACAACGCTTATATGGACGAAGCGGGCATTGAAGCCAAGGGCCTGACCCCGCTGAAGCCGCATCTGGATACGATTGCTGCCATTAAAGATAAGCACGAGCTGGCGCACGCGCTGGGAGAAACGCTGCGCGCTGATGTTGACGCGCTGAACAACACCAACTTTCATACGTCGAATTTGTTTGGGCTGTGGGTGGCGCCGGGATTCAATGACTCAGAGCACTATGCCGCTTATCTGCTGCAGGGCGGAATCGTGCTGCCGGACCGCGAGTATTACCTTTCTGACGCGGCAAGCATGCGCGATGCCCGCACAAAATATCTGGCCCACATCGCCACCATGCTGAAGCTTACGGGCTTTACCGATACAGACGCGCGCGCCAAGCGAATCGTTGATCTGGAACATGCCATTGCAGAGAAACACATCACCCTGGCCGAAAATGATGACATCCATAAAGCGAATAACACCTGGAAGCCGGCGGACTTCACCGCCAAAGCGCCGGGGCTGGAGTGGGAAGAATACTTTCGCGGCGCTGGACTAGAAAAACAAGCCGAGTTCACCGTGTGGCAGCCCACCGCGTTTACGGGCGAGTCCGCGCTGGTGGCTTCCGTGCCGTTGGAAACCTGGAAGGACTGGCTGGCTTACCACCTGATTGAAGATTATGCCGGAGTATTGCCCAAGGCGCTGGCTGATGAAGACTTTGCGTTCTTTGGCAAGACGCTGTTCGGCACGCCGCAGCAGAGGCCGCGCTGGCAACGCGGCGTGGCCGTGGTGGACCGCTGGCTGGGTGACGCCGTGGGAAAAATTTATGCTGAGCGCTTCTTCCCGCCGGAAGCAAAGGCCAAGGCGCAAGAGATGGTTGCAAACATCACTGCGGCTTTCCGCAAGCGTATTGAATCGCTCCCATGGATGGCCCCCGCCACCAAAACTGAAGCTCAGGCCAAGCTCTCCAGTTTGTATGTGGGGATTGGGTACCCGGAACATTGGCATGATTACTCCGGTTTTGAGGTAAAGCCCGACGATATGTTTGGCAATCTGTGGCGCGGCGGCCTGTTTGAATATCATCGCGAAGTTGGACGGCTGGGCGCGCAGGTGGACCGCAAAGAGTGGTCCATGTCTCCGCAGACGGTCAACGCCGTGAATCTTCCGCTGCAAAATGGGCTGAACTTTCCTGCCGCTATTCTGCAACCGCCATTCTTTGATCCCAAGGCCCCGAACGCGGTGAACTATGGCGCGATTGGCACGGTGATTGGCCACGAAGTCAGCCACACGTTTGATAGTGAAGGCTCCGCGTTTGATTCCAAGGGCCGCCTGCGCAACTGGTGGACGCCGGCTGATCTGGAGCACTTTAACGCTGCTACGGCAAAGCTGGCTGCACAGTACGATACGTACAAGCCATTCCCTGACCTCTCAATCAACGGCAAGCAGACGCTGGCGGAAAATATTGCCGATGTTGCCGGTATCGCGGCTTCTTATGATGGCTATCGCGCGTCGCTTGGCGGCAAGCCTGGGCCGGAGCAGCAAGGATTCACCAGCGACCAGCAATTCTTTATCGCCTTTGCGCAGGATTACGGATCTAAAACGCGCGACGCTGCGTTGCGCGCGCAAGTGATGGGCGATTCACACTCTCCCGGACAATATCGCGCCGCCACCGTGCGCAATATCGATGCATGGTACGACGCATTCAAAGTAAAGCCAGGGCAGAAACTTTATCTTGCGCCGCAAGATAGAGTGAGGATTTGGTAGTGGGTCAGTGAAAAACTGATCCACTACCAGTATTAGCGACTAGCTATTCACTTGCGAATCGCGGGGTCCCCGGACCGCCCCGCTTTTGCGCGGGATGGGGTGCAATCGCGGGTTTTTGGCAGATGTTGATCGGGTTAGCGATGAAGAGCGTGTTTGGAGATGCGGCTTTTGATCCGCGTTAATCCGCGAGAGGAAGTTCAGCGGTAAAAGTTCTAGCTGCCCACGGCTTCCAATTCGCGCTCCGGCACGTGGTCTGTCGTCTTCTTTTTTCCGCCGAAGAGTTTCTTCAGACCCGGACCGAGCTTATCTAGATAAACGTAGTAGATCGGCGTGATGTAAAGCGTAAGCGTTTGCGAGAAGATCAATCCGCCGACCACGGCCAGGCCCAGCGGACGGCGTGATTCGGCGCCGGCGCCAAAGCCCATTGCGATAGGCAATGTGCCCATCAGCGCTGCCATGGTGGTCATCATGATTGGACGGAAGCGGACGAGCGCGCCCTGGTAGATCGCTTCCACCGCGCTCTTGCCTTCTTCGCGCTGCGCGTCGAGCGCGAAGTCAATCATCATAATGGCGTTTTTCTTGACCAGGCCTACCAGCATGATCACGCCGACGAATGCGTAGATGCTGAGCTCAGTATGGAAGAGTTTGAGCGTGAGCAGCGCGCCCACGCCGGCGGAAGGCAAGCCGGAAAGAATAGTGATGGGATGGATAAAACTTTCGTACAAAATTCCCAGCACAATATAGATGACCAGAATGGCCATCATAAGCAGCACGCCCAGCCCGGCGAAAGACGATTGAAACGCCTGCGCCGTGCCCTGCAGGCTGGTGCTGATGGTGGACGGCAGAATCTGCGCGGCTGCGCTGTTCACTGCGGTGATGGCATCGCCCAACGCGACGCCGGGTTTGAGGTTAAAGCTGACGGTCACGGCTGGAAGCTGCCCAAGGTGATTCACCGTGAGCGGCCCAACTTCTTTCGTGAAGCTGGCCAGCGCGCTCATAGGCACAAGCTGTCCGGTCTTGGAGTGGACGTAGAGCATGCCCAGCGCTGAAGGATCCAGCGCATATTGCGGCTCCAGCTCCATGATGACTTTGTACTGGTTATTCGGCGCGTAGATGGTTGAGATCTGGCGAGCGCCGTAAGCGCTGTAAAGCGCGTCTTCCAGCGTGCGCGGATCAACGTTAAGCGCCGCAGCTTTATCTCGATTAATGCTTACCGTAACCTGCGGGTTCTTGATCTGCAAGTCGCTGGTTACGTCCTGCAGTTGAGAAATGCCGCGCAGCTTTTGTTCCAGCAGCGGAGCGTATTGATAAAGCTCATTCGTGTCAGGGCTTTGCAGCGTGAACTGGTATTGGCTCTTGGTAAGCGCGCCGCCAATGCGGATGGGCGGAAGATTTTGCAGATAGACGTTGATGCCAGGGATCTGCGCCAGCTTGGGGCGCAGTTCTTCAATAATTTTGTCGACGTGTGGCCGCGTGTTTCGGTCGGTGAGCCGAGCAAAGATGCGTCCGGAGTTGAGCGCGGCATTTACGCCGCCTCCCCCTACCGTGGACATGTAATTCGCAACGTATGGACTCTCCCCGATGATCTTTGCTGCCTCTTGCTGATGGCGCATCATGTCTTCAAACGAGATGCCCTGAATGCCTTCAGTAAAAGCAAAGAGCTGGCCCTGATCTTCACTGGGCAGAAAGCCCTTAGGTATATCCATGTATAGAAACGCCGTGGCCACTAGAATCACCAGTGAAAAGGCCATGGTGATGCGTGGATGCGCCATCACTTGTTTCAGACTCCACTCGTAGCCGTGCAACATCGCGTCAAAAACGGCTTCGCTTTTCTGATACAGATAACCGTGCCTATCGTTATGCGTGTTTCGCAAAAAGCGGCTGCACAACATTGGAGTAAGCGTCAATGAGACGAAGCCGGAAACCAAAATCGCCACGCCAATGGTCACGGCGAACTCATGAAGCAGGCGTCCAATGATTCCGCCCATGAACAACACCGGAATAAAAACGGCGGCCAACGAGATGGTCATGGAGATGATGGTGAACCCGATTTCGCGTGCGCCTTCCACGGCGGCCTGATAAGGAGGCTTGCCCATCTCCATGTGGCGCACAATGTTTTCCAGCATCACAATCGCGTCGTCCACCACAAAGCCAACGGTCAGCGTGAGCGCCATCAATGAAAGATTGTCCAGGCTGTAGCCCAGCAGGTACATCGCGGCAAACGTGCCCACAATTGACATAGGCAGCGCAAGGCTGGGAATGATGGTGGCGGAAATATTGCGCAGGAAAAGAAAAATCACCATCACTACCAGCGCAATCGTCAGCATGAGCGTGAACTTTACGTCATTGACTGAGCCGCGGATGGAAACCGACCGGTCATACAAGATGTTGAGCTTAATTCCGGCAGGCATCTGCTGTTGCATTTGTGGCAGCAACCGCTTGATGCTGTCGACGACCTCAACCGTGTTGGTTCCCGGCTGTCGCTGGATAGCCAGCACAATTGCGCGATCGCCACTGTACCAGCTTGCCGTCTTGTCGTTTTCCACGCTGTCAAACACATGGCCAACTTCGTCAAGACGAACCGGTGAGCCATTTCGATACGCCACAATCAGCGGCTTGTATGACTTTGCTTCAAGCAACTGTCCGGTGGCTTGAACGGTGTAAGAAGTGGAGTGGCCAAACAGCGTTCCCGTGGGCAGGTTTACGTTGGCATTGGTGATGGCATTGGCAACGTCATCAATGCCAATCTGTCGCGCAGCCAGCGCGCGCGGATCAAGCTGCGCTCGCACTGCATACTTCTGCGTGCCAAAAACCTGGACCTGCGCCACGCCGCTTACCATTGAAAGCCGCTGCGCCACGGTTGTTTCCGCCGACTCATCTACGTCTGAAAGGCGCATGTTCGGTGAGGCCAGCGCCAGGTAGAGTACCGGTGAATCGGCCGGATTCACTTTTTGATATGACGGTGGCGAAGGCAGCTCCGGTGGAAGCTGTGAAAGCGTCTTGGCAATCATGGCCTGCACGTCCTGCGCGGCAGCGTCAATGCTGCGGTCAAGCGTGAACTGCAGTGTGATGCTCGTTGCGCCCAAGGCGCTCGATGACGACATGGAGTCGAGTCCGGCGATGGTGGAAAATTGTTTTTCCAGTGGCAGCGCTACGGCAGCGGCCATCGTCTCCGGGCTGGCTCCCGGCAGCGTTGCGCTTACCTGAAGCGTTGGAAAGTCAACGTTCGGAAGATCGCTGACCGGCAACAGGCGATACGCAAAGAAGCCAAAGATCAGGATCGCCGCCATGATCAACGTGGTAGTAATGGGTCGCCGAATAAATAACTGTGTGTTCATTTTTATGATCCGCTGGTTTGTGACCCGCTCTTGATCTCCACTTTGGCGCCTGGAGTCAGGCGCAACTGGCCATCGGTAACCACGCGCTGCCCCGGTTGCAGTCCTGAAGCAATCACCGTCTCCTCGCCCACATTCCAACCCACTTTTACCGGCTGCTGTTTCGCGGTCAGGTCTTGATCCACTACATATACATATGTGCCATTCTGGCTGGTTTGCAGCGCGGCAGTCGGCACCACGATTGCATTCGGTTGTGATTTCAGAGTGAGATTCACGTCGGCAAACTGTCCTGGCCAGAGCGCATGCGCAGCGTTATCAAACGTGGCTTTCAGCTTAATGGTGCCAGTGGTGAGATCCACTGAGTTGTCGATAAACGTAAGCCTGCCCTGAAAATGCTGTGTGCTGCCTTGGGGCGCCGCATCAACTTTAAGGCTCTTGGAATTGGAATACTGTTTTAACTCCGCCAACTGTTGCTCCGGAATGGAGAAGCTCACGTAGATCGGCTCAATCTGGTTGATCGTCACAAGGATCGGCACGTCATTGGCTTTCACCAGATTGCCTTCTTTCACGCCAACGCTTCCTGTGCGTCCGTTGATGGGTGAATAGATTGACGTATATTCCAGATTAATCTTTGCCGTCTCCACCGCGGCCTTGTCCGCTGCGACGGTGGCCGCCATGGCATTCGCGGCTGCTCCAGCGGCATCTACTTGTTGTTTTGATACGACGCCCTGCTGGCCCAAACCCTGATAGCGTTCAGCATCAAGCTTGGAATTGAGTGACTGCGCTTCATCCTTGGCCAGCGTGCCTTCCGCCTGGCGCAGCGCAGCTTCAAATGGTGCGCGATCGATACTGAAGAGCAGTTGGCCTTTCTTCACAAAATCGCCTTCTTTGAAATGCACCTGCATCAACTGCCCGGAAATCTGTGCCTTGATGGAGACAGTTGAAATGGCCTCAACATTGCCGATGGCCTGCAACTCTACCGGCATGGTGCGCGAGGCGACCGTGGCAACGCGGACCGGCGCGCCAGCGGATACAGGGTTGGCGGCCTGCACGGCGTCTTTGTTGCCGCAGCCCGCCGCCAGCAGCAGAAGCGCTGCCAATGATGTGTGAAGAATGTAGTTTCTAGTTTTCATGGTTAAATCTTTTTCCTGCGCGAACATGA
This sequence comes from Candidatus Angelobacter sp., assembly GCA_049688735.1. Classification (GTDB taxonomy): domain Bacteria; phylum Acidobacteriota; class Terriglobia; order Terriglobales; family Acidobacteriaceae; genus Angelobacter. The sequence goes on along the minus strand of JBAVLE010000295.1, from coordinate 2,523 downwards.
TTTCCATTGTGACCGTTTGAGATTGCATGGCTCCCGCCATTTAAGTTCGCCTGCGCAGCGCCGCTTTGCATCCCGTTCAGCCAAATTCCCGCCATCGTAGCCGCAACGGCTTCAGGATCGAACTTCTGGAATTTCTTAGCTCCAAAAAGTTCCTGCACCAGGAAGTGGTACACCACCATGCCCAGAAAGCCGCGGGCTGAGAGCAGGGGATCGATATTGCGAAATGCCCCTTCACGCACACGCTTCCGGATATAAGCCGCCAGCTCTTCGTAGTACACGGCGATAAAAGTGCGGAAGAAGCGTTGTGAGAGCGTGTGGCTCTCCAGCGCGGTAAACCAGAGCAGGCGCGTCAGTTCGGTATCGCGGGCGTTGCGTACCAGCATTTCGCGCGCGATAGCGGTAAAAACCTCCAGGTCAGTTCCACCCGATTCAAGAATTTTGCTGATGTTGCGGCGGCGGCCTCGGGCGCTGCACAGCTCTTCAATGAGCGTCCAGTAAAGCTTTTCTTTGCTGGGAAAATGGCGGAACAGCAGCGCTTCATTAATTCCTGCGCGCTCGGCAATTTCCCGCGTGGTTGTTCCGCGGTAGCCTCTGCGCGCAAAAATGCCGGATGCAGTGCGCAAGATCTGGCGTCGCCGGTCGAGAGATGAAAGACGTACAGGCATGAGGGAGTTTATGAAAGTAAGTGAATACTTACTTTATCAGTTAGACGAGCAGCGCTCAAGATGGTATGAAGGCGAGGCGGTAAAGAAGTGTTAAGGGGTGATTAGCGCTAGATGGGCACCCGATCGAGCGGCACAATGAATTGAATTCCATTTACATGCTTTTTCTGAAGTCGATTGTCATTGGTAACAAAAAGATCAACTCCGGCTCCCGCTGCGCATGCAAGTTGTACGGCATCGGGCGCTCGCAAAGTCCGATCGGAGCGCAAAGAAGCATAGATTTTGGCCGCAGTAACATTAAGGGGGAGCATCAGCGCCGCAGCAGCAATGCCAGATTCATATCTGGAGTACAAAACAGAATCACCATTCTCCAAAGGCTTTACGAGAACTTCCCCTAGCGTCAGAGTTGAAGTCAGCAGCTGATCACCGCGCATCAGCATTTTTTTTCGGAGTTCTGCCGTAGCTTTGGAGAGCGGCCCATAATCTTCAAATAAATAAATAAAGAGATTTGTATCCCAGAAGATTCGGCTCATTCCCAACCTTCACGCAAGCGCCGGACATATTCATCCGCATGCTCATTTGCCCAAAGCTTTTTGCCGGAGCCACGCAGTGCGAGAAGAGGGTCCGATTCTTCCGTAACGCGACCCGCCTGTGCGCTCCACTCGTTATACCAACTCAGCAATCCATCATAAAAAGGGATGTCTTCTCGCCTCGGTACAATCTTTGCGCCTTCACGTTCAGGGTGATACGTGTCGCCTTTGCGAAAGAGCCTGCGCCGCCCGGGGGCTGTTTCGAAGAGCATACGATAGCGGCCTGGGTTGGGAGGGCGGTTCGCTACACAATGCTGCACGACATGGACGTAAACTCCAGGACGATACGGCATGTTTCTTTCTTCCTGCTTTGCTCTTGCAACAATCTCTTCAATAGTGAAATCAGCTCTCTCAGGATACTGCTGGTGAAGGATTGCAGTTATGATCCACACCTCATCAGCAACTTTGATCTCGGCCAGACTTAAGACTTGCGCCATCCTGGTTCTCCCACTTCGTCAAATTAAAGACAATTCATTATTACTTAGTAATAATGGATTGTCAACAAGACATTGAAGCATGTGGTTTCGCTTAACGCTATGAATTTATGAATTAGGGATACGCAGTTACACCCTGGCCAGCGCTTCGCAGAACCAGCCTTGCGCGTCCATCCAGCGCTTCTCCAGTTTGAAGCCGCTACGGCGGAGCAGCCGTGCAATGGACGCGGTATTGAACTTGTAACTGTTCTCCGTATGGATGCGCTCGCCCTTTTCAAAGTGGAAGCCGCGGCCCAGGTCCTGCACCCAGACGGTTTGCTCGTAGATACTTTCCAGATGCATCTCTATGCGCGATTTGCGCCGGTTCCACAGGGCCACGTGCTCAAACGAGTCAACGTCAAAGCTGCCGCCCAGTTCGCGATTGATGCGCACCAGCATGTTCTTATTGAATGCTGCGGTCACGCCTTGCGCGTCGTTATAAGCCGCGTGGAGGACATCCGCGTCCTTGATCAGATCAAAGCCGATCAGCAGCGCGTCACCCGGCTGCAGGGAAGCACGCACATTCTTCAGGAATGCCATGGCTTCGTCAGGTTCAAAATTGCCAATGGTTGAGCCAATAAAGAGAATCAGCTTGCGTCCAGGCAACGAGTTCAGATTAGGGATGCGGTGCGTGTAGTCAGCGACAATAGGGCTCACGCGCAGTCGCGAAAAGTGGCCGTTCAAAGTTTTAAGCGCGCCCTGCAAAGCCGACGAGGAAACATCTACGGGATAGAAATCCGCGCGCAGTTGGCGGCGCAACAACGCTTGAATCAGGACTTGAGTTTTGCTGGCGCTGCC
>JBAVLE010000294.1:0-2782 GCA_049688735.1 Candidatus Angelobacter sp. | reverse complement strand
CCCCGGGACTTGGCGAGCAGGAACAGATATTCAAGAAATCTAAGAGTTTTTATGGACAGATTTGCGGATGAGGATAGTGGCCGTGAATGCACAGCCATGGAAGATTTCATCATTGAATGCAAGGCACGCCTCCACGCAAGCAGGCCTGCAGCTGGAGCCAGTTTTAGTGTTATGTCAACTTTTATGACTCGTCATCCTGATGGCCGTTAAGCGAGCGAGCGCAAGTCAGGGCCCCCCATTCGCGCCCGATTTTGGCGTGAATTGGGCAGACCAGCGCGAGTAGGACGGAAGGACCTTGTGCTTGCTTTTTGAAGTACGCTAAAACGCAAACGGCTTACGGCTTCTTTTCTGACCTGATTTCGTAATAGCGCAGCTCCCGCATGAAAACTTCCTTGTCCACGGGCTGCCTGGAGTCGTCAAGCATCGGCGAGATGCCAGTCGCGCGGCCAACCTCCGAGCTCTTCCATGGAACGATGACTAACGATGTAGGCGCTTCCTGATTGCCCAAAATGGACATGCCCAGCGCTTTGCTTCCCGGCACGGAGGTCAACTTCGGATCCGTTTGTGCCTGGGGCTCTTCCTCCGCTCCTGCTTCAGTCTTTGCCTGCGCCACTTCAATCTGTCCCGGTTGCTTTTTCGCGTCTGCCTGCTGTGCTTCTGCCGTTCCTTCCGCAGCTGCTTTCGTTTTTGCCGGCGCTGCTTTCTGCGCCTTCGCTGCTTCCGTCTTTACGTGCTTCTTTGCGGCAGCGGCCGCAGGTTCGGTCCCCGTCTTTTTATCCGGCGTTTTGTCGGTTTGGGCGGCGACACTCGTCGCCACCAGCAACACAAGCAGCAAATGTCCCTTCATGACTTCTCCTTTTTGCCCGTGCGTTTGCGAAGGTCGGCAATCCATTTCAAGACCTCGGTGTCATCCGGAGCGAGCCGGCTGTATGCCTGGTAATGCTCCAGCGCGCACGCGTAATCCCCAAGATATAGGTCGCACAGTATGGCCAGGTTCCTATGCGCATAGTGGAAGTCAGGGAACTGTGCCAGGGCCGCCTCATAACTGGCGCGCGCCTTCGCAAACTCTCCCTTGCGCCGTTGCACCAGGCCGAGTTCGTTGTAAGCGGCGAGGTGGTGCGGATTCAATTCCAGCGCCTTGCTCAGGCTGGCCTCGGCGTGGTCCAGATCGCCGGTGCGGGCGTATGCAATGCCAAGGTTGATGTGCGCTGCGGCTGTTGTGGGCGACTGTTCGGTCACCTTGACCAACAACGGGATAGCGCGATCGTATTGCGCCGCTTCGAGCATGCGCAGCGCCTCGTCGTACTCGGCGCGTACCTCATCCGGAACGGGCGTCTGCTGCGTTATCGTGATCCCATTTGCATCCCGTGTGAAGTCCGGAAGTGCGGCCGGCGGAGGTGGTGGTGGCGGCAGATTCGTCTTGGCCGACTTGGCAGTCACCGTGCGTTGGGCATCCGGTACGCACCCGAGAGCGAGGAGCAGCGCCAGCCACGGTATCGCGCAGCAAATCGCTTTTAGCAATCGAATTTTATTGCGGGTTGGCATGTTTCACCGCTCCTTGGTTCACCATTCCTTGGGCCGCCGCCATAGGCGCCGGGGTCGTTGCGTCTGGCTTACTTGGCGTTGTGCCGGCTCCCGGTGCCGGTTGCGTCGTCTGGTCCGTATTGCTTGGAGTCGTGCTGCCGTTGCTTGGAGTCGTACCGGCATTGGTCGGCGTTGTCCCGCCGTTGGTTGGCGTTGTAACAGCATTGCTCGCTGCCGCTGCCTGGATCGCGGCCTGCGCTAACGGGGATTGGTACACATAACGGTCAACCGCGCCGATGAATCCACTGCTCATTTCGCTTTTCGCGTAGCGGCCCGGCACCATCTCGGCGAGCCTGCTGAGACTTTTCTGAGTCCAGTCATTGAAGATGCCGGCGTGCAGCATTTCTATGTTCTTCTCGTGGACCTTGATGGCTTTGTCCTCGAACGGATACGCTGCCTCGTCGAGATCTGCCTCAAACTTTTCCAGATTTGCACCCTTCATGTCGGCGGGGCGCTCCGACTCTTTCAACGCGCGGCTGAAATCGAAATACGTCTCGGCCATATAAAACGTGGCGGCTGCCGTCACGTCAGCAATTTGATAATCCACCAGCCCAGTCATGGCTTTGATGGTGGCATCCATGCGCTGCCGTTTTTCTTTCAGGCTGGTCTCAAACGGTTGCCGCAGCTTTACGGCAACGCAAGCCTGATAGAGCTGCTCCGCTAGGACCAGCGCCGAACGGGCCGCGATGGTCCGCGTCCGACCGGTCCTTTCCGAGCCTCCCGCCGCATCAACACTTACAATTTCTGTTAGCTCTTTCTGATAACTAGAGTCGTTGTGCGCCGCTTTGTATATTTCGGCGATCTTGAAGCGGGTCTCGACGGCTGCTTCGAGCGGCTTCGGGAAATCTGTGACGTAATGCTGGTAAGCATTCAGCGCCTTGTCACTTGCATTGGACTGCTGATAGAGATCGCCTGCCACAAGCAGCGACTCCTTGCGCACTTTCTCATCTGTAGACTCAGACGCCAGCCGCTCGTACTCGCCGGCGGCGTGCGACAACTCACCGCTCTCACGATACGCGCGTGCGATCAGCCTGGTGGCCTCGCCTGCCATTTTGTGCTTGGGATATGTGCTGCGGAAAGCCTCAAGCACGCTCGCAGCTGCCTTCCAGTCCTTCAGCTCAATCAGCGCGCCGCCTGCATCGTACTCAGCCGTCGGACGGATTGTGGAGGTAGGCGCTGCCGTGCGGATCCTCAGGAA
>JBAVLE010000293.1:0-6010 GCA_049688735.1 Candidatus Angelobacter sp. | reverse complement strand
ATCCTGATATTGTTCCAGGATCAAGCGCACCTCGTCATTGATGCGATCTTCCAGCTGCAGCTCTTCCAGCAGCGCATTGTTCAGCGCAGCTGAAACCGCCGGGACATTCTTGGTTTCAATAAAGTCGCCGGCAATCAATTTTTGGGTTACCTGACGGGCTAAATACCCGACATATTCTTTGGAAAGGAGCATGCTTTTTTAGACGGTATGTGCTTGAAAAGAATAGTGTAGCATACTGGCTTGCCTGAAATCGGCGGGATGGCTGGCCTTGAGGCGCTTCCAGTCGCATTCCGGGATGAGCTTCCGTTGTTCATTCCTCGCCGTAACATTGGCAATCATGGTTGAAGTTGTTCTAACCTACTCGTTGGAATTGCTGATGTTGCGAAAACTCATCGCCTTGCTCATGCTTCTGGCGCTTCTCACGTCTCCCGCCTCTGGCTTCGATACTTTCTGGCATTCTGAAGCCACGCGCAAGGTGGCTGAAGCGAACGGATTCAGTGAAGACGCGCGCAAGATCATGCAACTTGGAAATTTTTCTCCCGATTTTTTTGGCCCAGTTTCTGACTTTGCGGCGAACAATCTTCACGGCAAGGGTTTGGAAGCGCTCAATCAGTACGTGGCAAAGAATGTGCAAGACCGCGACGCCGCTGTCTTTTTCCACTTTGACAATTTGAGTGGTGAACTGGTGCGCAACTCGCAGTTCGATTACCTGTTCAATCGTCTGCTGACAAATACCCAGTGGGTGCTTGGCGGTTACATCAAGCAAACCAACGCGGACGAACGTACGCGAAAAGTCATGACGCTGATCGTTCTGGGAGCTTCGCTCCACGTGATCCAGGATTTCTACAGCCACTCTGACTGGATTCACAATGATTTCAATCATACAGCGGTCAAACTTGTAAGCCTTCCCGGTGGAGGATATCGCGCGCCCACGTGGTTTGAATTTCGCAACCAGGCGGGCGATCCAGACAAGTGGCCTTTCCAGGTGAAAACCGGCATTTATCCTCCCGTTGCGGGCGCATTGAATACTCATACTCACATGAATCACGATAATTCGCGCTTGATGTATAGAGAGTATGAAACGCAGGGCCAGCCGCTCGTCTCCCAGGCCAAGTATCACAACTTGGGTCCAGTTCCGGCCAATGAACAAGATCCGGCGTCGATCCTTGCCCATCAACAGATGGCGTACAACACGGCAGTCGCTGCCAGTATTGAGTGGGTGAAGAAAGTCGAAGAATACGCAGACGCCAAAACTGCCATTGAGTCCGCCAAAAACTGGCAGTTGAAAATAAAAGATCCCAAACTTGTCAGAGAACTGGAAGCCGGACAAATCACGGAAATGGCTCTCTCCTGCGCCGCCGGTAAATGGGATGGCGAAGATCCTCCCGGCGATCGTGGCGTGCTGTGCCGCACTGTTCTCGACCGGACCATCAGCGCAAGTTCCGCCACCAGCGCTTCTAGCGTTGCATCCATCCTTGAAGGACTCGCGGCAGATGCCATCTTCCCTTACGCGCTGAAATATACCGGCAAATTCTGGGACGTTCACAAGCAATATCATCTCTTAGACCATCTGGCTGACGGCATTGGAGCTGCCGGTCATTACACCCAAAAAAAGTGATTGAGTTAACCTGAATTCGGAACGAAAATCTCCTTCACCTTTTCTGCCCACCTGAACCTAAAGCATCCCTTCTTACATCAATATTGATGACGTTAAATATAAGGAAACATATTGGTCCCATTCTCAATTCTTGATCTCGCATTTGTCGCGCAGGGATCCACCCCGGCCGACGCCCTGCACCATTCCCTCGATTTAGCTCAAAACGCTGAGCGCTGGGGCTATCGCCGCTTCTGGCTCGCGGAGCACCACAATATGGTCGGAATCGCCAGCGCAGCTACTTCGGTCGCCATCGGATATGTCGCCGGAGGCACCAGGACCATCCGCGTTGGCGCGGGCGGAATCATGCTGCCCAATCATTCGCCTATCGTGATCGCGGAACAGTTTGGCACGCTTGAATCCCTCTATCCCGGGCGCATCGATCTTGGTCTTGGCCGCGCACCCGGCACTGACCAGCGGACCCTGCGTGCTCTACGCCGCGATCCCAGCAGCGCCGATAGCTTTCCCAATGACGTGCGTGAGCTTCAGGCTTTTCTGGGCCCGCTGCAACCTGGACAAACGGTCCAAGCTGTTCCCGGTACCGGTACAAATGTTCCCATCTGGATCCTCGGATCCAGTCTTTTTGGCGCGCAGCTTGCAGCCGAGTTCGGCTTGCCCTATGCTTTTGCCTCTCACTTTGCGCCCGACGCTCTCATGCTGGCGCTTCAGGTCTATCGCAGGGAATTTCGGCCGTCGACTCAGCTTGAAAAACCATATGCCATCGTAGGCATAAATGTAATTGCCGCGGATACCGACGCTGAAGCGCGTCGGCTTTTTACTTCCGCCCAGCAAGGGTTTACCAATGCCGTACGCGGCACGCGTCGCCAGCTTGCGCCGCCCATTGATGACATCGAGGCCTACTGGTCGCCGATGGAAAAAGCGCATGTTTCCAACATGCTCGCCTGCTCTTTCGTCGGCTCGCCGCAAACCATTCGCGCCGGACTGGAAACATTTATCCAGCAAACCGGCGCTGACGAACTGATGGTTGCTTCCGCTATTTACGATCATTCCGCGAGATTGCGGTCCTATGAAATTCTTGCCGGGATTCAGGTGGAGCGTGATCATCAGGAGTAACGGTTTCCGGGGTAATCGCCAGTTTTGGCAATTCCGGCGATTTTGGCAATCCTTTTTGCAGCCCTCTGCCTAAATCCTTCAGCCACAGACCCACCCCCCATAGACGTTTTGTTGAAAACAAAAGCCCAACCCGAATTCGAAAGGACTGCCGAAAGGCCTGTCGAAGTCCATTTTTCACATTTTTGGGGTGTCCAATCGCTGTTAATTTCAGCCTTGTTTTCTCCCTTTTACTGTCCGTTCGGCAGAGGGTCGTAAGCCTTTTGGGGTTAGGCTGATTGCTGCGTGCTGAGTGCCGATTGCTGATTTTCAAAGATCACTGCAATTCACACCCTGAGGCGCACCTCACAATAACGCATTTTTATGGGGAGAATCAATAGCGAAACACGTACAGTGCCGCTGGCGCAAAAACATTAACGCCGGGACCCATAACTCGGGTCCCGGCTCTTCTCCGGGTCTCCGGGTGAGCTTTTGTTCTGAATCAATCCACCTTCGTGGCCGTCAGTTCCACCTGCATGCGCTTGGTGCTGTTCACGTCATCCATGCTGGTAAGTATCTGGGGCTTGCCGGGATTCACGACTGCGCTGACACGTTGCGTGACGGCGCGCAGCACTGGCCTGCCTCCCCCCGTTCGTGGATCCGTATTCTGCTGTGGGATGGCAAAATTACTGACACTCAGATCGACGCTCACCCCCAGTTTGTTATTAACGGTCTCTGCGGCCGAACACCGCAGCTCAAAGCCCACGTCAGTATAGGTATAGGAGTCCTTGCCTGTATCTATCGGCACTTTGGTGCCGATCTTGAGCGTGTTCGCGCCATGGCCATTGGCTTCCACCAGCAGGCTGTAATCGCGCTGGTTGATCTTCTTTCCGTCCTGCAGCTCGTAAATACTGAACGCCATTTTGTAAGTAGGTACCGCTGCCTCTTTCACAACCGCGTCGTTGTCGGGCTTCTCCGGCTTTTTCTTGGTGTCTTCCTGCGCGGCCAGTGAGCAGGCCACCAGGAATACGATCATTAGCATTAAGAATTTCTTCATTGCTTCTCTCCTTATCGATTATTTGTTGAGCGCCGCGTTCCCGGCGACGGCTCGCGGTCTGCCCAGAATTCTTCGGATTCTTTTTGATCGTTGTTGCGCGGGAGCTGCGCAACGATGATTTCTTGCGGGGTGTTCTCCAGGTAGGCAAACATCAACCTTTCCTGTTCTGACAAAGGGACCGGTGTCGGGAAAATCGCCGGTCGCTCACTCAGCGCATGCGTCGTATTCTGCTGGACTGCTGAACTCATCGGTGGTTTGTGCCGAGGGATCTTGGCCATGTCCTGAGGAGCAATCGGTGCGTGCGGCTGAATTTCTGGCTGCGGAGCTGGGCTGGTCTTAACCACCACATTTACCGGTGGCGCAGTTCGATGTCGTCCACTGATCAGCACCGCGGCCATGACGATTGCGGCGGCAACCACTCCTGCCCAAAGCCATTTGAAGTTCCGCCATCCTTGTGACGCTTGCCTTTCGGTTTCGCGCAGGTTCGCCAGTATCCTGGTTTCCAGACCCGGTCTTGGCTCGGCCGAGGAATAGTTGGCGAGCAGCGAATCCAGCATGTCATCGATCTGCATCCGTTTATCTTTTTCCTGGTCAGCCATGTTTCTTTGCCTCCAGCAGGGCCGTCAATTTCTCTTTGAGTTGCTTGCGCGCCCGGAACAGTCGCGTCCGCACCGAGCCTTCCGGTATTTTCATTACCTCGGCAATTTCCGCCGAGTTCAACTCCTGCACCGTGGATAGCTCCAGCGTCTGCGCCAGGTCATCCGGCAGACCCGCGATCAGCCGTTGCAATAGCTGCTGGTTCTGCCTCTCTGCAAGCTGCTCATCCGCCGCGGTAGTGGAATAGGAAAGCGATTCCATCAACTCCGTGCCGGACTCGCCATCGCTCAATGAAACCGTCTTGCGTCCAGAGCGCCGCTTATCCAGCGCGGTGGTCCAGGCAATGCGTGCTAGCCAAGTTTTGGCGTTGCTTACTTCGTGCAAACGGACCTTGTGTTTCCATACCCGCAGGAAGCATTCCTGCGCGGCATCTTCCGCATCATGATGGTTGCGCAGGATGGAATAGGCGATGCGAAAGACCATTCGTGAATGCTCGGCCACCAGCGTTTCAACTGTCGGCGCCGCAGCTTCCATGGCAATCGTTGATTTCAAAACCATTTCTCTCAAAATTGCCTGCCCCGCCATTTTCCCTTCCTGAGAGAAATGACTGCTGGAGAACGGAAAGTGTTCTGATATTTGCGGTTATTTTCAGGGAATGAGGCGATCACATCACAGGCGAGGGGCTGCCGAAGGAATTCAATCTGATGACTCGACCTATGGCTCGTTCATAGCTGTGATACACTCCTTCCGCTTCTTTAGCGCGCCAATAGACTTCGGCGCCCAAATCCTCATCCCCGGAGGTTTCCCGTGAACAGCAAACGTTTTTTTCTTTTTGCAGCTTCCTTTATTTTTACTTGTATCTTTACTTGCAGCCTTCAGGCTCAAACTGCCACAGCTTGCCTGGCGCATCATCCACAATATATTTCCGGCGTGCTTGAGACGAACTACACTCAAAACTGCACTGGCCACGACGAACCGGAACTCTTCGCGGTTTCCAGCGCTCCAGGTTCCGCGCGTGATCTCACATGGACCGTCGTGCTTCCCACCAACGGCCGCACCAGCGTTTCAGATGTCGGTCCTACATTTTGGTTTGGCGGCACGGTTACCGATCCCAAGAGCCTCTTCAACCAGGCTTTTGTCGAGCTCCAGTTCTATCCGGATTCACTGGTAAGCAAATGCTTTAACGATGGCAGCTTCAGCGTGAACTTTGCGCCTAACACGTTTACCGCGTGCTCTCCTGTATTCAAGCTGGTGCCCAATAACCTTTCCGCACACAGCTTTAATGAGCCGACGGCATTCAATGCGATGCTTGAGGACTCAACCACTCCCGGCAGTCCTCTCGTGATGCACGCCGGTGACACCATCACCGTTCATTATTTTGTGACCCCGGCTGCTGATGGCTTTCACATCACGGTGACAGATCTGGCTACCGGACATTCCGGCACTATCATTCTCAACTCGCCTTCAGACGGCCCGCTCATGCCTGCGTATGATACGCAGCAAATTGGTAACTCGCTAGGCTGGGGAACGGTCAACGACGCGCCCAACTCTTTTGTCTGGGAGATCGGCCATGCCTCCATCTTTACCGGTGGCGACGCCTTCTGCGTTCCTGGGCAAACTTTCTGCGACTCTTACAACGCGGATTCGTGGGC
>JBAVLE010000292.1:0-3471 GCA_049688735.1 Candidatus Angelobacter sp. | reverse complement strand
CCGGACGGGATGCTGCTGGCGGAAGAAACCAAAATTCAGGTACAGCGTGTACTGGCAAATCTTCCACCCAAGGACCAGAAGATTCTGCGAGCAGTTTTCTTTGAGCAAAGAGACAAGAATGAAGTGTGCATGGAACTGGGCGTAAGCAGGGAGTATCTGCGTGTGCTGCTGCATCGCGCAAAGCAGCAATTTATGGCGGAATATAAGCACCTGGACGCAGCGCCCAAAAGAAAACTCACATTGATCCGTATGCAGCCCAACACCATCCGGCACGCGGAGAGATCGCGTTCAGCGAGTTCGACTACTCTCGGCCATTGCTGCTGAATAATTTTTGGATGAGCAACCTGCAAGACGGCCGGCGCCTGACGAGCGCCGGTTTTGTTATGAGCGCGTGTATAGCTGAAGTGATGCCCAGTAATAGGGTGCGGCGTGGAACCCGCCTGCGTGAAGAATAGATAACTTGGCATGGTGAAGCGCGTCTATGGCGTTTTTACCCTGTGCGAGCTGACCATAGAAATCGTCCATCAGCGCCGGAGTTACTGCGTCATCCTGGTCCCATACTGCCGCAACGACCTGATGCGCTCCGGCTCGCATGAATGCCCACTCCAGCCCAAGCAAGCCTTCCAGCGACCGCAGTTGCGTTCCTACTCCTTCGCATGCCGAAATTGTTACAAGCTCTGCGTTGAGCCTCACTTCGGGGTCGATAATGTCCCTGGCCAGAAGCTTGAAATTGCCATCTTTGCCGAAATACAGAATGATTGCCGACTGCAAAGGATCGGTGGGATTGGGAGAGCCATGTGTAGCAAAGTGTATAACCTTGTACATACCGGGCCCAGTTTTCAGATAGGACTCAGGAGTGGCATCGCGACCGGAAAAGCTGGTTATTTTGTTGAAGGGAAAATGCCTTTTCACACTCTCCATCTCCTCCGCAGCGTGAGGCAGTATGGCAAAATGGGGGTCTGCTTGCGTTGGAGCGCCAATCAAGAGCAGGCCCTTCGCGGGTTCACGCTTTGGATGGGAGGCGAGGAGCAAATCGATCGATCTCGCATTCTCCAACTCAACATCCTCAATCCAATAGTGGTCTGCTCCCTGTGAAGAAACCAGGGTCTCAAAATTGATACTGTAGCTTTTGCTATCTGCAACCACTATTACATGAGAGCCTTTGGGCATAAGATCACTCGCCGGTTGGACCAGGATCTGGTAAAGCTTCTTTGCCGCTTGGCTGTCCGCAAGAGCCAAATGCTGCTGGATTTCCTGTTGGTAGGAATCGATGAGGTTGTCCAGATCCGGCCCTTTTATGCCTAACGTGGAGAGACGCAACTGAGTGGAGGTGACAGTCCACAAATAACATCCGTCCTGGGTCTCGAAATAGGAGAGCAGCACTGACTTGTTGCGGGCGAGGTAGTGTTGAATTTTGGTGAGCCAGGCTTTGGCATCCTCAGCAACAGGCTTCTTAGCATTGGACTTCGCTTTATCCAGCAGCAATGTGCGGGCACGTCCTTGTTGCGCAACGTGAAGAGCTTTAGCGTATTGCTTCCGCAGAACGAGGAAAGCCACGTATCCGTCATAAATCGGGGTGTTGTCACGCAGGGCAATTTGGAGTTCTGGGTGCTTCAGGCTTTTAATGCCGGCATCCATGGTGGCGATACTGCGCTGGAACCATTTTTCTGCCTCAGGACTGTTCCCTTGTGCTGCATATGCGCCCGCCAGTTGAGATTGAATAAGCCAAAGCTGCTTGAAATTAAAGAGATGTTGCTGTGCATCCTGGGCTTCCTGGTTTTGGAGGATCTCGCGGAACCCTAAAATGGCCTTGGCATAATTGCCATGGGCCGACCCGATAGCGGCTTCAGCAAATTGCCAATTCGTCAGATGGCCATCTTTAAGCCCAAGTTTGAACGCTTGGAGATGGTATTTTTCCGCTGCATCAAGTTGATGCTGGTCAAGCTTGACCATGGTCAAGCCGTGCAAACAGTCGGCAGTGGTGTCGCTATCCCTAGCTTCTGTCGCGATGGCCAGAGCATGATTGTATGACTGTTCTGCCATGCCCGATTGTCCTTGTATTTCTTGGGCAGACCCGATATTCGTAAGCCATCTTTGCTGATCATGCTGTAGGTTCAACTGGGCGGCCATTTTTGCCGCCGCTGCAGAGTTTTTCAGGGCGTTATTAAAATCACTCAAATCTACGTAGACAGTTCCCAAATTGCCCAATACAAGTTCTTCCAGAGGAGGCGCATGTAATGAACGAAGAATGGCCAGGCACTCCTTATTTAAATCGAGCGCTTCGTCGTAGCGGAGAGATCTCAAGGCTATAGAGCCGAGAGTTGCCAGCGTATAAGCCTTGAGAAAAGAATCTGGATTTGAGCTTTGTGCAGCAACCAGCCTCAAGTAGTTTTCAGCACTCTTTAATTCGTTGTGGAACTCTGCACAGCGGCCGCGAGCATAGTCTAATGCTCCAGGCTCCGCATGCAAGGCTGCTGCCTGAGCAAAGCGCTCTTCAGTCTCTGGGTACCTGCCCACCTTGCAGAGAGACAAAGCCTGAGCGATTCTCCGACGCCAGAATATTTCAGCAGGAACGTTAGACGGAGGTTCAGGGGCCAGAACTTCAAGCGCCGCATCATATTGTCCTTTGCGGGTACGGGCTTCCGCAGTCAGGACACGAAACTTCCAATTCAGGTCCGGGTAGTTTGCTGATTCTTTGAAGCCAGCTTCCGCCAGTGGAAGCGGCTGTTCGATATATCCTTGCTGAAATAAAAGGCGGGCCTCAGCATATTGTCTTTCCAGAGAGGCCCGCGTGTCCTTACAGCCCGTAATACTAAACACCAGTAGCACAAAGATCCAAGTTAAATAGGAGGCGTAGAACCGCCGGTGTTTCCGCCCCCAGACGTGCCGTGGCCTGAAGAACACATCTGGACCCGAAACATGGTCAGGGTTCGCGAGTGATGATGCACAATCATTTCCGCCAGGCGAATTACACCAAATTTTGGAATACAGATGATGGAACCAAAGCCCTGGATTTCGGACGGACCGCCCTGCGCTTTCCAGTCGAGATGGTTTGCCGGAGAAAACCAATAGCTTCCCCGGTCGTCCGGCCGTTTGGGTTTGTTCCATTCTTTAACCAATTCTGACATGCCAGTCAGGGCATGGTATTCGTCTTCCAAGTCGGCGAGCTTGTTGTTATTAAGTTGTGTAAGCTTGCCGCCCACGAGCCATTCGTCGGTTTTGCGGGCATGGTGCGCTTTTGCCACCTTCGAATAAGTATCGTGGTCATGGAAAACGTGAGTGGCCAATTTTACATTGAGTGGATGGCCAGCAATCCGCAGATTTTCAAAATAGCTGCCGGTGATGTCATAGCTGGCTTCTTTACCATCGATGGGGTAGTAAATGGCCATGCGAGAGACAATACGGTCCGCCGTGAGCATGTCCGCTACATTCAATCCCTCAACGACTGACCACGCATGAGTAGTGTGAAGG
>JBAVLE010000291.1:0-21067 GCA_049688735.1 Candidatus Angelobacter sp. | reverse complement strand
CACCTCTACACTGCTGGCGGCAAATAGCTCCACAACCGGTTTCGATTTGTACACTCTTGCGGTCAACGCCGCAGGCGTAACGGTGAGCCATGACTTCCCAGGCGCCTTCACCACCTTTGGACAGCGGATCCATTTTGAACCTTCAAAAAACCTGGTGTATTCGGATGATGGCCAGATCATTGATCCGGCAACTGGGACCTCAACAGGACGCTTCCTGACACCTCAATTTTTCGAACCAGCTCGGATGGTGACAGACGTGGCTGCTAATCGCGCCTACTTCGTCATACAGCAATTCGGCTCCGGACCGGTTACCTTGCAATCGTTTGACCTGACAACTCTTGCAGCGGTTGATTCAATCACCATCAACAACGTCAATGGCACCATAGGACGGCTTGTGCGCTGGGGCCAGAATGGCCTTGCATTCAACACTTCGGGAGGCCAGGTCTTCCTTGTGGCTGGAACGTTTGTACACTGATGTGGATTGTTCAATCTTTGTATGCAGCAGATGCTGCAGGGACACCAAAGTGCGGGAAAAGCAGCAGAACCTAAGAGTTTTTAATGTTCATTTTAGGTAAGGCTAATTCCCCTCCTGTTACGATATAATCTTCGTGACGCAGCTAGCTGCCCTTGAACTCGATGCATACGATCAAGAAATATCTACGTTGGGGATTGTTGGGGCTGATTTTCGTGCTCACGGCTTCCGTTAACCTGTTCTGCGTGGTTGTTGACAATGATGGGGATGGCGATCCTACGACAGGAGTAACCATTGAGTTCTGTGCTGTTCAGGGTAAAAGAATCCAGGTTGTAGCTAACCCAATGCATCAAAGATCGACGCTCGCGTCCAAGGTGTTTCGCTCAGGCTTCTTCTACAAGCAGCGGATCGAGCGCTCAGATGACGTGAATACGAATTCCAGCTTTTCCAATCTGGTGAACCCGCTTGGCTCTCCGCTAAGGTGCTAGCTCCTAAATCTCTTCCATATATTCGCCAGTGATTCGCGATCCCGCTTTATTGCACGCGGCCTAACGCGCGACATCGTGGCGCTTAATTGAACCTTTTAGGTCCCGGTATAGGGCTGATCTTTCCTAATACCGGTGATGGAGGAATTAATGCCGCATGCCAGACGCAAGACGCAATTATCCAGGAAAGAGTTGACACAGCTTACCGTGTGGGGTGGGCTCCTGCTTATCATTCTTCTCGTGCTCGTATACGGCCTTGTTCGTGCAGGCGCTATTATCCCAGTGGGTAATGGAGTTGCATCCCATGCGGCCATACCCATGCAGGGAAGCGCGCCGAATTCTCATCCCTAAGCAGGGAATGGGGATCCACATTCGGATACCTTTGGCCAGGCGCGAAGTCTGTTTGCTGTCTTTGTCGCCACAAGTTTCTATTTGGTGGGTCTGTTTCTTCTGAGATCCCGCGCTCGAGGTACATATGGAAGAAAATTTTCTTGGCGGCTGCATTTTTAGCCGCCAATTCCCTTTTCAGCGAACCACCTGAGACGCAGCAAGTGCTGCGTCTGTACATCGAACACTCCGTGCGATAGTTATTAATAAGCGGTCCTGCCACTATTCCTAAAATTGAGAAACTTCCCACCTTGCTGAATGGCCTATTGACGCGGCTACTAATCCGCGGCTACTAATCCTAAAAAATTAAGAAGTCTAATTAGCGATTAAGACGGCCTTAATGTCACTTGAGCAGAATGACTCATCGCCGCAGTGTTCTGCGTCGACGATTGTCACAACTATGAACTCGCTTCTCACAAGGTGTTTTCGTTGCTCGGTGCTAGCCATGATGCTCCTGCTCTCAGGCATGGCAGGCATGGTCTGCTTCTCTTACGACGCGGATAACGACGAGAGCACTCCTCCGGTGACAATTGAATTCAACGGTATTGTTCCCAGCAAGAAAAGCATTCAGATTCCCAAGCCAAATTCGACTGCGGCGGCCCATCATGTTCGCGATGAAAAGCCCGCTTCTGCCGAACTGGTGGCCTCAATAAATTTCTCATCCGCTCCATTGCGTGACAAAGCGTCACCGCAGCTCCTCGTTCCACTCAGGACCTAACCGAAGGTCCAGTCTCTCTTTTTTCGTCGTAACATCCCAGGCATAAAGGCACGCGTTTGGCTCGCAAATGAGCACGACCGTCAGATCAAGCGTACATAGTTTCATTTTACAGCTTGAACCGCCTTTGAACTTTTGCTGCCAGGGAACGAAGGACACCGTTCACGACGGAAACCATCACGCAAAACATTTGATCACTTTGTTGGGCCGTTTCTTGTCCGCGAAGGGATCACACCAAACCGACTAAACAAAAACAGCCTTCGGTGCATTTGGCCTGAAGTGTGTGCCAACGCACCAGCAGACTTACGACGAACTCTGAGGAGATCAACAATGAAAGCGTCTTCCGGGACTCTGGCTTTTGTGCGCCCTTTTGTTTGGGTAATCGCAATCACGGTGGCCGTTGGATATTTTGCCCACGTGCGCGCGCAGAGCGGCAGCTTACCTGAACAGGGGATGGTAATTCCACTTCGCCCCCTTGCACCTTTATCCGCTGTTCCAGTTCCACCCGTATTCGGGATGGAAGGAATCCTTGCCGATAAAACTGCTGCGATTCAGTTGGGTAAAGCTCTGTTCTGGGACATGCAGGCGGGTAGCGATGACATCCAGGCCTGCGCTAGTTGCCACTTCAACGCTGGTGCTGATAGCCGCGCCATTAACCAGGTGAACCCAGGGCAGGCAGGCGGCGATAACAACTTCCAAATGGGCGTTTCTGCCAACGGCTCAATCGGGCCAAATTACCACTACAAAGCAGGCACAGCGGGCGCTGGTTTTGGCGGCTATCACGATGGAGACTTCCCGTTCCGCAAAGTTGCCGACGTAAAAGACCGATTCAGCGTGATTTCTGACGTAAACGATGTCTCCGGATCACAGGGACAGTTTGGTCTTACCAATGACAGGATAACGGTAGACGTTCAACGAACTCCCGGTGCGGGCGGTGACGATCAAAGCGGGCATCGCGGCTCTATCCAAGACCACGAATATTCGGATCCCGGCCAGAATGAAGGCTTCACTTACGGGACAGATACTCCACATTTGCCGAGTGCTAAAGGGCGCCCATCGAACAGCTCCGGCAAGGGAAAGAGTCCTGCCGTGGCAGGCCACGACAAGGATAGATCTATTGGCGGCACGGTCACGAACACGAACAGTGTTGAGTGGACCACTTCAGTAGCTGACCCGGTCTTTTCTTATCAAAATCCGTCGAACCCAACCCAGCGAATCAATGTTCGCAGAGTCACCGGCCGCAACACGCCGAGCGCAGTCGACGCAGTCTTTAACTTCCGCAATTTCTGGGATGGCCGAGCGCAGAACGTTTGCAACGGCGCAAATCCCTTTGGCGCTCGCGACAATTCTTCTCACCTGCTCTCTCTAGGAGCAGACGGCAAGCTGGCTCCGGCTTACGTGGGCATGGTCAATTCAGCGCTGTGCTCGCAATCATTGGGGCCAATCCTCAGCAGCACTGAAATGTCCGCTGATGACCGCAATTTCCATCAAGTGGGCAAAAAGCTGCTTGCCCGTGTGCCGTTGAACAAGCAGTTGGTGGATCCTACGGATAGCGTTCTGGGAATTCTCTCGAACGCTCCAGGCAAGGGCCTCAAGACCACTTACTCAACATTGATCCAGAAGGCATTTCAGCCGGAATGGTGGCAATTCTCACGCCACATCTGCACCGCTGCTGACGGCAGCACGGTAACCAATGTCGATCCGGTCGCATTTGAAACCTGCCCCGCCGGTACAGATGACTACAGCCAGATGGAATACAACTTCTCGCTCTTCTGGGGCGTAGCGATCCAGATGTACGAAAGCACTCTGATCGCCGACCAGACGCCTTTCGACAAGTACATGGAGCAACAGCAGACCTACACTCTAATCGGCGACAACAACAAACAGAGCTACACCATTCAACTGGCTCCGGGAATCAAGCCCTATTCAGTATCTGTAATAGCGCTGGATCCACTGGCAGACTTTAGCGACCAGGACATGGCGTACGCGTTTGACTACGGCGATGGACGCGTAATGGGCGTAGGTATTGATATTGGCAATATCGATTACGCAACTGGCAAACTAACGCTGCTCTTCGGGTTGCCGCCGCTTTCAACGTTCCCCATCAAAATCAGCTACTCCGTGGGCGAGACTCCTCTCACCACTCCTCAGTTGCGTGGCCTGCTTGTCTTCCAGACAAAAGGGCGCTGCGTGAATTGCCATGGCGGGCCGGAACTTTCGAACGCATCCGTGGGCACGGTGGGCACTGTTGGTCCGGCGGAACGCATGATCATGGCCGACATGCAAGTCCGCGTTTATGACACTGGCTACTACCACATCGGTGTACGCCCAACCGCGGAAGATGGCGGACTGGCAGGCACAGATCCGGTGGCAGGCAAGTCGCTATCGCAGTCGGAATATCTGAGAGAGCGTGTTTGCAACGATGCGTCTGAGGCAATCATGATCCCGGGCCGTCCTGGAGATGGCATCTCCATGGCGCCACTGAATTGCGGCGACGAAACAGCGCGCGGCGGATTCTTTAAAGCGCCGCAGTTGCGCAACGTGGCGTTGACCGCTCCTTATTTCCACAATGGCAGCCAGTTGACGTTGGAACAGGTGGTTGAGTTCTACGACCGAGGCGGCGACTTCAATACCTTCGGCGAGGAACACCAGTACATGGATTCTGACGTTGATCTCCTGGGATTGACGCTTCAGGACAAGACGGACCTGGTTGATTTCCTCCGCACGGGTCTGACCGACCCCCGCACGGTAAGCCAGTCAGCGCCTTTTGATCACCCACAACTGCTTACTCCCAACGGTCACCCGCAGAGTGCGAATGGATATCCGGTGATAGTGGACCCGAAACATCCAGGCCAGGCCACGAACCAGTTCATGGAAATTCCAGCGGTGGGAAAAAATGGCGGCAAACCATTGCCCACATTCCTGGAAAACCTACTGGGGGGACCAAATGGCAGCAACTAATTTCCGGCACAAACCAGTTCAGCAAGAGTTAGACGATCTCCCCCTATCAGCAATGCAGAGCACGATAACGAAATTGAAGGACCACGACGGAAGGAGCTTCAAAATGATGGGTTTCAAGCAAACAAAAAATATTCTCAGGGTAGCGGGTGTTCTGCTGTTGCTGATGATGGTAATGGGCGCAAGCATGTCAGCCCAGAGCCTCAATCCGGTTCCCTGGCCTACGCCGGCGGCGGTACCTCCGCCTATGGTCCAGGAACCGCCCTATCAAACCAGACCTGCGGGCATTCTTTTTAGCGGCCAGATTCAATCGGCATCATTGGATCCCACGCCGGGCCTGTGCAATAAGGACGATAACACGGCGCCCACGCCCGACAATCCTCCGCTGCCCAATGATTGCAAGAGCACAGGCGGCTGGATTCAGGCCAACAACCAGTTGATCCGCATTCCGGCCGGAACGATCGTGGTGATGCCCAACACGTTCCTTACATGGGAAGAGCTGTTTGAACTTAACCCAAATACTCATCAGACAGATCCGGTCTTCCAGACCGGTCTGGCTATGGCGGACACAGTACGGTTCCCGGGAACATACCAGGCCACCATCGATTACAACATCATCAATGGTCAATCCATCGCCGGCATCGTTCGCATTGCCCAGGACGGCGCTGCAGCGATGGAGGGTTTCATTGAGTCGATCGACTACGCCCGCGGCGAGTTGATGGTGAACGGCCAAAGGATCCAGATCAATGATCCGAAGATCACCTTTGAGATTCCGAATCCAGATGGATCCGGGACGGGCGTCATCCTCACGAAAGGGCGTTATACCGCCGGCCAATCTGCCGATCCGCGCATGACGGTTGATCAGGGCAATACCACGGTTCGCACCGCAACCGGATTCAACATGTGCATACCGGTTACACCTCCCGGCACGTACAACAACGAACTAGGGATTCCCGGCGTTGCTGATCCTTACGTTCTGGTTGCTCCTGCAGGGTTTACCTACACAGGAATGGACGATCCGCAATGCCCGGAGATCAACCGCAAACGTGACATCAATGACCTGGGCACACTGGCAATCTTTACCATGAACGCGCCTGGCGATGCGCCAACGCCCGACAATCCATTTCCCCAAGACCCCTACGCAGAAATGCCATTTGAAGTAGGCGACTTTGTGGACATCATTCCGACCCAGGAAATGGATGACCGGGGGCCGTTCCTATCGGCCACGGAAGTGGTCGGCAACATCGGTGTCTCCACTGCTCCCGGCGTCGATCCGGCTTATGTTGTGGTGGAAGTGACCCTCATGGGCACGGCCGCCACGCCTGATCCTGCTTTCCCGCAGGAAGCCGGCGTCAGGACAAGGGTGGAAGGTTTCACCACCGACCCCACACGCACAGTGGACGTCTCTGCCATTGACTATGATTGCAACGGCAACGTTACTTTCCGCGAGCCTTCCTGGGTCGCAAATTTCCCGGTTGAACCGGGGCCTCCGGGGATCGGCAAACGCGGTCGTTGGCGCGTTCGCTTCCCTCAGGGCGGCCAATTCATGCCTCCCACCCAGAACATCGGCGCACGCGTAAGCGGCGCTG
The DNA here is from genome assembly GCA_049688735.1 of Candidatus Angelobacter sp. GTDB lineage: Bacteria > Acidobacteriota > Terriglobia > Terriglobales > Acidobacteriaceae > Angelobacter. The sequence goes on along the minus strand of JBAVLE010000291.1, from coordinate 14,461 downwards.
TGCTGGGCAAGAACAAGAGCGGATCGGATGCGGGTGAATACCAGTTGCCTACGGGCGAATTCATTTACCCAGAGCTTCTGGTACCCGGCAATCCTCCGGTGCCATTCAACTTCATTGATTTCGTGTACCTGACCAACGGCTCCGGGCCGCTACCCTTGCTGGGCAGTGTGTTTGACAGCACCCAGATCCAGTTGGGCTTGGCACCGCCACCTTTTTATCCAAACCAGAACACGCCGCAGCTGAACCCGTTCCCATATGACGTGGTACCTCCGCTGACCTGCACTGCTGGGACGTTTACCTCCGTGGCGCGGCCAACTTTCTCATCCACGCCGAATCCGCCGTTTGCAGGTGTGACCGTGACCCTTGACGGCACGGCCAGCACCCCGCCGACGGGCCCATTCGCCTGGTCGCAGATTATCAATCCTGGCGATCCGGTCGTAACCATCAACAATCCGAACAGCGCGAAACCTACGTTCATCGCGCCCACAGTGGCAGGCTCACAAAACCTGGCCTTCCAGCTAATTGTGGGTGGAGACGGGTTTACGCCCGCATCGGCTCCGGCGACATTGATCGTCCCCATCGTCGTCCCGCCGCCGAACACACCGCCTGCCTTGACTGCCAGCTCGTCGCCAGCCAATCCGGTTGCGAGTGGCGCGACCGTGACGCTTACTGCCGTGGGAGTTGATCCCGCTGGTGGAGCGATCACCTTTAACTGGACGGCTCCTGCTGGCATCGTATTGACGCCTGTAATAGCCGATGGTTCGGTGCAAACCTTCACCGCGCCAATCGTGCCGCAACTGACAGCCCCTCTGTCCCTGACGTTCCAGGTGACTGCAACCAGCACGGCCAGCGGCCTGATCAGCGCGCCCACTCCAGTAACCGTGGTTGTTAATCCGCAGACAGACATCGTCATCGTTACAAGCGCGATATACCTGACGAGGAAAGCCCGTCTCGGCATAACTGCTACCGACTTTACTCCTGGGGTGACTCTGACTGTCACTCTGGACATTATCAATCCAGCCACAGGCCAGCCGTACTCGGCTGTCATGGGTGAATCGATTCCGGGTGGTCCGGGAACGTTTGACATTGAAATCGATAACTTACCGCCGCCGAACCTAATCACGATCACCTCCAGCGGCGGAGGAGTCACAACCACAGGCCTTACCGTCCTGAGGTAACCAGCTAAACCGCAAGGCTGCCGGGTTTCGGCCCGGCAGCTTCAACAAACTTAAACGCTTCCAGGCTGTGATTTTTTGACGCAGCAGGGCGGCAAGAATCAGCAGAAGAATTGAAGAACAAAATGAAGAGAGGAACCAGACATGAACTCCATACTTAGGCGAGCCACCGGCAAGGACATGGCCTCGCGGCCCAGAGGGCAGTCCTTGCTAACGCGCGGCACCTGGAAAAACCTACTGGCACTGGCTGTTGTAGCTCTACTATCAGCAGGCAGCGCCTACGCAAACGACAGCAAGCAGATTGGCAGGCAAGGCATTAACGGACCCCGTGGCATGATTCTGGCGCATATCCCTAACCCGGCAATACCGGGCGGTGTAATCCAGGATTATTGGGTGACGGACAGTGTCCTTGGATTCTGCCGCCTTGACAACGGGATACTGAACGCCTCTACCTGCGATCCCAACGGTACTTTCGAACCAATTGATTATCAGGCGGAAACCAGGGGCATCAATGGCTCCAATGGCTATGTTTTCGTAGCCAGCATCGACGGCGTAAGACGTATCAACTTCATTGCTGACGCTACAAACACTCATACCATCATCGATACGCCCCGCACTCAGATTTTCGGTGGCGCTGGTTCGCTCTTTACCAACAACGTGGCTGTTACCGGCAGAAACCTGCCTGACACCGCTAGTTTGGGGCCCGATGGAAAGTTGTACATGATGTTTGTAGGCAACATTGACATCTGGCGCGTGCTCAATCCGCTCTCTCCAACCTTTACCCCCGCAGGCAACAAGGTAGAGCGGGTGGGCACGACTGAAGGAACAGGCGGCCGCGGCACCAGCATGGCTTGGATCGGGCATGATCTGTGGCTGGACGATGTGGGCTTCATCAACCGCATCCAGAATGCAGACCTGTGCTTTTACACTTTTCCCAAGTGCCAGGCTGTCATCCAGTTCAACAACTTGCTGAGTGAGGCCGGCATGGCTTCTGACCAATTCATCTCGTCCATCCCAAATGGCAGGTATCTATACTTCGGCAACGGCAGCCGCGTGGTCCGATATGACACGCAGACACCCGCTCTGATGGAAGTCTGGAACCAACAAGGGACACTGCAGGCCACTGGAACTCTTCAGCATTACTCGTACATTACCGGACTGAACTTTGTACAAACCTTGACTCCAACGCCCTTGAATCCAACCGCAACGGATCCTGGCCCCGCCTTTATTGAAGAGATGTTGGTGGTGATGGATCCGTTTGTGAATGCGCTGTTTCCGCCGGCAACACTGATCCCGCCACGCAACGGCGCTGGCCAGACGTGGTCGCTCGCTGCTTCGCCCACTCTTGTACCGGAGTCTATCTGTGACGGTGCATCTACCACAGCAACAATACAGAATCCTCCGGGATGCGCCATCAGTTCCATCGGATCGCCTGGACAGATAACTTCGCCTAACCCCATAGCTGCCAAGAGGGCCGTTTTACTGGCTTCTGGCATCACTCATCCCAGGGGCCTGCTGTGGCTGCGAAGCAACTGGTGGGTTTCTGATGAAGCCCTGGGCTTCTGCCGCATCGACCAAAACCCCGTCACCGGCGTTGGTTCGCTCAGCAATTGCTTTCAGCCAAACGCCACGTTCTTCCCCGGACAACCCGCCGCCGCTCCGCCTGATGGAACCGGCAGGCAGGTGGTGTATGTTCCGGATGCTTCGGGCAGCCCCAACATCTATAGGTTCCTTTTTACTCCCAGCGCTACTGGTGGGACACTCAACCCGACCGGAATCCTTAACGGCGCCAGCCGCGGTACCTTCATTGAAACCGTGGCCTTGCCAACCGGTCCTTCCAACGATGGGGCTCTCTACATCGGATATTCCGATGCTGGGAACCTGGCGAAGATCACCAATCCTGCGACTGCTCCTTCCGCGGCGATTCAGATTGCTCGGCTCTTCAATGGCATTGGCGTGATCAGCATGGCCTTTAACGGGAACGATCTCTACTTGTCCGAACTGGGACCGCCGCAGATCGCGGGCCAGTTCATCAAGAAGGGTGTGGTGACGAACCTGCTTCGGGCTTCCCCCAGCATGGTACAAGGCTCAGCCTCACCGGTAAAACGCGCCATTGCTCGTCTCCAGGCTCCGCAAATCATTGCGGAGAATCCGGGAGGGTTTACCGTGGGCCCAACCGGCTCAAGGCCAGCCTGCCTGCCGCCTGCGGGTGTAAAGCTCTCATCCACTGTTCCGGCAGATCCGGCGACAACTCCGGCATTCTACATCGGTACTCTGGGATTGACTGCGGACGGCGTTACGCCGGACGGAGGCGTCACAGGAGGTCTGGGTGAACTCCCTGAAGTCGACCAGTATGACTTCATCTGCAACTCCCAAATCGTGTGGGTAACGGATGGCGCGATTGATCCGCTTTTGAGCAGCAGCGCGCCCCTTGGTGCGGTGACTGCGATGGCGTTCAGCAGTCTTACAGATCCCACGGCGATCATGGCCCTGGGCGATGATCCTTCGGTGATCATTCCAACGCAGACCCGGCAGAGAGGCACCATCCGCAGGAACGGGCCTCCAGGTACGGGATCTACGGGACAAGGACACGTTTATATCGTCCAGTAAGCAAACATCAACCCTCAAACAGGCCGGCGCGAATTCTGCGTCGGCCTTTTTCTATTGATCCCGGAGAGGAGCGCCTCAAGAATGGCTGCAGGCTGTTACCGGTAGGCAATTAGGGCTACTCCGGCCCGTTGTCCATCTGTCGCTTTGCCCGGCCACGGTGTGTAGTCCAGCCGCCCGGGTCGTTCGCCGACATCTGGCCTTCGTAATCAGCGGCCTGCTTTTCCGTTGATGGAAGCCAGTATTCAAACTGCCAGACCCCCTTAGCCGCTTCAAGGTCCACGGAAGCTAAATCCTTGATCATGTCCGGATGAATCTCTATCTCACCCTTCGGTCTGAAAAACGGACGCACTGCAGTCTTTTTTGCCGCCTCCGGATGGAGCCGCTTTATTTCAGCGTAGCGCTGCAAGGCGGTCTGCTTAAACAGGAAAAACTCCAGGTGTGTTTCCCAGATATCAGGATCTGACTTTCCCGTGTAATCGATCTCGTCGTATTTATCAAAGCTATCCATTCGACCGCTTTCTTTTGGGTTGACACTTGTGCAGATTAAATTGTTCCATGCCTTCCGCCGGATCTGACGTGTGAAAATCTTTCCGGCAGGCAGAACACACAAAGCTACCCCTCAATATCAGTTTCGCTTCTTTCAAAGACTAAGGTACGTCCGGGAGGAAGTGGCAGCAGATTTTCTTGTTTCACTTAAAATCGATTATACGCGGCAATTTCTTTCACTGCCAAGATGTGGGACTGGGGCCACGGTCTGGGATTGGAAGCGGGGCTCAGACTTGAAAATGAAATATTGCATTGCTTCATTGACAGCCTGCGAAGCGAGCCGATTGCACGCCGGGTGGCGGCGAGAAGCATTCAACTTACAACCGAACCCCATTGCTTACGATCTCGCAATACCGAAGATCGATCTAAATAAGCAGCGCTGAAAAATGCCCGGCCCCGTTCTGGATGTCGATCCAGATCAAGGCCGAGCAGCAAGCAAGAAAATTCAGGCAGTCATTGATTATGCCGCGTAGCCGAAAATCATCCGGCAGGTGGCCGTAGCGTAGGTTTTGAGCCCAAGGATACCGGTCTAGTTGCAGGTCAGCGAAGCGCGCCCTGTAAACATCTCACCGCTTACGGGAGTGGCTGTAATTGTTACGGGAGCTGCGACTGCGGCTGTGCAAGTAGCTATGACGTGCGTGGCCTGCTGCGCTGAGAGATGCACTGACGGATCACTGACCGTCCAGTTCGAATTCACCAGAGCTGCCGTAACGCCCGGACATCCGGGATTGCCGCTGAATTGGAATGTGGCGCTCAATTTCTGGCTGTTCGCAGGTGACGCAGCGTTATGATCTACAGTCGTCGTTGCGGGGGTCACATTCAAGCCCACCGGCCCGCATTTAGGAGAGCCGCCGCAACCGGCCAGCGCAGCTATCGCTGCGCATAACATGACTGATGACAACCTCTTCAACGTCAACATGCCGAGTTCTCCTTGTGGCGAACGTTTTTAGTGTGCGGCCTTCTCCCGATCTGCCGCGGCGGAGTCAATTGCATCCGCGTAATCCTGCAATGCTTTTGCTACCCGGACGATTTCTTTCTCTGCTTCCTGATAGCGTTTTTCTTCAATGCCTTCACGCACGCCGGGCAGGGTCTTTGCGCCGTAGCCGGTATAGAAACCTGGCGCGTAGATCAGGTGTTTAAACCATGGACGGCGTGGCAGCCCGTCAGGGTTGGTCAGTTTGCGCTCGGACTGAACCAATTTGGCGTTGAGCGCCTGCAATTGCTGTGAGCCGGCCGCGCTGTTGAATGACTTCAGCGCCGTGGAATAGCGTTGCGCGCTGCGATCAAGAGCGTTTTGCGCGTTATCGAGCGGAGCAAAGTTCAAGAACGGCGGAACTTCTTCTTTCGGTGGCGCGATTGTCGGGCGGCGCGGATCGGAAACGGCGCTATACACGCCATCATCTATGTCCTGGTTGCGATCGTGAATTTGTTCCTGCTTGTCTTTAAGCAGCTTCTTGAGTTCGTCATTGTATTTGTGGATGGTATCGGCAAAGTCGGCGAAGTCATAAGGAAGCACATCGGCATCCGCAAAGCGCAGCACCATGGTACCAACGGTCTGGGAAAGAGCGCGTACGTAGACAAAGTCCTTGTCAGAAAAATGGGTAAACCAATAAAAATCGTCGTAGATGGAGTGGTAGATTCCGCCATCATCCTCGCCGCCAAATGCAACATTGAGTGACGCAATGCCAAGATGGTCGATAAACGTGGTGTAGTCGCTGCCAGAGCCAAGCGCGCCGATGCGAAGATCGGGACGCGTGCGCGCGTCTTTGCGGTCTTCCGGACGGCCCTGCGTCAGCCGAGCAGCCTGATCGCGCTTCCACACGGAAATATTCTTCTCCGGATCGGTAACGTCATGGGCAACGGTATTCACGAATTTTTCCAGCGAGTGCGAACCTTCCACGCCAAGAAAGCCGCGGCCGTTACCGTCGGTGTTGATATAAAGAGCGGCGTGCTGCTTGAGTTCGTCGCCGTGGTACTCAGCCCATTCGGTGGACCCGAGCAGCATGGGCTCTTCGCCATCCCATGCGCAATAGACAATCGTGCGCTTAGGCTTCCAACCCTGCTTGAGCAGTTCTCCCATGGCGCGTGCTTCCTCAAGCAGTGCGATCTGGCCGGAAATGGGATCTTCCGCACCGTTCACCCAGGCATCGTGATGATTGCCGCGCACAATCCATTGGTCGGGCGATTCCGAGCCGGGAATCTTAAAGACCACGTCATACACGGGCTTGATGTCCCAGTTGAATGCGACATTCAGGTGGACTTTGGCCGGGCCGGGACCCACGTGATAGGTGAGTGGAAGCGCGCCGTGAAAACTTTCCGGCGCAACCGGCCCTTTCAGCGCGGCGAGAAGCGGCTTGGCGTCGCCATAAGAAATCGGCAGCGTGGGAATTTTGGTAAGTGTGGTGATTTCTTTGAGCGGCAGGCGCTTTACATCGCCCTTGGATCCCACTCCGGGCGTGGTGGGATCGCCGGGATACGTGGGCATATCCATGACGCTGCCACGCTGCACGCCATTTTCATTACGCATGGGCCCTTCAGGGAAAACGTCATCCTGAAAGTAGCCGTCGTCGCGTGGATCGGAATAAATAATGCAGCCAATTGCGCCATGCTCAGCCGCGATCTTCGGCTTAATGCCACGCCATGAATTGCCATAGCGCGCAATCACGATTGCGCCTTTTACTGAAACGCCAAGTCGGTCGAGTTCTTCATAATCTCGTTGCAGGCCATAGTTGACGTAGACCAGCTTGCCGGTCACATCACCGTCAATTGAGTAAGCGTTATAGGTTGGCAGTTGCTCGCTCTGCTGGTTCGATGTGGGATCGCCGGGAACGGGCGGCTCCTGCAGCTTGGCGGTGTAACGCGTTGGCTCCGTCAATTCCAGCACGCGCTCTTTAGGCGTGGGAAAAAGAACATCAAATTGCTCAATCTGAGCGTCAAGTCCCCAGGATTTGAATTGCGAGAGAATCCATTCCGCATTCTGCTTGTCATAGGGCGAACCCACGTGGTGAGGACGCGCGCTCAGCCGCTGCATGTAATCTTTCATGAGTTTGGGATCGGGGATGGCGCGAAACTTGTTTTCCCAATCTCGCTCTGTGTGCGACGTGGCGGAGGTAAAGCCGAAGAGAGCGTCGTCATCGGGGCTGGCGGCGGAAAGAGGCAGCAGTGTGATCAGGCAGATAAGGGCAATGAACAGAACGCGGCGCATGCAGAGGCTCCTGTGAACGAGAACGGAAATTGTATATGAGCGGGGGGTGGGGCGGCATTTTCGCATGGACAGCAAAGGCATTCGCCGCAGATTTACGCAGATAAACGCTGATTGAAAATCTTGTCTAAAGAAGGGATTGATTTCGGCGCACCGAGTTTCCTGGCTCCTCATACCCTGGAATAATCCGGTCGCCAATCTGTAATGGCCTTCTTGATGTCAGAACGGCTGAGCTTTTCGTCGAGCGTACGCTGGAAGAGAGCAGGCAGTTCGGCGTCCGAGGCAAAGCGCAATCCGACGATTTGAGAATCGGACAGTTCCGCGATACGCAGGCGCAAGGGCTCCGGCAGAATGGCCGCGAGACGGATGCGCTCTTCCACTCGAATCACGCGGTCTTGCAGGTGGGTGGCCCAACTGCGCAGTCGGCCGGCAAGAACGAGCAATGCAATGGAAACCAGCAGGACCCATGCGCCGCCGATGCCAGGACGGCGCAGCAAGAGATACCCGACAACGAAAATGTTGATCAGCAGAACGGGCAGCACAAAAAAGTGGAAAGGCGCATCGAACTTGGCGTGGCTGGCATAAGACTGCGGTTTATCGGACATGGCTCTCCTGTGGCAATAGAAGTGTACCGGAGTAGATGATACGCGTAAGCTTGACGACGCAGGAATCTGTCAGGCAATTGCCAAAGTGCCAAAATTGACAATTGCAGCTCAAGGGGAAATATTCTGGAATTCTCTTAATCGCTTATGAGCAAATACATTGGCGCCATTGATCAGGGAACCACGAGCACGCGCTTTATTGTGTTCGACGCCGCGGGAAAGGTTGTGGCCTGCGCGCAGAAAGAGCACAGGCAAATTTATCCGCAACCAGGATGGGTAGAGCACGATGCGGAAGAAATCTGGGCGCGCACACAGGAAGTAATGGCTGAGGCGATGGCGCAAGCTCGGCTGAAGGCCGGCGATCTGGCGGCGATTGGGATCACGAACCAGCGTGAGACCACGGTGCTGTGGAACAAGAAAACAGGCAAGCCGCTGCACAATGCAATCGTGTGGCAGGACATGCGCGTGGCAGAAGAAGTGAGCAAGTTTGCAAAAGAGCCGGGCGAAGCGTTTTTTCGCAGCCGCACAGGATTGCCGCTTTCGACATACTTCACCGCGCTCAAACTGCGCTGGCTGTTTGAAAAGATTGCCGGAACGAGGCGTCAGGCTGACGCAGGGGAGCTGCTGTTTGGCAATATTGATTCATTTCTGTTGTGGAAGCTGACCGGCGCAGAGAATAACGGCCTGCATGCTACCGACGTGACGAACGCCAGCCGCACGCAATTGATGAACTTGAAAACGCTGGAATGGGATGACGAGCTGTCGCTCGCGTTTTCCATCCCGCGCCAAGTCCTGCCAGAGATTCGATCCAGCAGTGAAGTGTATGGCCGCGTTGCGCAAGGGCCATTGAAAGGTGTGCCAATCGCGGGGATCCTGGGTGACCAGCAGGCCGCGTTGGTGGGGCAAACGTGTTTCAGCAGCGGCGAAGCCAAGAACACTTACGGCACGGGCTGTTTTCTGCTGATGAATACGGGCGCGAAGCCGACGGAGTCGAAACACGGACTGCTGACAACCGTCGCTTACAAGTTAGGGAAGCAGCCTGCGAACTATGCGCTGGAAGGCAGCGTCGCCATTGCCGGCGCACTGGTGCAATGGCTGCGCGACAATCTCGGATTGATCAAGACCAGCGCGGAAGTCGAGGAGTTGGCTCTTACGGTGCAAGACAATGGCGGCGTGTATATGGTCCCGGCATTTTCCGGGCTATATGCGCCGTATTGGAAAGAGAATGCGCGTGGCGCGATTGTGGGCCTGACGCGCTATGCCAATAAGGGACACCTGGCGCGGGCGGTGCTGGAAGCTGTCGCGTTTCAAACGCGCGAAGTGGTGGAGGCAATGGAGCAGGATTCCGGCATACGCCTGCAAGAATTGCGCGTGGACGGCGGCATGGTGAGCAATGATCTGCTCATGCAATTTCAGGCTGACACACTGGAGCGGCCAGTGGTCTTGCCATTTACAAAAGAGACGACAAGCCTGGGCGCGGCTTATGCAGCAGGGCTGGCCGTGGGATTCTTCAGCAGCGTGGACGCGCTGTGCAGACAGTGGTCAGTAGAGAAGGCATGGAGACCGGCAATGGAGCCAACGCGCCGCGAACAGATGTACAAGCAATGGAAGAAAGCTGTAACGAAAACATTTGACTGGGTGGAATGATTTCTACCTTGGCGCACGCAACAGCACATTATTTGCAGGACATTCGCGCACGCTGGCGCGGCACGCCTGGTATTTGAGATCTTTATTTAGGCAGGCTTCCACGCTAACCATTTCTCCTGCATGGCAGGAGATACGGAAAGAGTTTGCGGAAGCATTGTTGGCGGCGGCAAAGCTTTGCTCTATTTGCCTGACGTCAAATTGCTGGTCATGATTCAGGCTGCTGAATTGGGAAGGCACTTTCATCGCTGTAAATGCCTGTTCCACGCGGTTGAAATAGTCGGCTGAAGAAAGATTGCTGCAAGTGCCGTGCTTCTCCCATTCATGCTGGACCAGGCTACGGTCAGGGTAAAAGCGCACCATTCTGTCCACAATCGATTTGGCAACCGGACGCGCCGGAACACATTCCATGGGAGGCGGGCCGCTTTGCGCCTGAGGCCAGAGTCCGTGCAGCACAAATGCTGTGTGATTGCCGACCTTGCATTCAGCCGATTCATCAGCGGAGTGGCTGGCGCAAAAACTGGGAGTCCATGAGAGCGACAGGACGTAATAATCAAACTCCGCCGGCGACTGCTGACTTGGTTTGTGGCGCCGGGGCGGAAGAGCCAAAGCAGTGAGGGTAAAGACGATCAGCAGAAGGCATGGCCCTATGCGCTTCATCGGGTATCTCCTCAGAGTGTCATGTTACATGAGGAATGAACTACTTCAGTAGCCACGGTTAGAGCCAGACAAGCGGAGCGCCTGAAATATTCAGCGAGGGAACATTCTGTCCGTTTCTGGTGTCATTTACCGCGATGAACGGGCGCATAATGAATAAATCTTCCCGGAGGGCCCCATGACGAGCTGTTGCCTTTTTCTTTTCATGCTATCGATGGCGACTGTTTCGGGACAGATATTGGACCGTGAAGGCAAGCCCATGGTGGGCGCGCAAGTTACCTATCAGAAGATAGGAATAGTCGATAGAAACATGCGCGGAGGAGATGGCTCCAGGTCGGAATCACCCGCCATGGTGGAGGGAACGGGCCGTATCTATAAAGTGCGGACTGACAAGATAGGGGCTTTCATCATGGTCGGCGTGGACTTTGGAGTCTACCAGATTGAGATAACGGCTCCGGATGGCAGCCACGTTTATTCCGGCAGAAAAACCATTGGCGACAACAATGACCCGAGTTCCCAAAATATTCTGAATGTGGATTTGTCCACCCTTGAAGGACCGATGTCAGCGGGCGAAGGCACCAACCTGGCCGGAGCAAAGAGAACAAAAGAACAACTGGAGTTGATCCGGCGGGAAAATGCTCGTGCCGCCAAGATCAATAAGGTGATGGTGCAATACCACACAGCAGTGGGAATTGAGGACTGGCTGAACGCAATCAGCCTGGTCAAGCAGCTGATCGCACTGGATCCCAACCGCTGGGAGTTCTACCAGAACCTGGGAACCCTTCAATCCAGGCAGATGCAATACCCGGAAGCGGCACAGAGCTTTGCCAGGGGAGTGGAAGTCGCGCAAAAAATATTGAAGAACCCTTCTGACTCTGATCGCGCGCTAACAACCATTGGAGACATGTTGCTGGCGGAGGCTGATTGTTACGATCGCATGGAAAAAGTGGATGAAGCCGTGGTCCTTTATGAAAAAGCGGCGGCAGTCTATCCACATCCTTTTATGGCAAAATACCGGGCATGCAACGCGTTGACGAACGCAGGCAAATATGAGCCCGCGATTGAGAAGTGCAATTTGGCCATCGCGGAAGATCCGGCGCAGTGGGGACCTTACCAGGTGATGGGCGGCATTTATGTGGCGATGGACAAGCCGCAGAATGCTCTTGAGTCCTATCAAAAAGGCGTGGCAGCGGCAGAGAAAACGCTGGAGGCGCAGCCCGATGCACGCACAAAAGTCGGGCTGGGACAAATGCTGAACTCTGAAGGCAATCTGCTGGTAAAGCTCAAGAAATATGATGAAGCGATTGCGATTTTTTCTCAGGCGGCGGAGTTGTCCGCGTATCCAGCGATGCCCTACTTCAATCTGTGTGCGACCTATTACAACTTAAAGCGCAGCCAGGAAGCGGTGGCGGCGTGCGACCATGCGATTGCATCCGATCCCACGCTAGCGGACGCATACTACATCAAAGGCTCAATTCTCTTTGGCCAAGGGCAGGTGCAGCGCGCGAAGTATGCGGTGCCGCCAGGAACAACGGAAGCGCTGAATAAATATCTGGAACTTGCACCGAATGGAGAGCACGCCCGCACCGTTCGAGACATGATCAACCAACTCAATAAGGAAATGCCTGCGCCTTACAAGCCAGCGAAAAGATAAGTAAAACCGCGGCAAAGTGAAGCAGCCCGGAATTGAGCAGCTCGCAAGATCTGCTTACGCGTGAAAGCCGTTTTTGAAGAGCTAACTTCCTGCTCCCTGTGGCCACCCATCTGTAAGAGACCGAATCCTAATCATGGTCAATTCAATGAACGGAGGCAAGTCTCATGAAGGCAGCATTTCTCATTGGCCGCCTGGTATTTGGCGGATTTTTTCTTTATAACGGCATCCATCACCTCAAAGAGCGCAAGCAACTTGGGCAGTATGCAGGCTCAAAGAATGTACCCATGGCAGAAGCGGTTGTGGCAGCAACCGGCGTTGTGTTGATTGCCGGCGGCACGAGCATACTGCTGGGCGTAAAACCAAAGCTGGGCACGGCCGCGATTGCCGGTTTTCTCGCGGGCGTTTCTCCCGTGATGCACAACTTCTGGAGCGTGGAAGAACCGCAGCAACGAATGAATGAGATGATCAACTTCAGCAAGAATATGGCGCTCCTTGGCAGCGCACTGACGCTCATGGGCGTGGATGAGCCGTGGCCGGTAAGCGTCCCCATCAGCCAGGAGGAAATCGCTGCTCGCGGCTATGAAGATCTGCTGGCCGCATAGCTTGAAAATCAGGAGATGAAAGCCGTTATGCATCGCAGAGAGTTTCTGAGAGGCGTTGCGTTGGCAGGGATTGCGGCGCGGAGCTCGCGCGCGATTGCCAGCAATTTTGCCCAAAGCATGCAATCGAGTTCAGGGGGAAACAAAGAAGGAGGCTCGATGATCTATCGCGCACTGGGGCAGACAGGCGAGCGCGTTTCCGCCATCGGCATGGGTGGCTTCCACATCGGACAGCCAAAGCTCAGCGAGGATGACAGCATCAAGCTGATCCGTGCGGCGATTGATGGCGGAATTAACTTCATGGACAACTCATGGGACTACAACAAGGGTCAGAGCGAAGTCCGCATGGGCAAAGCACTGAAGGATGGCTACCGCCAAAAAGTTTTCCTCATGACGAAGCTCGATGGCCGCACGAAAGAAGAAGCGACCAAGCAGATCAACGAGTCATTGCAGCGCCTGCAGACCGATCATCTTGACCTAATCCAGCATCACGAGATTATCCGGTTTGACGATCCAGACCGGATCTTCGCGGAAAACGGCGCACAAGAAGCTGTGCTGGAGGCCAAGAAGGCCGGCAAGGTGCGGTACATCGGATTCACCGGGCACAAAGATCCGCATATCCATCTTTACATGCTGGAAGTCGCGGCCAAGCACAACTTCCATTTCGATACAGTGCAAATGCCACTCAACGTAATGGACGCGCACTTCCGCAGCTTTGGCAAACTGGTTCTGCCCAAGCTGGTGGAGCAGAAGATCGGGGTGCTTGGAATGAAATCCATGGGCGACCAGATCATTCTGAAGAGCGGCGTCGTGAAACCGATGGAATGCCTGCACTATACGCTGAACCTGCCCACTTCAGTGGTGATTACGGGCATCGATAGCCAGGAAATTTTGCAGCAGGCATTGGAAGCTGCCAAAACTTTCAAGCCCATGAGCAAGCAAGAAGTAGCGGCGCTGCTGGCCAAGACAGAAAAAGCGGCAGCACAAGGCGAGTTCGAACTGTTCAAAACTTCAGCGCACTTCGATTCTACGGCGCACCATCCGGAGTGGCTGGGAGGACAGTCGCCGCATGTAGATCAGCTGGCTGGGCCGCCGAGCTAAGCTGCGGAGCACTAGGGTTCCGAGTTGATTGAGACAAACTCCGTCTTCACATCGCCATTGGGACTGATCGTATGCATGGCAAACCCAAGCGGGCTGCTCCATGGAAGTAACCTGCTGGTGCTTGGGGCGACATGCCATGTGATGCCATCGCGTTCAAAAACATTTCCCACATGCCAATGGCCCACAAGCATGTGCCGGATGCCGATTCGGTGCAGCAGATCTAATTCGCGTGAGCGATAAGGCTCATTGACGACCCAATAGGGCTTGCTGTCGGGAAGCGCACTCGAGCGTTCTGCCGGAATGTGCTGGATGCCAATCACGATGTTTCCGGTGCGCCGGTCGTCGCTGCTGTCATTTTGTCGATCATCTGCGTCGGATTGATTCTGCTGGCGAGCATCATTTTGGTTTCGCTGAGAACTACTTCTCTGCGAACCCAGATTCCACCAGTGATGGCGGTTGCCGTGATCGTTTACATTTCCGCCAGTCCCCTGGCGCGAAAGCCACGAAAGCATTTTCTGCGATTCTGCTTCAGTCTGTGGCGGCATCGGCTGGGGAGATTGCGCTTCAAAGTTGTCAAAGTCACCCAGCAACTGAGAATCGATTACCAGGAATGTGACACCCTTTACCTGAAAGCGAAAATAATCCGGCCCAAACACTTCCCGATATTTTTG
>JBAVLE010000290.1:0-4857 GCA_049688735.1 Candidatus Angelobacter sp. | reverse complement strand
ATGGGTGGATCAGCCGATCTTTCGCCCTCAACCAAAACGCACCTCACCTTTGAGGGAGCAGGTGACTTTGAAGCCGGCAGCTATGGCGGACGGAACTTTCACTTCGGCATTCGCGAACACGCCATGTGCTCGATTCTGAACGGACTGTCACTGAGCAAAATCCGTCCTTACGGCTCCGGGTTCCTGATCTTCAGTGATTATTCGCGTCCGCCTATGCGCCTTGCTGCGATCATGGAAATTCCTGTCATCTACGTGTTCACTCATGACTCTATCGGAGTGGGCGAGGATGGTCCCACGCATCAGCCGATTGAGCAGCTTGCATCACTCCGAGCGCTGCACGGATTTATTACTCTGCGTCCCGCAGATGCCAATGAAGTCACGGAAGCTTGGCGCGTGATCATGCAGCTTCGGCATGAACCGGCTGCGCTGGTGCTTTCTCGCCAACCGCTGCCCACCATCGACCGCAGCAAGTACGCTTCTGCAGCAGGTGTGGCAAAGGGCGCGTACATCCTGGCCGATGCGCCGGACGGAAAGCCTGAGCTGATCCTTATGGCCACTGGAAGCGAAGTTTCTCTTTGCCTCTCAGTGTATGAAACCTTGAAAGCAGAAGGCCGGAAGGCGCGTGTGGTCAGCATGCCTTCATGGGAAATATTTGAAAAGCAATCCTTCGAATATCGCGAGAGCGTATTGCCGCAAAGTGTGTCTGCGCGTATCTCTGTGGAACAGGCTTCAACGTTCGGCTGGTCACAATATGTGGGCCCTGAGGGAAAGAGCATTGGAATGCGAACCTTCGGCGCTTCAGCCCCGCTCAAAGAGTTGCTGAAGAGGTTTGGCTTCACGCCGGACGCTGTAGTAACGGCAGCCCGCGAGATGTTGGGGAAGCGTTAAGTTAGCCGCGAATCAACACGAATTTCGCGAATTGAATTTTTATTCGTGTTCATTCGCGTTGATTCGCGGCCCGAAGACAATAACAAATGAAAATAACAATAGGCTCCGATCATGCCGGCTTCGCCCTGAAAACCACGCTGATCGATTACTTGCGCCAATGCGGCCATGAACTCCTCGACGTCGGCACTGACAGCACCGCGCCGGTGGATTATCCTGATTATGCCGAGGCGGTTGCGAATGGCGTGCTTAAGGGCAAATCAGAGCGCGGCATCCTAATCTGCGGCAGCGGCGTAGGCGCATCGGTGGCGGCAAACAAGATTCCCGGTGTTCGCGCCGGGCTGTGCCATGACGGATATTCCGCGCATCAGGGCGTCGAGCATGACGACATGAACGTCCTGGTCTTAGGATCGCGCGTCATCGGCACGGAACTGGCCAAGGATTTATGCATCACATTCATGAACGCCTGTTTTACCGGTGAGGAGCGGCATCGCCGCCGTTTGGAAAAGATTCACTCGATTGAGCAGCGCTACTCGCTCCGCTCAATCGCCAAGGAGAAGATTTCATGAACCCCGTTACTACCCCCGAGAAAACCCAAACCATCGGCACGCAAAACGCGCTGCTGGGTCTGCAAAAATATGGTCAATCCGTCTGGCTGGACTACATCCGCCGTAACATTATCCTTAATGGCGACTTGCAGAAGTTGATTGACCAGGACGGCCTGCGCGGAATTACCTCCAATCCGTCAATCTTTGAAAAAGCCATCGCCAGCAATGACTACACGGATATTCTTACCGAACTCGGCAAGCAGGGTGTCCCTACGGGCCAGATTTACGAGCGCATCGTGGTGCGTGACATTCAAGACTCTGCCGACAAGCTCCTGCCCGTTTACAAGTCCACCAACCGCCGCGACGGCTACGTGAGCCTTGAAGTCTCGCCCACGCTGGCGCTTGACACGCAGGGCACCATCGAAGAGGCGCGCCGCTTGTGGAAGGCCGTCAATCGTCCCAATATCATGATTAAAGTTCCCGGCACGCCTGAAGGCGTAGAGCCGGTGCGCCAGCTCATTAATGAAGGCCTGAACATCAACATCACTCTGCTCTTCGCTCAGGAAGCTTACATTGCCGTGGCTGAAGCTTACCTTGATGGGTTGGAAGCCGCGCTCAAAGCGGGCAAGGACATTAGCGGCATCGCCAGCGTAGCCAGTTTCTTTGTCAGCCGCATTGATACTTTGGTGGATTCCACAATTGACGAGCGTCTCAAAACTGCGAAGGCAGAAGACGCACAGGTCCTCGAATCGTTGCGCGGCAAGGTAGCGATCGCCAACGCCAAGCAGGCCTATCGCTATTACCAAAAGATGATCGAGAGTCCGCGCTGGAAAGCTCTGGCTGCTCGCGGCGCACAAACCCAGCGGCTGCTCTGGGCCAGCACCAGCACCAAGAACCCAAAATATCGCGACGTGCTTTACATTGAAGAGCTGATCGGCCCGGACACGGTAAACACCATCCCGCCGGCCACCATGGACGCCTTCCGCGATCACGGCGTCTTACGGCGCACGCTCGATACCGATTTAGCCGCAGCCGACAAGACCATGTCTGACTTGGAAAAAGCAGGGATCTCCATGAAGCAAGTCACCGGCAAGCTGCTTGACGATGCCATCAAGCTTTTTGACGATGCATTCGCTCAGCTCCACCAGGTTGTGGAGCAAAAGAGAGCCCGGCAGTGACCACCAAAACAAGCATCCAGTTGCCACGCTGGGAGTTCTCCGCGCCGCTCAGCCAGGCGGTACAGTCCGCGCTCAAAGACTGGCAGACGAACAACAAGATGGCGCGGCTGTGGCGCGGAGATCCTACGCTCTGGACCGGCGAAGATGAAAATAAGTGGGTCGGCTGGCTGCCGATTGTTGAAGACCAGCTTGCGCACTTGAAGCTGTTGAATGACGCGGCCACAGACGCAGCTCAAGCAGGCTTTACCCACGCGTTATTGCTGGGCATGGGCGGTTCCAGCCTGTGTCCTGAAGTATTGAAGGTCACTTACGGCAAGCAGCCGCGACATCCTGAGTTGCATGTTCTGGATTCCACCGATCCAGCGCAGATCAAATGGATTGAGAGCCAGGTCGATCTGGCGCGGACGCTGTGCATCGTGGCCAGCAAGTCCGGCAGCACGCTGGAGCCAAATATCTTCAAGCAATATTTTTTTGAGCGAATGCAGCAAACAGTCGGCAAGGACACGGCGGGCGACCATTTCATCGCCATTACCGACCCGGGTTCCAAGATGCAGCAGGTGGCGGAGCGCGACCACTTCCGCAAAATCTTCTTCGGGGTTGCCAGCATTGGCGGACGCTACTCTGCCCTTTCCAACTTTGGCATGGTTCCTGCCGCCATCATAGGACTTGATCTCAGCAAATTCCTTCAGCGCACCCATGAAATGGTTCAGGCCTGCAAGCCGGACGTCCCCGCCGACCAGAATCCCGGCGCAGTTCTGGGCGCAATTCTGGGAACGATGGGAAATCTTGGCCGAAACAAAGTCACCTTCATTACGTCGCCGGGAATTCACGACCTTGGCGCCTGGCTTGAACAACTCATCGCTGAGAGTACTGGCAAGATCGGCAAAGGACTGGTTCCTGTGGATCGTGAAGCCCTAGGCGCGCCGGAAGTTTACGGCGATGACCGTGTCTTTGTTCATCTGCGGCTTGCCGATGAGCCTGACACAGCCCAAAAACAAAAACTGGACGTTCTTAGAGCGGCTGGCCATCCCGTTGTCGAAATCGAACTGACGGATACTTACGATCTGGGACAGGAATTCTTCCGATGGGAAATTGCCACCGCAGTAGCGGGCTCCATTCTGAAAATCAATCCTTTCAACCAGCCTGACGTCGAAGCCAGCAAGATCGTTACCCGCCAATTGACAGAAGCGTATGAGAAGACCGGTAAGCTGCCTGAAGAAGCGCCGCTCTTTGATGATGGCAACATCAAGCTATTCACTGATGAACGCAACGCGGCGAACCTGAACAAGCTTGTCGGCGCTGATCGCTCTCTTACTGGCTTTCTGCGCGCGCATCTCAGCCAATTCAACCCGGGCGACTACATGGCTCTTCTGGGATACATTCAGATGAACAGCGCGCATGAAGAAGCATTGCAGGCAATCCGCCATGCTGTGCGTGATCGCAAGCATGTGGCAACGTGCCTGGGCTTTGGCCCGCGTTTCCTTCATTCCACCGGGCAAGCTTACAAAGGCGGCCCGAACACCGGCGTGTTTCTGCAGATTACCTGTGACGATGCGAACGATATTCCGGTGCCCGGTCAGAAATACACTTTCGGAGTCGTAAAGGCGGCGCAGGCTCGCGGAGATTTCCAGGTGTTGGCCGACCGTAAAAGGCGTGCGCTGCGTGTGCATTTACCGAAGGATGTAGATGCGGGATTGGACAAATTAGGTGGGGCTGTAGAAAGCGCTTTGAAATCCTGAAATCCCGAACCGAAGGTGAGGGATCGCTGTTGTATCGACGCAGTTTAAGGCACAAACGGGCTTTTGTTTTTTGATCCTAACTATTTCGCAGTGATAGGGGTTCCTCACCTGCACTTCGTTCCGGTTCGGAATTTCAGAAAAAGAAGGAGAGCGATGCAACTTGGAATGATTGGGCTGGGCCGTATGGGTGGCAACATGGTGCGCAGGCTCATGCGCGCCGGACATCAATGCGTAGTCTCGGATTTGAGTCCGCAGAATGTGAATGAGCTGGCTGGTGAAGGCGCTACAGGATCAACATCACTCGACGACTTTGCGGCCAAGCTCACCAAGCCTCGCGCTGCATGGATCATGGTTCCGGCTGGCGATCCGACGGAGCAGACCGTAAACGCGCTGGCCCAGCGCTTCCAGTCCGGCGACATCATTATTGACGGCGGCAATTCGTACTATAAGGATGACGTGCGACGGTCGCAGAAATTGAAAGACCGCGGCATTCACTATATTGACGTT
>JBAVLE010000289.1:0-5255 GCA_049688735.1 Candidatus Angelobacter sp. | reverse complement strand
GGGCCCATCCATCCTGGTTGTTGCCCCTGATTCCTGTGGAACCGCCGCGGCTCCTATTCTCAATCTGCAATCGGAACTTCTGCCACCCGATATCACACCTCCCACGGTTGCCAGTTGCTCCTTGCCGTCTAGTTCTGCGGACAAAGTCATTATTGTTGATGCCGGTTCCGGGCGCACCTGCGAAGCCGACGACCCCAGCAACCCGGATGATGAATGTCTCAGACGACCGCAGAATAAAAAGCCGTTTTATCTCGACCGTGGCGATACGGTGAACGTGATGATCACGAATAAAAATCCGTTCCGCGAAACATACAAGTTCTCTTCCAATGAGACCGTACTAAAGGATGACGATATCGGTTCATTTTTGGCGCTTCTGGTGCCTTCTTTGGGAGGAGGATCAAGCAAGCAGTCTACCGATGCAAGCACAAGCACTACTGGCGACGCGAAAACAAGTGCAAGTACTTCAGCTAAGACCTTTGATTCAGAGTTGCCGGAAGCGCAGGCTTTTGTAGAGCGAGTCGAAGGCGCGGAACCACAAAGGCCATCAATAAAAGAGTCCCCGAAAGCCGTAACCCAAATCGACATTCAAATGCAAAACTGGTCCAAAGAGGAACAGAAAACCGCCACGGCAATGCAGGACTTCGAAAATGCCCAGCAAAAGGTAAAGGCGGTGCTACCGCCCAAAACGGCGGCCGATGTAGAGTCACTCCATCGCGAGGCGCAGGAAGCTTTGAACCAATCTCATGCATTCATTGAGCGTGCCAAAGAAACCCACTCCGGACATCAGTCTGCGTCCGAGCAGGAGGAAAAAGCAGCTCATGCGCAAAGCCGGCAAGTTCCACAAGAACAAGCTCAGAAAGAATTTGATCTATATAAAAAAGCTTCGGACGAGCTAAAAATCGCTAATGAGCGCCTTAATGACGTACAAAGTCTCATTCAGCAGCAAATCAACAAGAACAATGCCTGTACGGATGTCGTCCGGCAGCGGGTCGACAACCTGGTTCTGAATTACCGCTATTTTGCCTCCACTTACAATGAAATCCGCAACCAATTGGTCAGTGCTAATGGAAAAGACAATCCACAGTATTGCACCAACCTTTTAAACAACGCGAACGGACTTTGGGAAATCCTCAACCGCGAAAATGAGAAACTCCTCGATACCCAGCTTGGACTGAATTTGCGCGATGCAGCTGCTCTCCTTGCGCTGCAAAAACCTCTGGACCTAAAGAATGTTGCCGGGAAGACTTCCACCCAAGCACAAGCCGGCAACCTACGCTCAAATCCACCAGCGGAGCCGCCAGTTCCCGCCAATTTGGGCGCTGGCGCGATCACAAGCTCAATTTGTTTCATGAAAGCGCTACATGCCCAAGTTTCGCCGGTACTCTCGAGCAGCATCGGGGCTTTGGAACCGGTTCTGGTAAATCCTAATTCGCTGGTATCTAGCTTTCAGATCGGCCCCTTTGCTGACCCGACGCAGGTGGATTGGACTTTGACCCGCACCATTATCAAACCTTCAATTAGCGGTATCAGCGTGGCGGCGTTCAATACCGCTATCGACGATTGCATCTCTCCTCCTCCGGCGAAGACGGATACCACCAAGACCAAGGATAATTCTGCCCGGACTACTGTCCCCGGCTCTAAATTACTTCCGGTCGCAACCGGTTGGTCCCAGGCTCGTGTCCGGAATGCATCTTTCAATCTTGCTGATCTTGCCATTGCCCATCCCATCCCAGCGCTCGCCTCTCCATCAGCTTCTCAAAAATCGGGCAAAAAGTCCGGATCGAAACCCAGCGCCTCCAAGTCTAGTTCTAGCAAGGATTCATCCACCTCCGGCAGTGGAGACAACTCACCTGATAATGCGAGCTCACAGCAGTCCCCATCCGGTTCATCCGGTGACGACTCTACCGTTACCACTCGTGGGAAAAGAATCAACTTTGGTAAGGAAAGATTTATCGTTAGTATAGGTGCCGTTTGGGCTCATCTAAGCCAACAGAATATTGGTACGGGCTTGGGAATTCCGAAGTTTGACCCTTCCGGCAACCCGTTGCCGGCCCCTACCCCGTCACCAGCGCCCTCGCCCGCTCCTACGCCACCTGCGATCACTACAATCATCACTCAAACCAACCACTCTTCATTCCGCATAAGCCCTATGGCATTTTTGAATACGCGGCTATTCGAGTGGAACAAATCAAACGAGCCGGTCTATTTCACCTTTGGCATCACGGCCAAGTCCAGTGATGCTGGTGTTAAGCCTGAATATTTGCTCGGGCTCTCTCAGAGCCTTTGCGACCGCCATCTATTCTTAACCGCTGGGGCCTATCTGGGACAACAGTCCTATTTGGCAGGCAATCTAAAATTCAATCAACAAGTTCCTTCCGGATTAACCGGTAGTCCGCCGATCAACAGTGTTTATGGTGCAGGCTTCTCATTCGGAATTTCTTGGCGGGTACCAGGGCTCGCAAAATAATGTTGACCCAACCGGACTGGTGTAACCCACCAGTCCGGTTTATCTCTTGCTACAGGGAACGCTAGCTGACCCGATCTTTCTTCGCATCTGCCTCTTCTTCGCGCCCTCTGCGGTTAAACCCCCCGGTTTTGACTTTGCCAGTGGTAGTTGCCAATTGCTCTGTCTAATCTGCGCTTTTCTGCGTAAATCTGCGGCGACCCTCCGGCTTTCCTTAATTCGTGTTCTTCGTGTTTCATTCGCGGCCAAATCTTTTTCTCCGCACCTAAGCGGGTGAGAACTACTGCATCCCCACCAGCCTGCACAGTTCCACCACCTCTATCTCTGTCGGACACTCCTTCCAGTTATGTCTCCAGCTTGAGCCATTTTGGCGGCGTCTGAGCCGCCAGGCGAAATCCCGAATCCCGCAAAGCGGGTGAGGGAACTATCACCCAATCAACCTGCAGAGCTCAATGACTTCAATAGTGTCCGGACACTCCTTCCAGTTATGTTTCCAACACACAATAACATCGCACCCCTTCGGATCGTGGCCATGCAGCTTGAAATTCTTGCTTTCATATTCAAACTCAATCCGCAGATACTGCCACTTCCCCGGAGCCACCTGCCGCCTGGCGATACAGTCCGGAAACTTCCCCTGCACCGACTCCACCTGCAAACCCAGGCCCGCCGCCACCATTCCAAACAGCACCATCACTCCCAGTTCATTCACCGGCGCATTCGTCATCGGACGACGATCAAACGGCTCCCCCATCACCGGCCGGTCTTTCATGATGCCTCGGTGTTCGAAGACCGTGCGGTCAGCAAAGTCCCGCGTCCCCAGATCAGTGCCGATCTCCCTTTGTGTTCCTTCGTGTCCGTAGCCTGCCCTGAGCCTGTCGAATGGGTGGTTAAATTCCCGGTTTTGCTTTTGACCAATAGCCAAAGGCCAATAGCCGCTCCCCATCAACGTATTCACCACCATCTGCGCCACCGATTCCGTCACTCGACGCATCCCCACCAGCGGCGACGGCACCGCCGCCAGCGGCACGCGATCAAAGTCGCGCGATAGCCTTTGGGTTTCCTCTTGCTTCCACTCTTTCGGTTTTGTTAGTCGTCGAGGCACTCTGATAGCCGCACTGTTTTTCCGATCACCCGGGGCCCCCGGCACGCGATCAAAGTTGCGCAACACAGATTCCCCATTGTTCTGCCTTCTTTCATTTCTTTTGTGGCTGTGCAATTCCGCTCCTGAGAGAACGCGCGACGCTTCGGCTCTTCGATCACCTGATGTCCCGATTACCAGATGTCCCGATCTCTCCTTCCTTTGTGTTTCTTTGTGTCCTTTGTGGTTAGCTCTTTCTGTTGCTTTTGCTTTTCTGCCTTTTAGTCCTCTGTGTTTCTCTGTGTCCTCTGTGGTAGAGATGTTCCCCCAACTACCAAACCGCCCCACAAACGCGCCCGCGCTGTACTTTCCCTCCCGCACATACTCCGCCCGCGACGGCCTTCTTCCCAGCTTCTCCGCCACCCTCTTCCAGTCGGACAGCAGATCTTCCGTGCTGATCTTCTCGCCCTTCGGATTCGGCTCCAGCCCCGCCGCTCGCACCGCTTCCCGCAGCGTCGGAAACACAGCCAGCACGCGATAATGGCTTACACCGGTAATCCGCCGCATCTCCCCACGCGACGGCGCCCTCCCCAGATCCGCCGCCGCACGCCGAATCGCCGCCAGAATTTTCTCTTTACCGTTCTCTTCTTTCGCCATTATTTTTTCGTCGTCGTCAAATCGCATGTGTCGCCATTAATCGCAGTTCCCCGCGCTCACAGCCCACCTTGTCGATAGCGAATTTTAAGCGAAACAAAACAAAAACACAACCCCAAATCCGCGCAAATCAGTTCAATCTGCGTAATCAGCGGTATGGTTCTGCCATTGCTTTGGTGTTGGGTTTTACCAATAGCTAAGAGCCAAAAGCCGCCCTTTCCTATCCGCGCAAATCCGTTTAATCCGCGTGATCAGCGGTATGGTTTTGCGTTTGGGGGTTGCTTTTATTTGGCCAATTGCTAGTTGCTAATTGCTTCAAATAAAAATGCTCCCGGGATTGCCCCAGGAGCACCATGCAGTTTGCTGCTGCTTTAGCCAAAAGCCAAGAGCCAATGGCCAAGAGCCGCTTTCTACCTACTCGTATGCCTCGGCGCAGTCTCTGTCGGCGTGTCCATACCCTGCCAGCCGGGTTTCTCGCCCTGGTTCTGCTCGTCGAGCCACTTCTTCAGCGGCGCAAAATAATCCAGAATCGCCGTCGCGTCCATCTGGCGCTGTCCGCTGATGGCTTCCAGCGCGTCCGGCCACGGCTTGCTCTTGCCCATGCTCAGCATTTTGTTCAGGCGCTCGCCCGCTGCCTTGTTCTTATAAATCGAGCACCTATGCAGCGGCCCTTGGATTCCCGCCGCCTGGCACAGCGCGCGATGAAACTGGAACTGCAAAATTCGCGCCAGAAAATAGCGCACATACGGCGTGTTCGACGCAATGTGATACTTCGCCCCCGGATCAAAATCCGCTTCGCTGCGCTCCACCGGCGGCGCCACGCCCTGATATTTCGCCTTCAAGTCCCACCACGCTTTGTTGTACTGCTCCGGCGTGATTTCACCGGAGAAAACTTTCCAGCGCCACTTATCGATCAGTAACCCGAAGGGCAGGAAAGCAATCTTGTCCAGCGCCATCTTAAGCAGGTAGCCGGTATCAGCGCTCTCCGCCGGGACGGTATTCAGCAGGCCCACTTCCTTCAGATATTCTGGGGTGACGGACAGCGCAATGGTATCGCCC
>JBAVLE010000288.1:0-4916 GCA_049688735.1 Candidatus Angelobacter sp. | reverse complement strand
GGGGGAGAGTCATTCGAACCCTCCGTTGACTTTTTGAAGTGGGTCAATTCGGAACCGGAGCCCATGATCGTTTCGGTCTGGCCGACGAACCGCCGGACTCTGTTCGCTACTCCCCACAAGCTCGTTTGCCGGTACTGATCCAACGATCACTTCAGGATCGCCCGTGATTCGCGGCGATCAACGGCTGCTCCGGCGTGTTGGCAAACTGCGCGCCGCTCGTGTTTCGGCGCTGCAAAGCCCCCGTTGTTGCATCTAGGCACCATTGTGTAGATTCGATGCATGGCGCTTAAAAGAATGGATAATGTGGGAATCGTTGTCGATGACCTCGGAGCGACAATTGATTTTTTTCGAGACCTCGGCCTTGAGCTCGAAGGGCAGGCCACGATCGAAGAAGAATGGGCAGGACGTGTCACCGGACTTGCCGGTCAGCGCGTCGAGATTGCGATGATGCGCACGCCAGACGGCCACAGCCGTCTCGAGCTCTCTCGCTTCCTCACGCCACCTGTCGTCGCGGATCACCGCAACGCACCGGTGAACGCTCTAGGCTACCTCCGCGTCATGTTCGCCGTGGACGATATCGACGAGACGCTTGGCAGGCTTCGCAAGCGCGGCGCACAGCTCGTGGGCGACGTAGTCCGGTATCAGGACTCATATCGGCTCTGCTACATCCGCGGGCCTGAAGGGCTTCTCATCGGACTCGCCCAGGAACTCAACTGAGCGCGATACGCCCAGGCCGCAGACAAGAATTGGACACAGGGAGGTGACCGATGAAGGCGATTGTAGTGACGGATCAGGCTGCTGGAGCGGCCGGGGTGAAGCTGGTGGAACGGCCCGAGCCGCAGGCGGCGATAAATGATGTCGTTGTTCAGATTCATGCGTCGGGATTCACCGGGGATGAGCTGACGTGGCCCTCGACCTGGAGCGATCGCGTCGGCCGTGACCGGACCCCTTCAATCCCCGGACACGAAATGGCCGGAGTGGTCACCGCTCTCGGCTATGGCACGACGGGGCTGTCGATTGGCCAGCGGGTGATCGGCCTCACGGACTGGTATCGCGACGGCACGCTTGCGGAGTATGTAGCTGTCGAGGCACGCAACCTCACACCGCTGCCGGGCGACGTTGACTTCGCGGTGGGCGCAGCCCTCGTGATGCCGGGCCTGACCGCGTGGCAGGCGCTGTTCGAGCACGGCCACCTTCAGGCGGGGCAGAGCGTCCTCGTGCACGGTGCGGCCGGCGTAGTCGGTTCGATGGCGAGCCAGCTCGCACGTGATGCCGGCGCCTACGTCATCGGCACCGGGCGCGCTGGCGCCCGTCAGACGGCTCTCGACTTCGGCGCACAGCAGTTCGTCGACCTCGATAACGACGCACTCGACAACGTCAGCGAAGTCGATTTGGTTTTCGATGTCATCGGCGGCGACATCGCGAAGCGGTCTGCGGGCGTGATTCGCGCCGGAGGAACGCTGGTGACCGTCACCGGCCCGACCGAGACGCGGCCCTCTGGCGGCCTGACTATCGACTTCGTCGTCCTACCCGATCGCGCCCAATTGAGTGAACTCGTCCAGCGGGTCCGGAATGGTCGTCTGCGGACAAACATCGGCAACGTGGCTGCACTCGACGATGCCGTTGCCGCCTTCAACCGGACCGAGCGGATCAAAGGAAAGACGATCATCCGCGTTCGTCCGTAAGGACTCGGGGATTGCCTAACGCGCACGAAGGTGCAATTCACACGCCGAAGGAGAATTCTATTCTTCGCGCAGTGTCTTGGCGGGATCTATTCTCGCCACTCGCAGCGCCGGCAACGCGATTGCGAAAACGGTTACGACGGAAAGTGTCACCACGACCAGCGCGATCGTCGGCGCATCGTATACATCCACGCCGAAGAGGACGCTTCGCATAAGTCGAAGCGTAGCCGCAGAGATGGCGAATCCCAGAATCAAGCCTAGCGCAGTGGCTTGCAGTCCCGGTCTTCCAATGTGGACCATGGCTCTTTGAATGGTTGAACCCAGAGCGATGCGAATGCCCATCTCCCGCCTCTTTTGCACCACCAAGTTGGCCACGAGCGCAAAAATTCCGATGGCGCTCAAAACCAGCGCAAGTCCGCCCATGGCCGCCAACAATGCGACCTCAATTCTTTGCGTAGCAAGTGTTGCTGCCATGAGGTCATTCATGGAGTAAAAGCCGGAAAAAGGCAGGTTGGGAGCAGCCGCGGCCAGGGCCCGTTGCATCTGTCCCGTTAAACCTTCCACTGGGTGCGTGGCGCGCACAATCCAACTTGGCTGAAACCAGGTGTGGACCACAGAAAGGAACCGGGCATCATCGATTTGCGCCGCAGGAGTATAGATTGTTTCCTCTGTTGCCAGGGGCGCTGTGTCCTGATCCAATCCGCCAGCAGTCGAGCCAACCGTGTCTGCCGCAATGCCCACGATCAGCAGATTCTTGTTGTTGTCTCGCAAAATGTATCGTCCGACCGGGTCCAGACCGTGAAAGAATTTTCGTGCGAATGTCTGGTTGATGATGACTACAGGGAGCGAGCCGGCATTGTCGTCATCACTGAATGCCCTGCCCTCGATCAGAGGGATCTGCAAAGTATCGAAGTATCCGGGTGTAACGTATGCCGCGTACGTGGAAATCTCGCGCGGCGCGCTGCCGCCCTGGTCGACTGTTACCCCGCTAATGACGGGTCGCTCGTACGGAAGGGCCAATCCGACGGCGGCATTTTCGACACCGGGAATTGTTCGCATCGAGGCGACGCTTTCATGCAGCAGTTTTCGAAAAGCCGCAGGGTCCTGGTAGCGGACGTCGTCCAGCGATGCCTTAGCCGTGATGATTCCCTTGGGATTGAAACCGGGAGGAAGCGTCTCAAGATGAACGAGCGTACGTACCATCAATCCGGCAGAAGCAAGCAGTACTACGGTTAAGGCCACCTCTCCGGTGATCAGAAACTGGCGAGAGCGGATGCCGCCGGTAGCGATAACACTCCGGCCGGCAATCGATGAGCGCAGGTCAATCTTTCTCGCGCCCAAGGCGGGCAGCATACCGAAAAGTATGCTCGTGCCCAGCGCAAGGCCCAGGGTGAAGACAAGTACATGGCCATCGAGATGGACCGCAACGGGGAGATAGTGCTCGGGCAGAAGCAGCAACAATCCGCGCAGGGCGGCAAAGCCGACGGCGATTCCGGCGGCGCCGCCGGCCAATGCCAGGGGGAGGCATTCGCTCCAAAGTTGCTTCTGTATTTGCCATGGTGATGCGCCGAGCGCCAGCCGGGTGGATATTTCGCCGGTACGGCGCAGCAGGCGAACCAGGGTCAGTCCTGCGAGATTGGCGCACGCGATCAGCAGAATGAATCCTGCCGCTATCATCAAACCCAGAGACTGCGGGGCCAGCATCTCGGTTTGGGCTTTTTGTAAGGGCACGGAGTAGTACGTCATCTGGGCGCCCTTTCTTGTCCGGCTTTGCACCTGCTGTGATTGGCTGAAGGCGCGGTTCATTTCGGCATTCGCCTGTTCCCAGGTGGCGCCATCCCGCAGGCGAAGGACTGCAGTGAAATTGGTCCCCCTGCCTTCTCCCTCGCGGTTCGCCTGGATAGCGATGTACAGATCGGCATTCAAAGGAGTGATAGCATGGTCCGGCAACACTCCGACCACGGTATAGGGTTCGCCCTTGAGCAGCACCGTATCGCCTAAGATCTTCGGATTCCTGTCAAAGACTGAGCGCCACAAGCCATAGCTCAGGATCACTGCTTTGGGGCCGTGCGGACGGTCCTCGTCTTCGGAAAAGCTGCGGCCAGCGAACGGACGAAGGGCCAGAACGTCGAAATAGTGCGCGGACACCCGTCCGGCATGGAGATATTGCGTGCGCGAACCATATTGAAGATTCACGCCGGAAGTGCGCAGGGCAGAGATCCCGGCCATGACAGAAGGCACGTTGTCGCGCAACAGCTCCCATTGCTCACCATCAACGTTTTTCTTTCCGTCACTGGATTCCGAACCTGCGATCCGGACATAGATCGCGCCGATTCGGTCGGGATTGGCGTAAGGAAGACCCCGCAAAAGAAGGGCGTTGACGACGGAAAATATCGCGCTGTTCGCGCCGATGGCAAGCGCCAGGGTGAAGAGCACTGTAAACGAGTATCCCGGATTTCGCCAGAGCTGGCGAAGAGCAAGTTTGAAAAAATGATTCAGGCGTTCCATCAAGTGACTCCCTTCCCGCTCCGTGACAAGTGCTATCGTTAGACGGCAGATTGCCCGCCACAGTTAGCTAACTAGGAGATGGAACGAAGGCAACTTAAATATCCTCATCGGGCCAACGCTTTGGAACGCCGCAACAAAGGTCTCTGGTGATGAAACTTGGTATCTCAAAAGGGATGGCCGGTAGGGACCGGCTGAGGCTTCGGGGCGGTCATTCTCTTGAGGACTCCTGGCTTACAGCAGGTTGCTAACATATGTCCGGATCACTGGCAGTCCGGAAGATCTTCTAGGTGCAGAAGTCGGCTTTGGGAATTCAGCTCCTGTCACGCGAGGGTCTTCAAAGGCACTCGGCTTTTCGATGGGCGTTCGATTTGTGGTCCGTGTAAGGCTACCGGAAAGTGGACTGCCAAACTGCGTGCTGGAGAAAACCGCCGAAAATTCGGCCGTAGCGTTGCCGCGTTACAAATTGAGAGTTGGGATGTTGCTAAAAAAGCCGCATTATGCGGCATTTCTGCGAGATCCAGAGAACAATTCTCTGAGCTGCAGACTGAATGGCGGAGGGACCGGGATTCGAACCTCTGTACCCTTTTCCTTGTAACAGTCTCAAGAGCGGTTCCTGCAACAAACTAACTCACCGTTTTATGGCCGAATGCATCAGGGCTATACATGGCCGACTTATCTTTCTGTTCCTTCAGCCAAACAACAAGTAACTGGCAGGGTGTTCGGGTT
>JBAVLE010000287.1:0-2198 GCA_049688735.1 Candidatus Angelobacter sp. | reverse complement strand
GAGCCACTATTCCCATTCAGGCTGCTGCAACCGATCTCGGGATGAGTCCGGTTAAAGGCAAGGTCGAGGGCAAGAATACCGGCAAAAATGTACTCGTCCGTTCGTTATCGGGAATAGGCCAAGCGGGGACCATGCTTCTCGGGCGTGGCAGCCTTAACCAACCATTGAGCGAATCCGACCTTCTTCGCGAGCGGGTCAGCAACAATATCGGGCAGGCCTCGGACGAACAAATATCAAGGCTCGCCGTAACAGCTCGTATCATTGTCAGCGTTTCAGCCGGCACACCCATCTATGTTGTGCTCGAACAATCGTCTGAATCTGTTCC
The DNA here is from genome assembly GCA_049688735.1 of Candidatus Angelobacter sp. Classification (GTDB taxonomy): domain Bacteria; phylum Acidobacteriota; class Terriglobia; order Terriglobales; family Acidobacteriaceae; genus Angelobacter. The sequence continues at coordinate 1,873 of JBAVLE010000287.1, read as the reverse complement.
GAGTTTCAGAGCCTCCACCCCGGACGCACAAGGAGCCAATTCGGAGAGTGTGGATCAGCTTCGACAGCTCTTGCGTTTGCAACAGGAATTGAACCAAACAAACACAAAAAATTAATGACATGCTTTCTGGGGACGAGTTTCCTCAAATCGACAAAAATTCAAATATCCAGCGCACTGACCTGGTTGGGCGGTTTGTCGAACTCGTCCTGGCTTCCGTCCTCAGGAAGAAAACAGATATACGAGCAAGCGGAGCTATGTCCAACAGGTCACCCGCCCGCGATTAACGACCTAGTGTTTGTCGAAAACGGTCAGTTATAAGATGGAACAAATTTCGGCAGATTTTCATCTCATATCATCTTGCAACCGGAGAATGCCCGTTCAGCTTCCGCTCAGACGAAAGACTTCCGGCGGTTTCAATTCATTACCGTCGAGTCATTCATATCCGGCTTATGAGATGGAACAAATTTCGGCAGATTTTCATCTCATATCTCGTTTGGGCGGCAGCCACCTCAATTGCCATTCGTATAAGTCTCACTGAAAACCGCGAATGTTCATAACATCACGACGGGCTGCAGATCGTCTCGCCCTCCATTGCCCGGTCCAAATCTGCTTTTGACACACCGACTGGCTTGCTCCTCATTTGATCGAAATCTGAAACCGACTTATGTTCTCACCTGCAACGCGGGAATCGATTCAACGCGTCGCAGAAGAGGACCTCGCATGAAACTTTCGAGTTGGAGAGCGGCGCGGAAGCGATTCGCTCTTCTTTATCTCCTGGCCATTGTTTCGCTTCAACTTTGTCCGTTGATGTCCTACGCGCAAAACCTTGGGCAACAGCCAGCAACGGGTCAAGCGGTACAGGGACAAACCGCGGCCCAGCCTGAAGGTACCGTTTTGAACCTCGTCAACTGGGTCGGGAATGTAATCGCACCCGTGGGTGCCGCACTCGCGGTCGTCATGGCGGTAGTGGCGTATTCGCAGGGACGCGGCGCGATGCGCTGGGCCGTCACTGCAGGTGGGCTGCTCGTGGTGTCCGGGCTCACACGTTTGATTGAGTTCTGGATCGCGCAAGGCACAGCCGGCGTGCAGTAGGAAGAAGCATTCGGAGTCTAGAGCCAATGACGTTGCCGCAAATCTTGGTCGACTTGATGAAGCTGCTGTTCGATATGGCAGTTCCGGTAGCCATCTGCACGATGGTGCTGGCGGGAATGGCTTTGCGGCAGGAAGGCGGCGTGAATTTCGAGACCGGAGGCCGATTCCAGCGCTGGGCATTGTGGTCGGTCATCATGCTCACCCTCCCCCAGTTCCTGTCCTGGTTTGCGGCACAAGGGATTTCGATGCCGCCCCAGGGCGGGAACATCAGCAGTGCGTGGGTGAACAGCGTTGAGACCAGCTTTACAGGCTTCGTTTCGAACGTTGTCGTCGTACGGCTAATTCCAGTACTCGCCGCGTTCTGCATTTTAAAGGCGGCGCTCGACGCAGCAGAGGGACACAGCCCACTCGGATCAATCATCGGCGGGATCTTTCTTCTGTCGGTGTCCGGCACGGTGCAGTTGATGCAGAGCTGGAACAGCGGCTCAACTTTTGCGACGACGGACATGCTTACTTCGGCGTGGAATTTCCTGGCCGGAACGATTCTGCCGGAGGCTGCCGGACTGGCAGTGGCGGGAGCGATCTTCAACTATGCGCGCCATCGGCCGTTCATGCCGCTAGTGGCGTCCGGTCTGGCTTTCTTGAGTGTTTCGGGAATTTGGAAGCTGATCCAGGCCATGGTCGGCTGATCGGAAAGGAGGCTGAAGGTGAATCTTGCGAATGGACTGCTCAACCTGACGAACTGGGTGGGCAACGTGATTATGCCGACCGTGGCTGGCCT
>JBAVLE010000286.1:0-18110 GCA_049688735.1 Candidatus Angelobacter sp. | reverse complement strand
ACGGCGCACGTGGAATACGAGACGCCGAACCGGCATTACGCCCACGTGGATTGCCCGGGCCACGCCGACTACATCAAGAACATGATTACCGGCGCAGCCCAGATGGATGGCGCGATCCTGGTAGTCGCAGCAACTGACGGCCCGATGCCGCAGACGCGTGAGCACGTGCTTTTGGCCCGCCAGGTAGGCGTGCCCTGCATTGTGGTGGCATTGAACAAGTGCGATGCCGTGGATGACGCTGAGCTGCTTGATCTCGTTGAACTCGAAGTTCGCGAATTGCTGAAGAGCTACAAGTTTCCCGGCGACGATGTTCCGGTGATCCGCCTTTCTGCGCTCAACGCATTGAATGGCGATGCCAAGTGGGAAAAGCAGATTGACGAGCTGATGGCTGCGGTCGATAAATACGTTCCGCTGCCGGCGCGCGATATCGACAAGCCGTTCCTGATGCCGATTGAAGACATCTTCTCCATCTCCGGCCGCGGCACCGTGGTTACCGGCCGTATCGAGCGCGGCAAGGTGAAGGTCGGCGAGGAAGTTGAGATCGTCGGCTTCCGCGACACGCGCAAGACGGTTGTCACAGGCGTGGAAATGTTCAAGAAGCAGTTGGATGAAGGCATGGCTGGCGATAATGCCGGACTGTTGCTGCGCGGCATTGGCAAAGACGATGTTGAGCGTGGCATGGTTCTGGCCAAGGGCGGATCGATTACGCCGCACACCAAGTTCAAGGCTGAGATCTACGTCCTGAACAAAGAAGAAGGCGGACGTCACACTCCGTTCTTCAAGGGCTATCGTCCGCAGTTCTACTTCCGCACCACGGACGTAACGGGCGTGGCTGAGCTGCCGGCCGGCACGGAGATGGTGATGCCGGGGGACAACGTTTCATTGCAAATCGAGCTGATTACGCCGGTGGCCATGGAAAAGGGCTTGCGCTTTGCCATCCGTGAAGGTGGACGGACGGTAGGCGCGGGTACGATCAGCGAGATCATTCAGTAAGACAGATTGAGTAATTTGGTATTGCTTTATTTGAAACCGAAACCAATAAGCAACAGAAATTTAGGCCATGCTGTTCGCTCTTTGAGATCGAGCTAAGAGCCAATAGCTAAGAGCTAAAGGCTGGTATGTATTTATGAGAGAAATTGTTACGTTACAGTGCGGCGATTGCAAAGAGCGGAATTATTCCACGACCAAGAACAAGAAGACCACGACGGGTCGGCTTGAGTTTAAAAAGTTCTGCAAACGGTGCCGCAAGCACACAGGGCATAAGGAAGTTAAGTAGCAATCGGCACTCAGCCGTCGGCATTCAGCCAATTTAGATGCTGCTACGAGCTGGGTGAAACGCGGAGCGAGCGCCGTATAGCGCGAGCAAAGCGTGAGGGCGCAGCACACTGAGCGAAGCGAAGTGGATTGCGGAGCCCTTGAAAAATAGGGGCGTAAGCTCAACGGCTAAACTGCCGGTCTCCAAAACCGGACTTGGGGGTTCGAATCCCTCCGCCCCTGCCAGATTTTGGAAAGCCGGCCGAACAGGTTGGGGCAAGGAAGGAAGCAATGGCAAAGGCAGTAACGATGGCGCGCGAAGATCAGGGCAACAGGATGATGCAATTTCCTGCGCGTGCGAAGAGTTTTCTTACTGACGTCCGCAATGAGATGCGGAAAGTTACTTTCCCGAACAGGAAAGAAGTTCAGGCCACTACCACAGTGGTAATCATCACGGTCATTCTCTTTGGCATTTATTTTTTCGTGATTGACCAGGTGATCGCGACCGGAGTTAATTGGGTGTTGCACCACCGCATACGGTAGGGAACACCGGAAAGCCAAGTTGGCAAGCATGACTGAACAGAACATCAACGCGACTCCCGCTGAAGGCGAACAGCCGCCTCCGCCGGAGAACACCAACCCGAACATGAAGTGGTACATCATCCACAGTTATTCGGGCTTTGAGCGCAAGGTGAAGGAATCACTGGAATCGCGCGTACAGGCTTTTGGCCTGGGGGAAAAGATAGGCAAGGTCGTGATTCCCACGGAGCCGGTAACGGAGATCCGCAACGGCAAGAAATATACCGTAGAGCGGATGTTCTATCCGGGCTACGTCCTGGTGCAGATGGACCTGACTGGCTTCCGCACCGGCGGCGAAGGTGATCATGTGTGGCATGTGGTGAAATCGACGCCGCGCGTAACGGGCTTTGTCGGCACGGCAAACGATCCAACGCCACTGACAGAAGATGAGGTCAACCAGATTATTTATCGCGTGAACGTGGGTAAAGACAAACCCAAGATTCGCGTGAAATTTGAAAAGAACGAAACTGTCCGCATCACCGATGGGCCATTTGCGAACTTCAACGGCATTGTTGATGACGTAAATGAAGATCGCGAGACGCTGAAGGTGATGGTCACGATCTTTGGCCGCGCGACACCCGTGGAGCTTGAGTTTGGACAGGTAGAGAAGGTTGCGGCATAGATTTTTGAGCGCAGGCGAGGGCGCCTGCGGTTCACAGAGAACCAATAAAGGATTCAGGTAGATCACAGATGGCACCAAAAAAAGTACAGACATCCGTTAAGTTGCAGATTGAAGCGGGCAAGGCGACCCCCGCTCCTCCGGTCGGTCCGGCATTAGGCCAGGCGCAGATCAACATCATGGAGTTCTGCAAACAGTTCAATGCCCGCACCAATAACAAAGAGATGGCGGGGCTGATTATTCCGGTGGTGATCACGGTCTATACCGACCGTTCCTTCACATTCATCACCAAGACGCCGCCTGCGTCCATTCTGCTGAAGCGGGCCGCAGGTATCGCCAAAGGTTCAGGCGCGCCTAACAAGGACAAGGTCGGCAAGGTCACGGAGAAGCAGGTTGCCGATATCGCCAAGCAGAAGATGCCCGACCTAAATGCTGCTTCGATCGAATCAGCAATCAAGAGCGTGAAGGGCACGGCGCGGTCGATGGGGATAGAAGTCGTAGGTTAGTAAGTTAAATCGCATGTACCACGGCCCGCCGAAATATGGCGAAGCGGTGGGAGATAAAGGAAAACAAATGAGTCGCAAAGCAGGAAAAAACATAACGAAATCGCGCGAAGCAATTGAGAAGCGCCAGTATCTTTTGAGTGATGCTGTGCCGCTGCTCCAAAAAGTAAAGTTCGCCAAGTTTGATGAAACCGTAGAAGTTACGCTTCGCCTCGGCGTCGATCCTAAACACGCTGATCAGATGGTTCGCGGCACAGTGGTCCTGCCGCACGGGCTGGGCAAGTCGAAAAAAGTGCTGGTGATCGCCAGCGGAGAGAAAGTCCGCGAAGCTGAAGCTGCCGGAGCCGACATTGTTGGCGGCGAGGAGATGGTGGAAAAAATCCAGAAGGAGAGCTGGACGGATTTTGACGCCGTAATCTCAACGCCGGACATGATGAAGTCCGTCGGTAAGCTGGGTAAGGTGCTTGGTCCCAAAGGCTTGATGCCCAACCCGAAGACCGGCACCGTGACTTTCGATATTGCGAACGCGGTGAAAGAAATCAAGGCCGGCAAAGTTGAGTTCCGCACGGACAAGACAGCGCTGGTGCATGTGCCGGTCGGAAAGATTTCTTTTACACCGGACAAGCTGGTGGAGAATGCCACGGCCGTGATCACGAGCGTGGTGAAGGCGAAGCCTTCAGCAGCCAAGGGCAAGTACATCAAGGCTGCGTATATTTCGTCTACCATGGGGCCGGGAGTTTCAGTGGACACTACCCCGGTTGAGACAGCGGCCAAGGCATAACACTTGTGGCACCGGCGCCCTCGCCGGTGTGGATCAAGTGAGGAGACACAGCCGAGGGCGGCTGTGCCACAAGGACATCGCAGAAAAGGATTCTGACAATGGCGGTCACAAAAGCAAAAAAAGCAGAACAGGTTGAAAAGCTGAACCATGACCTGCAAAAGGCCAGCAGCATGATCGTGGGCACATTCTCCAAGCTCACGGTGTCAAAGGATTTTGAGCTGCGCAAGACAGTGCGCACGGCAGGCGGCAAGTATCAAGTTGTAAAGAACACGCTGGCGAAGCGAGCTTCAGAAGGTACGCAGGTGGGCGAAGCGCTGAAAGAGTTGAAGGGCGTCACGTCGATTGCTTATACCGACGGCGATCCGGTGGCGCTGGCCAAGGCTCTGAGCAAGTACGTTGACGATAACCCGGAATTTTCCTTTAAGTCCGGCGTACTGGAAGGCCGCGTGATCTCGATGAAAGAGATCAAGGCGCTGGCTACCATGCCGTCAAAGGAAGAGCTTTACTCCAAGCTGCTGTTCATGATCAATGCACCGGCACAGCGCCTGGTCACAGTGATGAACGCGGTAGGCAGAGACTTGGCCGTGGTTGTGAGCCAGGGAGTGGAGAAGAAAAAGTTCAAAGACGAGGGCGGCGCTGCAGCAGCAGCGGCCCCGGCGGAAGCGGCCCCGGCAGAAGCCGGAAGCCCGGCCTAATCGTCGGATCGAAAGGTTTTTCTGGGGGACGTAGTGCGGCCTCCGGACATGGGTTTATCGCTGACGGAACCTCAACGTGGCGCTAGTCTGGGCGCATTGGAACACGGTGGGCGGAAGCAGCGAATCAGCACAAAACTGACAAAGAGTGGAGATACACAATGGCAGATCTGCAGCAGTTAGAAGATTCAATCGTAGGGTTGAGCCTGCTCGACGCGGCCCAGCTCGTAAAGAAGCTTGAGGAGCGCCTTGGCGTCTCCGCAGCGGCAGCAGCCCCGGTGATGATGGCTGGCGGCGGAGCAGCAGCGGGCGCGGCGCCAGCTGAGGAAAAGACCGAGTTTACCGTCGTTCTGACCGGCGCCGGAGCCAACAAGATCAATGTAATCAAAGCGGTACGTGAAGTCACCAGCCTGGGCCTGAAAGAAGCCAAGGACTTAGTGGATGGCGCTCCGAAGAACGTCAAAGAGAACGTTTCCAAGGAAGAAGCGGAAACGATCAAGAAGAAGTTCACTGACGCAGGCGCGACCGTCGAAATCAAGTAGCTGGGTTGGTCGGATTTTTACCCGCTAAGCAGCTCATCCGGCCGCGAAATCGCAGCCGGACGTCTAAAGGAACCGGGGGCAGCAGGAACAAGCCCCCAAGTTTCTCTTGGGGGAGCCTTTAAGACGAGCTCTTAATAAGTTCGAATCTTTATTGGGCTGAAGCTTTAATTTCGCTGAATCCTGGAGTACACTACTATTATCAAATAGATACGGTAGTTCTTCTCCAAACCGGTATTTACAAATATTTTTTTGACGCAGGACAGGCGTGGTGCTCCAGCAATATTCGCCTTGCTTCGGAGTCGTAGCCAGACCTGCCAGTTGTTGTTCTTATGAACAGGTTCGCATTGGGCGGACAAAGAACGGTCTATTCAGACGGGCGCGGATAAAAACATTTTAGACATCGCACAACGCTGTGACGGCGTCAACGGAGACTCTTGTCTCTGTTGGCGCGATTCGTTTTTTCCGCCGCGCAATGAAATTGATCGCCAGCTAATGCCTGATTAGGAACGGCTTTAGTCAATATGGCTGCTTTTTGACGAGAAAGAATCTTTGAGCAAGCCGCTTCATCCGCCGCCGCGAGATGAGGCAGAAAAGTCTTAGGAGTTATCCATGCCGAACAAGAATGGCCAAGCTCGTTACCGTCTCGATTTTTCCAAAATTCCGGTAGCCCTCCAGATCCCGAACCTGATCGAGGTCCAGAAACGTTCATACGATCGCTTTCTGCAAATGGACAAGCTGCCGAGCGAGCGTGACGACAGCGGCCTTCAGTCAGTATTTCAATCCGTTTTCCCCATCACCGATTTCCGCAATGTTTCCGAGTTGGCCTTTGTCGATTTCGCCATTGGCAACTGGGAGTGCAAATGCGGCCACCTGAAAGGTCTTCATCACCTGCGCACCACATGCCGCAATTGCGGCAATACGGTGATCACCGATCCATTTCACCCGGGCGACGTACTTTGCCAGAAGTGCGGCACATACAACGCCAACACGCCTGACTTTTGCAATAAGTGCGGCGACCCTGTGGGCCTGCAACTGAAATATGACGTGGCAGAGTGCGAAGAACGCGGCATGACTTACTCCGCGCCGCTTAAGGTCACCATTCGACTCACCATTTACGACAAAGATCCGGAAACCGGCAACAAGAGCATTCGCGACATAAAAGAACAGGAAGTGTTCTTCGGCGACATTCCGCTGATGACGCAGAACGGGACTTTCATCATCAATGGAACTGAGCGCGTAATCGTGAGCCAGTTGCACCGTTCACCCGGCGTGTTCTTTGAGACCGCGAACAACCGCACATATTTCCTGGGCAAGATCATTCCCTATCGCGGATCATGGGTTGAGTTTGAATATGACCAGAAGAACGTTCTTTATGTCCGCATTGACCGCAAGCGCAAATTCCTGGGCACCATCTTTTTGCGCGCCCTGGGCCTGCGTTCTGACGAAGACATTCTGGGCACGTTTTACACGGTTGACCGCATCAGCCTCAAGGACAAGAAGCTGCGTTGGACGTTGGAAAGCGCCATTGAGCGTCCCACAAACCTGCTGGGACTGAAGCTGGCGCACAGCATTAAGGACAAGAGCGGACATGAGATCGCGCATTCCGGCCGCAAGATCACGCCAGCTGTATTGAAGGAAATTCAGAGGGCCAAGATCACTGAGATCGATATCGATACCACTGATCTGGAAGGCGCATTTACCGCGGCTGACATCATTGATACAGCAAGTGGTGAAGTATTGCTGGAAGCCAACAGCGAAATTACGGCCGACAAGCTCAGCAAAATTATGGATGCGGGCGTGGAAGAAATTCACGTCTTCTTCCCTGAGCGGGACGATGTGGGCAACGTGATCAGCGCAACGCTGCGCCGCGATTCGGTCAAGACGCCGCAGGAAGCCTTGATCGAAATTTACCGCAAACTGCGTCCAGGCGATCCGCCGACTCTGGACACCGCTACGGCGCTCTTCCATGGAATGTTTTTTGATCCGCGGAAGTATGACTTCAGCCGCGTAGGCCGCTTGAAGTTCAACATCAAGCTGTATGACAAGAACGAAGCGACCGGTCTGGACAAGCGCACGCTCGATCCGGAAGATTTTTATGCCACGATCCGTTACCTGTTGAAGCTGCGCAAAAGCATTGGTTCGGTGGACGATATCGATCATCTGGGCAATCGCCGCGTACGCGCGGTAGGCGAGTTGATGGAAAACCAGTTCCGCATCGGCCTTGTGCGCATGGAACGCGCGATCAAGGAAAAGATGAGCGTCTACCAGGAAATGTCCACGGCCATGCCGCATGATCTGGTGAATGCCAAGCCGGTGATGGCGGCGATCCGCGAGTTCTTTGGATCATCGCAGCTATCGCAGTTCATGGACCAGACCAATCCGCTGTCGGAGATTACGCACAAGCGCCGTCTCTCAGCCCTTGGGCCGGGCGGTTTGTCGCGTGAGCGCGCCGGATTTGAAGTCCGCGACGTTCACCCCACGCACTATGGCCGCATTTGCCCGATTGAAACGCCGGAAGGTCCGAACATCGGTCTGATCAGCTCGTTAAGCTGCTATGCCCGGATCAACGACTATGGCTTTATCGAATCGCCTTACCGTCGCGTGAAAGATTCGCGCGTGGTGGACTTTGTGACGATTGTGAACGCCGGCGACAGCGAATACCGAGTTGGCGACCACATTGAAATGAAGGAAGCCGATAAAGTTACGGCCGAACTGAAAGACCGCCGCAAGAAGCCGCTGGAGACCGAGCCGTTCTCGTTCTATCTCTCGGCATGGGAAGAAGACAAACACGTCATCGCCCAGGCCAACATTGAGTTGGACGACAAAGGTAAGATCGTTGGCGAGATCGTGGACGCCAGAAAGAACGGCAACTTCGTACTCGTGCCGCGTGATGAGGTTGATTACGTTGACGTGAGCCCGAAACAGCTTGTCTCGGTGGCGGCTTCGCTTGTGCCGTTCCTTGAGCATGACGACGCGAACCGCGCGCTGATGGGCGCCAACATGCAACGCCAGTCTGTGCCGCTGCTTCGTGCCGCGGCTCCGCTGGTGGGAACCGGCATGGAAGGTGTAACGGCACGCGATTCGGGCGCAGTGGTTCTGGCCCGCCGCAACGGCATCATCGATTCCGTGGATTCTGAGCGGATCATTGTGCGCGTGGAAGGCGAGCATCATCCGACGCAGCTGTCACGCGAAGTGGGCAGTGACATTTACCAGCTCACGAAATTCAAGCGCTCCAACCAGAACACCTGCATTAACCAGAAGCCGGTGGTCAAGAAGGGTGACCGAGTCCTGAAAGGCCAAGTCATCGCTGACGGGCCTTGCACAGACAAGGGCGAACTGGCTCTTGGACGCAACGTGCTGGTGGCGTTCATGCCCTGGCGCGGTTACAACTTTGAGGACGCGATCCTGGTCTCAGAGAAGATGGTGAAGGAGGACTACTACACCTCCGTCCACATCGAGGAGTTTGAGATTGAAGCTCGCGATACGAAACTTGGTCCTGAGGAAATCACCCGCGACATCCCGAACGTAAGCGAATCAGCGCTGCGTGATCTGGATGAAAGCGGCGTAATCCGCATTGGCGCCACGATAAAGCAGGGCGACATCATTGTGGGCAAAGTAACGCCGAAGGGCGAGACCCAGCTCACACCGGAAGAAAAGCTTTTGCGCGCGATCTTCGGAGAAAAAGCCGGCGACGTGCGTGACGCTTCGCTGACATGTCCTCCGGGCATCGAAGGAACGATCGTCGACGTAAAAATCTTCTCCCGCAAGGGACAGGAAAAAGACGAGCGCGCCAAGGCCATTGAAGCGGCACAGATTGAGCGGCTGGAAAAGAACCTTGCTGACGAAATCCGAATCCTGACGGACGAGCGTTTGAAGCGTCTTGAAGCCATCCTGGGAAATAAAGAAGTCCAGGCTGACCTGCACGACGAGCGCACGAACAAGCGCCTGCTTACCAAGGGAGCCATGCTTGATCGCGAGACGATTGAGCGGATTTCCACGCGTAACCTGAAGCGCATTAAATACGCGGATAAAGACCCGAGGGTGAACGAGCAGATTGACGAAATCGAAGAGATGACCTCGCGCCAGATTGATGTCCTGCGCAAGATCACCAACGAGAAAATCAGCAAGCTGCAGAAGGGCGACGAACTACCTCCCGGCGTTATCAAGCTGGTGAAGTGCTACGTGGCCATGAAGCGCAAACTCAGCGTGGGTGACAAGATGGCAGGCCGTCACGGAAATAAAGGCGTGATTGCCCGCATTCTGCCTGAGGAAGACATGCCGTATCTGGCAGATGGCACTCCGGTGGAGATTGTGCTCAACCCGCTTGGCGTACCCAGCCGTATGAATGTGGGCCAGATCCTGGAAACACACCTGGGCTGGGCCGGCTATCACCTGGGCGAGCGCATTGCGGAATTCCTGAAAGAGAACTCGCGCGAAGAAACGATTCGCCGCGAGCTTAAGAGCATTTTCAAGGACACTCCGTTCGGCGAGAAGATCGCAGCCTTGGAAGACGAGGAGCTGATGCACGTAGCCAAGACACTGACCAAAGGCGTATTCTTTGCCTCGCCGGTGTTTGACGGTTCGCGCGAAGTGGAAATTAAATCCATGCTGCGTGAGGCCAACCTGCCTGAATCGGGCAAGACGGACCTTTTTGACGGCATGACCGGAGACAAATTCGAACAGCCGGTGACGGTGGGCTATATCTATATGCTGAAGCTCTCCCACCTGGTGGACGACAAGATCCACGCCCGTTCCATTGGGCCGTACTCCCTTATCACCCAGCAGCCGCTGGGCGGCAAGGCGCAGTTCGGCGGACAGCGCTTTGGAGAAATGGAAGTCTGGGCGCTTGAGGCATATGGCGCGGCTTACATTCTGCAGGAGCTGCTTACCGCGAAATCAGACGACGTATTTGGCCGTACCAAGATTTATGAGGCCATTGTGAAGGGCGAAGCCGCCATTGAACCGGGTGTGCCTGAGTCATTCAACGTGCTGATCCGCGAATTGCAGTCGCTTTGCCTGGATGTGGAACTGATCAAGACCGAAGGCGGCAGAAAGCAGATTGCCGCGGCGGCTGACTAACTGAAGGATGCAGGGCGCAGGCCCTGCACAGCTTCTATCGTCAGCCCATCTCAACTCCGGACCGCTTCCGGCTGGAGTTGAGATCAGAGAAAGAAATCAGCAGCAACCGGAAGCCGCAGCGCGGCGCGCGTTAAGCGACGCAGGAGGACACCTTGTACCGTTCAAGTCCATTTGATCTGGGCAACACGATTACTGATTTTGATTCCATCCGAATCAGCCTGGCCTCGCCGGAAAAAATCCGCAGCTGGTCTCACGGTGAAGTTACCAAGCCGGAAACCATCAATTACCGCACCTTTAAGCCGGAGCGCGACGGACTCTTCTGCGCCCGCATCTTCGGTCCCGTAACGGACTGGGAATGCCTGTGCGGCAAATACAAACGAATGAAGCACCGCGGCGTGATCTGCGACAAATGCGGCGTGGAAGTTACGCTGTCCAAAGTCCGTCGTGAACGCCTCGGCCACATCGAACTGGCTTCGCCCTGCTCGCATGTGTGGTTCTTCAAGGGCCTGCCTTCACGCATCGGCCACTTGCTGGATATCTCACTGCGCGATCTCGAATCCGTTCTTTACTTCGAGTCTTACGTTGTAGTTGACGCAGGCGAAGCGCCAGTAAAAGAACGCGAAGTCATCAAGGAAGAAACACGCTTCCGCGAGCTCGACCAGCAATATCGCGCAACGGGCTTTAAAGCCATGATGGGCGCTGAAGCCATCAAGGAAATCCTGAAGCGCGTGGAAGTGGAAGAGCTGTCAGTGGAACTGCGCGAGAAGATGAAGCATGAAACTTCTCTGCAGAAGCGGCTGAAGTATGCCAAGCGGCTGAAAGTTGTTGAAGCATTCCGTAAGAGCGGCAACAAGCCGCAATGGATGATTCTGGACGTGATCCCGGTTATTCCGCCGGAGCTGCGTCCTTTGGTTCCATTGGATGGCGGCCGCTTTGCAACGTCCGATCTGAACGACCTTTATCGCCGCGTGATCAACCGCAACAACCGCTTGAAGAAGCTCATGGACCTGCATGCGCCTGAAGTGATTGTGCGCAATGAAAAGCGCATGTTGCAGGAATCAGTGGACGCGCTGTTCGATAACGGACGCCGTGGCCGCGTGCTGCGTGGCGCCAACAACCGTCCGCTCAAGTCACTCTCTGACACGCTGAAAGGCAAGCAGGGTCGCTTCCGCCAGAACCTGCTGGGCAAACGCGTCGATTACTCGGGCCGTTCCGTGATCGTTGTAGGCCCAGAACTCAAGCTGCATCAGTGCGGGTTGCCAAAGAAGATGGCTCTCGAGCTATTTAAGCCATTCATCTATCACCGCCTGGAACAGACGGGCCACTGCACCACCATCAAGCAGGCAAAGGAAATGGTGGAACAGCAGGAACCGATTGTCTGGGACATCCTGGAAGAGGTCATTAAAGACCATCCGGTGCTCTTGAACCGCGCTCCAACGCTTCACCGCCTGGGCATTCAGGCTTTTGAGCCGGTGCTGGTAGAAGGCAAGGCCATCAAGATCCATCCGCTGGTTTGCACGGCGTTCAACGCCGACTTTGACGGCGACCAGATGGCGGTACACATTCCGCTTTCTCCGGAAGCGCAGGTTGAAGCCAGCGTGCTGATGTTGTCCTCGCACAACATCCTCTCGCCGGCATCAGGCCAGCCCATCACCGTGCCTACGCAGGACATGGTGCTCGGCCTTTATTACCTGACCAAAGGGAAGCCGGGAGCCAAGGGCGAAGGCCGAGCTTTTGCCAATAGTGACGATGTGCTGCTGGCGTTGGAAGCGGGCGAAGTGGAAACGCTGACCCCGATCCGCCTGCGCTATAGCGGTGAGGTCATTGACCTGACCGCGGCTTATGACGATCAGGACATTGTCCACACGGAGCCGGTGAACTTTGAGCGCCAGTTCATCAATACAACTGTGGGCCGCACGATCCTGAACGATCATTTGCCGGAGCAGATGCCGTTCATCAACGGCTTGCTCAAGAAAAAAGGCATTGGCCAGCTGGTGAACTACACCTACCTGCGCTTTGGCCTGGAGACCACGGTCAAGATGCTGGACGAAGTGAAGGAGACGGGCTTCCGCTATGCAACGCGGGCTGGCTTGTCTATCGGCATTGACGACATGGTCATCCCTGAGCACAAGAAGGGCTTAGTGAAAGACGCCGAGAAGCAGGTGATCGCTGTGCAGCAGCAATACCTGGATGGCGCCATCACCAACGGCGAACGCTATAACAAGGTGATTGAAATCTGGTCAAACGTGACGGAAAAAGTTGCGGACGAGATGTTCAATAACATGCAGGAGCTGGACAAAGTCGGGCAGCTGAACCCAATTTACGTTATGGCTGACTCTGGCGCTCGCGGATCGAAACAGCAGATTCGCCAGCTTTCCGGCATGCGCGGACTGATGGCCAAGCCGTCCGGCGAAATCATTGAAACGCCCATCACGGCGAACTTCCGTGAAGGGTTGACCGTGTTGCAGTACTTCATTTCCACGCACGGTGCGCGTAAAGGACTGGCTGACACGGCGCTTAAGACCGCCGATTCAGGCTACCTGACCCGGCGCCTGGTGGACGTGGCGCAGGACGTGATCATCAGCGAACAAGACTGCGGAACTGTCGACGGCATCTATGTGGGATCCATTGTGGAAGCGGGCGACATCATCGAACCGCTGCGCGACCGCATTGTGGGCCGCGTGTCGCTGGAGAAAATCAAAGACTACGAAGGCAACGTGATCGTGGACGTAAACCAGGACATTACGGAAGAGCTGGCCAGCGCAATTCAGGCTGCCGGCATTGAGCGGGTCAAGATCCGCTCCGTATTGACCTGCGAATCGAAACGCGGCGTTTGCATCGCCTGCTACGGACGCAACCTGGCTTCAGGCCGCATGGTTGAGTTGGGTGAGGCAACAGGCGTGATTGCGGCGCAGTCCATCGGTGAGCCGGGCACGCAATTGACGATGCGTACCTTCCACATCGGCGGTACGGCATCGCGCGTGTCTGAACAGTCTCGATTGGAAGCACGCACCGCTGGCAGCGTGCGCTTCATCAATCCGCAGACCGTCAAAGCAAAATCTGGCGATCTGGTGGTTATGAACCGCGCAATGTCAATCGCCGTAGTGGACGACAAGGGCCGCGAAAAGGAGCGCTACTCAGTAGTTTACGGCGCACGGCTCAAAGTTCAGGACGGACAGCAGGTTGCCGTGGGACAGGTGATGGGCGAATGGGATCCTTACACCTTCGCTATTCTTACGGAAGTCGGCGGCACTGTGCAGTTCAAGGACTTGCAGGAAGGCGTGACGCTCCACGAAGAAGTGGACGAAGTCACCGGCCTCTCCCGCCATGTGGTGGGTGAGTCACCGGACGAAAAACGCCAGCCGGCAATCGTGATCAAGGCGAAATCAGCCCGGCGTTACCTCATGCCATCACGTGCCCACTTGATGGTGCAGGACGGTGATGAAGTTCATCCCGGTGACGTGCTGGCGAAGATCCCGCGCGAAACCACCAAGACCAAGGACATTACCGGTGGTCTGCCGCGCGTGGTCGAGTTGTTTGAGGCCCGCAAGCCGCGTGAAACCGCGATCATCAGCGAAATTGATGGCGTGGTGAAATTCGGCGAGGTCTCAAAAGGCCAGCGCAAAATCTACGTGGTGGCCGATAACGGCACGGAGAAGGAATACTCGGTGCCGAAGGGCGTCCACATCAACGTGCAGGAGAGCGAACGCGTCCGGGCGGGTGAACCGCTGATGGATGGGCCGCTGAACCCGCATGACATCCTGGCCGTACTCGGCGAGAAGGAACTGCAGTCTTACCTGGTGAATGAAATCCAGGAAGTCTACCGTCTGCAAGGCGTCACCATCAGCGACAAGCATATTGAAGTGATTGTCCGCCAGATGATGCGCTGGGTGAAGGTTGAGGACGTGGGTGACACCACATTCCTGCTGGAACAGCAGATCGATAAGTTCCGGTTTACCGAGGAGAACAACCGCGTGATCGCCAACGGTGGCCGTCCGGCAACGGGCCGTCCGCTGCTGCTGGGCATCACCAAGGCGTCACTTTCAACCGAGTCATTTATCTCCGCGGCGTCATTCCAGGAGACCACAAGGGTGCTCACAGAAGCCTCTATTCAGGGCGCTGTGGACCACCTGCGCGGACTTAAGGAAAACGTTATCGTGGGCCGCTTGATTCCGGCCGGCACGGGCATGGACCACTATCGCAACGTGAAGTTGGCTCCGGAACTCGAGCAGGCTGCTGCCAAGGTGCAGGAAGAAGTTTCCCAGGCATACGCTGAAGCAGAGCGTGCGCTGGAGCTTCTGCGCCAGGAAGGCGAAGCCGAAGAGATGGCTGCCGAGTAAGCAATTGCATTGAGCAGACTTGGATCCGGGCCGGCGAAAGCCGGCCCGTTTTTTTAACAGGTAAATGCAAAGTAAACATTGCTAAATGGCCATGCATGATTGGCGCAAGGATTTGTTTGCTGCGCCCGGCAGGCTTCCTGAATCTCCAGCAAAGGCTCCTGAGATGGCAGCAAATCCACTTAAAAGAACCGCCAGCATAGACAGAAAAGAGCGCTGCATATCAACTCCCTTTCGCAACCAGGGCCCTTGTTTTTACTTGAAGAATGTAAAATGGCAGTATTATTGCGGCTAAAATTGGTACTATCCGAACTATGAGCTCTGGGCCCAGGCCGGCTGAAGCAAACGCACTCTCTCTGCGCGTTCTCTTTGAGAAGAGCGGAGGCGAGCGCTATGGCCTGACCCTGCAAGCTTTTGGCGTGGTGCTGGAACAGGTAGCGGTCAAGTACGTGCCACAAGCATCTCCGCAGCAGAAGCTTGAATTCTGGCGCGACCTGAAGCTGGAAGAACTGGCGTTGGCCCGCGCCTGCGCTGCCGGTCACGATGCGGCCTGGCAAGCCTTTCTTACGCGATTTCGCGAAAAACTCTATGATATTGCGCGCGGCATCACCAAGGAAGACTCCAGCGCGCGCGATCTGGCCGATTCCCTTTATGCCGATTTGTATGGCACCTCTGAAAAGGAAGGGCGTCGGGTTTCCCGGCTGAATTTTTATATGGGCCGAGGCTCGCTGGAGGGCTGGTTACGAACGGTGTTGGCCCAGGAATTTGTCAATCGGTACCGTAAGACCAAGCGCCTGGTAAGCCTTGAAGAACAGGCGGAAGAAGGGGTACAGTTTTCCGCAGCGCCCTCGTCTCAGCCCAGCAGCCCGCTGGATAGCCGCCTGGGGGCAGCCCTGGACGAAGCTCTTGGCCTGCTAAGCAGCGAAGACCGGCTGGTACTGGCATCGTATTACCTGGACGACCGCACGCTGACCGAGATCGGCCGCATGGTGGGGGTGCATGAGTCGACGATCAGCCGCAGGCTGGAAAAGCTGCTTAAGGTCTTGAGAAAGCAGGTCTTGGCTGGGCTGGTTTCAAGGGGCATGAATCGGGTGCAGGCGGAAGAGACCCTAGAGGCGGATGTGCGTTATTTACAAGTGGATGTGACCAGAAAACTGCAAGAAAATCGTCCTGCTGCGTTCCAACAGGATAAGGGATCAGATTAGCAATGCCTGAATTACCAAACTTGTTGCGCCAGAGGCTCGCCGTGACCGGACCGGGCGAAACCCAGGCGCATCCCGATGCTGATACGCTCACCGCCTATATGGAGCAGTCCCTACCCGCTGCGGAGGGCGAAACTGTAGTTGCGCACCTCGCCGTGTGCGAGCCCTGTCGCGAAGTCGTGGCGCTTAGCCAGGCGCTGATGATCCAGCCGGACACGCAAACCGTTCTTACGTCCGCCCGGGTTCCCCGCTGGCGACGGATGGTTACCCCGGTTTTTGGCATGGCGGCATCCGTGGCTGCCATGGCGGTTATTGCCTTCATGGTGATTCAGCTTCCACAGAGACATCCCCAGCAGTCACACAGTGCGACGACGAACAATCCGGCGAACCTGCCGATTTCGCAACCTGCGCAAGAAACGCAACAGGCAAAAGCGA
Source organism: Candidatus Angelobacter sp. (assembly GCA_049688735.1). Lineage (GTDB taxonomy): Bacteria > Acidobacteriota > Terriglobia > Terriglobales > Acidobacteriaceae > Angelobacter. The sequence continues at coordinate 2,087 of JBAVLE010000286.1, read as the reverse complement.
CCGTGGGCGATCAAGCTGCGCCTGTCGAATCGAAAGCAGCTGCACCAACACAGGAAGCAGACGCGCGACTAAGTTCCGCACAATCGGATTTGGCTACGTCAGCCAATGAAACCCACGCAAAGCTGGAAGATTCCGCAAGAGCCAGAGCAGCAAAAAGTCTCGCCCCTGTATTAACCTCTGCTGGGGCCACAGCCGCAAAGGCGCCTGTCCTTATAGCCGCCTTGCCAAAGAAGGATTACGTCAATACCAATTTCTTCAATTCAAACGGTCCTGACAAAATCATGGCCGAGAGTCAGGGAAATAACTTGCCTCCTGCTCCGCTGCCGCAACTTGGCGTTACCAATACAGCTTTTAATACGGCTAACAACAAGATCACAATATTCGCTGATCTCCCCACGAATGCTGCCGGCAAATCGAATGTTCGCCTGCTGACACCGACTCCGTCGCCCCAGCATCTGGGCTGCACCGTCTGCAAGATCGTGCAATCCACAGCGCATACTCTGGGGCTACATTCTCCGGTAAGGACTCCAGCTCTCCGCGCGGGCGCGCTCAGCAGCAGCGCTTTGGGAGGCCCGGGAATGTTCAGCGGAGCGATAGTAAAAAATCAGCCCGCTGAGCTGTCCGCCGCGCCTGCAAGGGCCGACGCTGACAGTTTCGCGGCTTCCAGTTCGCTGAGCGCTAGTGCCATGGCGCCATCGCTTCATAAGTCTGACGCTACCCCGGCAACATGGAAGGTGGTGAATGGCAAGCTGATGAAGTCCAGCGGCCCATCGCAATGGGAAGACGCTTACCCCGTCGCCAGCAACACCACGGAGTTTTCCTTTGTAAATGCTCGTGGAAATGACATTTGGGCCGGTGGCAGCCATGCTTTATTGATCCATTCACGCGATGGCGGCCGGACTTGGGACACGGTAAAGCTAGGCGATAAAGCCAGTGGCACGATAGTCAGCATTATTGCTGGAACCATGAGCGTACAGGTCAAAACTTCTGACAACCAGACCTGGGCCAGCGCCGACGGCGGCAAAACCTGGACTCCGCGCGGCGACTAAGCATCCCCCTTAAGAAACCAGCATTGCTGCGCGTGAGCTGCCTTTCTTTGCCCCAGCTTCGAGGGATCGCTGGATGTATAATCCGCGCCAGTGATCCTCAGGCTTGCTCTACTCATGTGGTTCGTCGCGCTCTTCCTTTCGTTTGTGGCCAAAGGCAACGGGAGGACATGGATGGCGCGGCTTTTTGTCGGCGGTTTCTGCCTGCTGCTCTTGGGATTGTTTCTGAAGCTCATTTCCCGGGTTCTTTGAAACAAGCAACGATCTGCTAGCTGGATGTGCCATAAATTCAGACGATGCTGCATCTAACATAACCAGCTCCATCCTTTTAAGATGGGATTCGCGGACTGATTCCCGCCGACTGAAGCAGCTCTTTTGCTGCGCGCAACCCTGTAGCTATGGCTCCGTGAACGGTGCCGTTGTAGCCGTCGCTATTGGTAGCTTCTCCGGCAAAGTAGAGCGTATCAGCTATTGTCTCACCTAGTTTCTTGGCGGCATCCATTCCTCCCACAGCCGCATAGCTATAGGCGCCATGTGAAAATGGATCTGTCTGCCAGTCATGAGTAAATGATCCCGTCATCTGCTTGCGAAGCTCAGGCTCAGCAATTTTCATAATCCGAGCCAGCGACTGCACCGCGCTCTGGATGATTTCATCCTTGCTGCGCCCGGTGTGTGCACCTGCATTCGGCCCTGCAGCCCAACCAGTAAGCATGGGATAAGGGAGAGCATTGCTTGTCCACCAGGTGGGAAATTCAGGATCGTCAGTAAACAGAAAGCTCAGGTCATCCATTTCAGCATCATGCTCCCAAAACTTTTCCTGAAAACATAGGCTTACACGGATCACTGGGCCCATTTCCAGAAAGCTCATGGCATTCTGCTTTTCCGGCAAGGCAGGAGAAAAAATAACGCTGTTTGATTTCAGCACGCCGAGCGGAAGTGTAACAATAGCCCGTAGACCCCGATATTCCGCTCCCGCAGCGTGAGCAATGACTTCTCCCGGACGCCAGGTAATTTTGTGAATCGGAGTGTTCAGAACAATGT
>JBAVLE010000285.1:0-26061 GCA_049688735.1 Candidatus Angelobacter sp. | reverse complement strand
GATGCCATTCTGGTCGAGAATATCGACCAGCCCAGACGCAGGATGGTCGGTTTTTCGACCGAACAAGACATACGGCCGCGGACCATCGTCAAATGTAAGCGCGATCAGCTTGTCAGTCGGGGAAACGGAAGTCGTTTTGGCCACCGGGCGGATGGTGGCGGCTGGAAGCTTTTGGGACGCTAGGCTGCCCGCAGCACTGCGGGTAGCAACAGGAGAGGCATTATTTGGATCGATGCCGGGCCGAAGCTTACTAGGACCAAGATTATTGGATTCAAGATGGTTAGGACCTGCACATGCGCTAAGGAAAGAGACAGCGGCAATCGACAATAAAAATCTAACGTAGCCCATCAAAATCACCCCGACGGATCCCGGTTCATTTCCCGGAAAACGGTTCAACTCCAAAACTTGTGCGGGGAGACGGATGAAATACGAAGCGGCTATGGCAGATCGGTTATTAATTTTTTACCACGAGCAAGGTCAGTTGGTTAGAGTCCAAAGGTCTTTGACGAAAGTAACGGAAAGCCGGGTAAACAGGTTATCAAGCCGATAGACACAAGGAGATCTGGAGATTGCCAGAATTGAAACATCAAGAAATGCCTGACACCGTGATCGCACGATCGCGAAGATCGGAAAGAAGGGACCGAAATATTCTCTTTTTAGTACCGCATTCGCGTCCAGCCGAGTAAAAGCACATGCGGCACGGGAAATCACTTCGGCACCTTATGGGTGGATGCGGTCCAAGCGGCAACTTGTCCTAAATTGGGAACCGGCCATCACAGAAAAAACGAGAATCGAATCTATTTTGACAAACATCCAAACGCTCGTTAAGATACGTTTTCGCATGAGAACGCTTCGCCAGATGCCGATGTGTACGAACAGCGCATGTTGTTCGTTTGTCTTGTTCGGCACATCTGGCGGGTGATTTTAGAGCGGCAATAATTTGAGAAGTTATTAAAGCCCACTCACCAGACGTGAGTGGGCTTTTTGTTTTGCGACAAAACTTAGGGAATACACGCTCAAACAAATTCGGTACAGAGGAGGACCAAACGATGGCAAATCAAGTGACACAAGAAAAACCGAAGAGAAGCCTTTCGCTGGACGGTTGGGCTGTGGGAATTGCCTTGCTGTTAGCGGCGCTCGTGAAGTTGGGCGCTTTGAAGCATGTGGGATGGTAACGCATAACAAGGTCTGATGGAGGATTTGCAAATGGCAACTACAACAGCCGTACTCAGAGTTGAACCAATAGGGCTTCCGCGAAAGTTCTTGGCCATGGTGCCGGGCATTGCCCTTCTGACCATCGTGGGATTGGGCGGCAAGGTCCTGGAGAAATCCATAGCCACTTACACCAAAGCTCATCATCTGGTGGTTCCCAATATCGAATATGTGTTATGGGCGATCCTGATCGGGCTTTTCATCTCAAACACCATCGGCGTGGCGGAAATATTCAAGCCGGGAATCGCGACGTATGAATTCTGGCTGAAGACCGGCATTGTATTGCTGGGAGCGCGCTTCCTTCTGGCGGACGTTCTAAAGCTAGGCACGGTCAGCCTCACTCTGGTCTTGATTGAGCTGATTTTTTCGATCGGATTTATGACGCTGCTTGGACGGATATTCAAACTCAGTCCTAAATTGACCAGTCTTCTTGCGGTTGGCAGTTCCATCTGCGGTGTCTCGGCGATTATCGCGACCAAAGGCGCCATTGAGGCAGATGATGAAGATTCGTCATTCGCTATTGCCGCCATTCTCGCCTTAGGCGCGCTGGCGTTGTTTACATTTCCGCCCATCGGGCACTGGCTGGGAATGAGTGACCGCGTTTACGGGCTGTGGGCCGGGACCGGAGTGGACAACACAGCAGAAGCGGTCGCGGCGGGCGCGCTGTATTCTGACGCCGCAGCCAAGATTGCTGTGCTGGCTAAGACTACCCGCAACGCAATGATTGGCTTTGTAGTGCTGGGATACGCGCTGTACTGGGCGGCGCGCGAAGGCCGGCAGGCCGTGGGCAACAAAGCAGCCTTTCTCTGGCAGAAGTTTCCCAAGTTTGTCCTGGGATTCCTGCTGATATCGCTGCTGGCGAGCTTGAGCATTTTTAATAAGGACCAGGTCAACAGCCTGGCGAATTTGTCCCGGTGGGCTTTCCTGCTGACTTTCGCCGGCGTGGGCTTGCGCATCAACTTTAAAGAGATGAAGAAGCAGGGATTGCGGCCATTCATTGTGGGAGCGCTGGGCGAGGTGGTGATCGCGGCAATAACTCTGGGACTGGTGCTGGGAGCGAACAAACTGGTGAAGCTGTAGCGTTTTTGATAGCAAGATGACGACCGGCGTCCTGGCAGAGTTCTGCATCCAAAATCGTGTTAGAGTACTTTGGCGATGGATGCAGACCTCAAAAAGAAATTACAGATAAGCCTGCTTGTGTTTGTCGTGCTGGCGGTCGTCCGTGTGGGATTCATGTTCTATAGCCGCCGCGACACAGGAGACGGGCCGAAAAAACCTGTGACCACATATTCATCCAACATGGATGACTATGTCACTCCGCGTAAAATTTTTCCTTACAACGTTGAGTCCGCCAAGAAAGAGCTGGTGGGCAAGCCGATGTGGGTGAAGACGGGCAATGTGCTGCCATATTATCCCTATGACGCAGCGGCGCATACGGTGAACTTTAAACGGCAAGCAGGATTGTTGCCTCCCATCGCCAAGTTGCAAGTCAAGGACGTGGTCCTGGCCCGCGACACGGCAGCCCCGAAAGTCGGCGAGGTCACAGTTGTCCAGAAGAAGATCATGGCGGTTTTTGATAAGGCGGGAGAGCCCGGAACATTTGCCGCTGCTATCGGTTCAAACACCAGTGATGATTACAGCTTTACCGCAAATGACAATTTCTTTTTCGAAGACCCGCATGAACTCTATAAACATTGGCCCGCCGATGTGTGGAGCGCCATTGATCAGCATCAGGCCAAGCAGGGAATGAGCGAGTTGCAGGCCAGCTTTGCGCTGGGAACTAACATGAGCGCGGGTGAAGGGGATTACGGCAATCGCACCATTGAATTTGCCAATGCGGGCAAACCCGTGACCGTGGTTTTCGAAAAGAACAAGGCGACAAGTGTCACGCCCGGAAAAGCGCCATAGCTTACTTCAACGCATAAATGCTGGTGTCTTACCCAGGCAAAGATACTGGATGCTGAACCTAGCCGCCGGTTTTTCGGCTCTTTTTGGCTGGACGGTCTTCTTCTACCGGAACAGCGGGCGTACCCGTTGAGGAACGAATTGGCTTCTTCACTTCAGCCAGGCTCATCTTAAGCGCTTCAAGAATATCGACTACCGGCGCTTTGTGCTTGGTCTCAACGGTTTCAACAATCTGCTTGCCTTCAACCTTGGCCTGGATCATGGCCATCAAGTTTTCGCGATATGCGTCGTGGTATTTCTGCGGCTCAAATTCGGCCAGCAGGGAATCGATGAGCATCTTGGCCATTGCCAATTCTTTTTCTTTCACGATGCTGGTATCGGTGCGGAACTCTTCCACCTGACGGATTTCGTCCGGGTAATACATGGTGTGCAGCAGAATACCCTTTGGTCCGGGCCGCAGCACAACGATGTGCTCGCGGTTGTGCATGGCGATCTTGGCCACGCCCACGCATCCGCTTTGGCGCAACGCTTCAAAGAGCAGGGCGTAAGGCTTTTCTCCGGCTTCATCCGGGGCCATGTAATAGGAACTTTCAAAGAAAATGGCATCGACTTGCTCGGCCTTCACGAATTCCAAAACTTCCATGGTCTTCGCAGTTTTGGGCGCGACCTTCTTGATGTCCTCATCGTCGATGACGACGTATTTGTCTTTTTCGTACTCATAGCCCTTAACGATCTCACTGCGCGAGATTGGCTTATCCTCAAGCTGGCAGTAAAGCATTTGCTTAACGCGGGAGTTGTCCGCTTTGTGGAGCTGGTTGAAGCCCACGGATTCACTACGGGTTGCGCTGTACAATTTGACGGGAAGTGACAGCAGACCAAAAGTAAGATGTCCCTTCCAAACGGTGCTGGCCATTTCATGTTCTCCAGATATAAGGGCGTAGGGGTAATCAAAGCACAAAAAGCGGTGCAATACAATCTTCCGAACAGGCTATGTCACTAGAAGAATACCGGCGAAAAAGAGTCTTTTCAAAGACCCCAGAACCTCCCGATAAGGCGAGCCACGAGGCAGGGAACCGCTTTTTTATCCAAAGACATAGCGCACGGCGTCTCCACTATGACTTGAGGCTGGAAATGGATGGAGTGCTTAAATCCTGGGCGCTGCCTCACGGCCCAACTCTCGACCCGGCGATCAAGCGGTTGGCGGTCCATGTGGAAGACCATCCGCTCGATTATGGAAGTTTCGAAGGCACGATTCCCAGCGGCAACTACGGAGCAGGCAGCGTCACATTATGGGACCGCGGTACTTACGAATGGCTGGGCGAGAGATCGCCCGAGGAACAATGGAAGAAAGGCGACCTCAAGTTTCGTCTGCACGGACAAAAGCTGGCCGGAGAATTTGCGCTGGTGCGCACCAACCGTGCTAAAGGTAAAGACTGGCTGCTGATCAAGAAAAAAGACTTTGCGGTGCAGGAAGGCTGGGACCCAGAAGCGGATACACGCAGCGTGCTTGGTTCGCTCGATTTGGGTGCGATTGAAGGCGCGGTCAAGTCCGAGATGCCGTCCGTCGTAGAGCCAATGCTTGCGGTGCTCGGCAGCGCAATTCCTTCAGGGACAGACTGGCTTTACGAGGTGAAGTGGGACGGCTACCGCGCTCTCTGCTTTATTAATGACGGTAAACTGCGCATGGTATCGCGGCGTGGCACCAGGCTGGAAAAACAGTTTGCTGCAGTCGCTGAGGCACTGCCGCCTGCGGTGAAGGGCCACACGGCAATCATCGACGGCGAGGTAGTAGCGCTGGATGAAAATGGTAAACCCAGCTTCCAGCATCTACAGAACCTTACCGGATTCGGCACAAAGCCTGCGCTTAAGGGCGTGGCTCCTTCACCCCAGAACGTGCAAAAGCGGCACGTTCCGCGGCCCCCGATTCCGCCGCTGTTGAACTTCTTTGCTTTTGATCTGCTTTACCTTAATGGCTATGACCTGCGCAAAGCCGCGTTGATTGACCGGCGCCGGCTCTTGAGTTCCGTGCTGCTGCCCAGCGAAATGATTCGATATTCCGAGCATTTTGCGGGAAAAGGTCAAGAATTGCTCGATGCCGTGCGGGCGAAGGGGTTGGAGGGGATCATCGCCAAGCAGGCGCAAAGCAGGTATGAATCGAAGCGCAGCAATTGCTGGATCAAGATCAAGGTCACCACGCAGCAGGACTTCGTGATCTGCGGCTACATTCTGGGCGAACGCGAACCGTTCGGCTCGCTGTTGCTGGGCTACTTCAAAGACAAAAAACTGATATACGCTGGCAATGTGGGCTCAGGATTCACACAGCAATCGCTCAAAAGCGTCTTTGAGAAGATCAAGCCCCTGATCACGAAGAAGCCAGTACTGAGCGACGTGCCGCGCGAGATTGGCGATGTCACGTGGGCGAAGCCTGAGCTGGTCTGCCTGGTGAAATTCACCTCGTGGACCAACGACGACCGGCTGCGTGCGCCGGTGTTTCTGGGCATGCGGAATGAGGTCGTACCAGAAGAAGTGGTACGAGAAACTGGATTGCTGGCGGAAGAAGCGGAGCAGGAATCGAAACAGGAAGCGCTTCTGCCCGCTGACAAAGCCGAAATAACTCTTGATGTCGATGATCGGCGGCTGAAATTTACCAACCTCCGTAAAGTTTTTTATCCGGCAGACGGTTACACCAAGCGCGACGTGATCAACTTTTATGCCGCGGTGGCGGATCTGCTGGTTCCGCACTTGCAGGGGCGGCCGTTGTCACTCAAGAGATATCCCAACGGAATCGATCAGGAGTTTTTCTTTCAGAAAGACGCTTCGGGTTTTCCTGACTGGCTGCATCGGGAAGAGCTGACGGATGATGAAGAATCAAAGACGCGGGTGATCTGCGACGACAAAGCATCATTGTTGTACCTGGTGAACCTCGGCTGCATTGACCAGAATCCGTACATGAGCCGGATGGGTACATTGGAGCATCCCGACTTCATCCTGATTGATCTTGATCCTTACCACTGCGGCTATGACCGTATTGTGGAAGCGGCGCAGCTGGTGCGGGAAAAGCTGCGGCTGATCGGGCTTACGGGATATCCGAAGACCACCGGCGGAAACGGCCTGCATGTGTATGTGCCGGTGGAACCGATTTACACTTCAGCGCAGACGCGGCAATTCGCGGAGATAGTGGCGCGATGGGTCGCCGACGAGCGGCCGGATCTTTTCACGACGCCGCGCACGGTTTCCGCTCGCGAAAAGGGCAAGGTCTATTTCGACTATCTGCAAAATGCCAGCGGCAAAACGATCTCCGCTCCATACGTGCTGCGCGCACATCCCGGCGCTCCAGTGGCTACGCCGCTCAAATGGGACGAAGTTGTACCCGGGCTGAAGCCAGCGCAATTTCATATCGCGAATGTACTGCGGCGATTTGAGCGCGTTGGCGACCTGTTTGCCGGCGTGCTCAACAAGCCGCAGGAGCTGGGGGCGGCGCTGGAGAGATTAGGGAAAGCGATGGGGTAGGGGATTACAGCAAGGGCGCAACGGACGCTAACGAGGTGGCAGTAAGTTTCTCGAGTCAATTACAGGTTTTTTATCGAGCATCATCGCCTTACTGGGTAATCTATTGCCAAAGCCGACCATTACCCGACTTCGTGCGGCGTCTCAGTTTGGATTTGACGGAGCGAAAAATGGACTCAACCGACCGCGTTTTGGTATCCGTTACGTCTTAGTGGCAACTCCAAAGCAATGTGAAAAGCCGTCATCGTCAGTAGCGAAGAATTCGGTCTGTCCATAGTCTCTACCTACAATGTCTGAGACGGCGTACCCGAGTTGCTTCAATCGTTCCCTTGTCGCGTAGATGTTGGATGGAGCCCAGTACAGTTGAATACCGTGATAGTTTTCAGGTTTGAGAGGTGTCCCTGCGCGCTTGTTCAGCCAAAAATACAAGTGCTGGCTGTTGTGAACCATGCAGCCGATCAGCTTGCCTTCGTGTCTCATTTCTCGGTCCACAGTGAGACCAAGCCCCTCGACCCAAAAGCGCAGACTCTTCTCAAGATTGGCGCTCGGAATCACCGGTATGCAGGATTCAACCGTCATAAGCGATCTCTCCCATGGCGAGACGTGTCTCCGGGCGTTTGGCCACGTCCTGAGTATGCCACAATCGACCGCCAGTGCGGCCCGCCAAATTCAACTGAAGACGCTTCCATATTCGCTATTGTTTTGTAGGCGAAGACAAGGTAAAATAGTCCGGCAACTGCAGGTAATGAAAGGCGACCACATATGGAAATCATGTTTTCGATGAAGTTGAAAGAAGATGGGAAGACGGTCCGGATGGAGATGTTGTGCACGGAATGTCGGGGAGAGCTGGAGATGACCGCCAACGGGACGACCGTTCGATTCAGGTGCCGGAAACATGGTGAACTGGGCACGCTTACGGCGGAGGAGTTCGCGGATGGGGTGCGGCAGGCACAGGAGAAGGCCGCCGGGCAGTATGGCCTGAGCAAGCCCGTTGGCATGAAACTGGTACCCGCCGAGCCTACTGTTCACTAGCCTATGGCTGCCAAGAGCGGTTCGGTTTGCTATGCATTCAAGCCGATTTCCAGGCGATTTGAGGTCAGTTCGACGTGATTGGGAAGCGATTCAGTACGAAATTTCTCGGGTTGAATGAAATAAGTCCTTTGGAATCCTGGTTGAGGCCCAAGGGGGGTAGGAGATTGCCAGAAATTGCCAAAATTGGTAATCGCCGGAATTGGAAAGGCGTGATTTATGGAAGACAAGAAACATCCTGGAGAAGACAATCAGGCTGAGCACCCATAGCAATCCAGCGAAGCGCGGCTTAGATCACGACATCGCGCGTGATCGCCGTGATCGAAGCGCGGCATATTTGAGGAGAAAGCAAGTGATTGAGCAAGGATGCGTCAACCGAAATCCAATAAAGGCCAGAGTGCCTGAGGCGCGGTACAGCTATTATCGGCGGTGCCAGATGTTCAGGAAGAATGGTGAGCAGTGCAAGGCACCAGCGGAGAAGGATTCCGGTATCTGTTATGCGCATGCGCAACAGCAAGCGATGGCGTTGCGGCGGAAGCTGGAACTGGCGATTCTGCTGGCCGAAGTGGCGAGGCAGATGCGGGCGCTAGGGCGAGCTGACTTCGAGGTGGAAGATATCTTCATGGACTCCGATGCTATGCAGATCACGCTGGCGATAATGGCTAAGGCGTTGATTGATGGCAGGATCGACTGTAAAACGGCGGGACGGCTGGCGGTTGGGTTGCAGACGGCCATGAAGTTGTTGCGGCTTTCTGAAAGAACCAAGAAAGGCCGTCCGATCACTAAGCAGATGAACTCATGCGCGGACCAGCCTGAATTCTTGATTCCAGAAGGCTATGTTTCAGAAGCGCGTCATTTTTCAGAAGCGCGGCGCGAAGACGAGATACATGTGATGGACGCACACAAAATCGCAGAAATGGATGTGATCAGAAGAAATGGTTTCCACTGGGACAGTGCACATGCTCCTCCGGAGTTGAAGCGCGCAGCATGAGATTCAATATGGTTAAGAAATTGTTGTTGGAAATTTCTGGCTGATATCAGTTCAGAATAAAGCTCTTTGACAATCTAAGCCTTTGGCAACAGCCGTGCGACGGGTGAAAAGAACTGGGTTAGACGATGGTTGCAGAGTAGGATTATGCGTGAGCCCCGGAACTGATATAACTCATTTGATGTTTGCCTCACGCACGAACTGGAACCTGAAACCAAACCGACTGGCCGAAGCACTGGAGCGGCACAAGTTCGGCGGCCGGCGGCTGCTTGATCTGAGCGCGTCGAATCCTACCGAATGCGGTTTTCGCTACGATGCGTCGGCGATTATGCGGTCACTCTGTGCCCCTGCGTCGCTGCAGTATCGTCCTGATCCAAAAGGCCTAGAATCTGCGCGCGTGGCTGTGAGCGACTACTACGCTGAAAACGGCGAACAGGTTTCCGTTAACGACATGATACTCACTGCCAGCACCAGTGAAGCTTACTCATTTATCTTTCGCCTGTTGTGCAATCCTGGTGACGAGCTCTTAATTCCGACTCCCGGTTATCCGCTTTTTGATTTTCTTGCAGATGTGAATGATGTAAAGCTCGTCCGCTATCCGCTTTTTTACGACCACGGCTGGCACATCGACCTACACTCGTTAAAACAGGCAATCACGCCGCGCACACGAGGAATCATTGTCGTTCATCCCAATAATCCGACGGGGCATTTCACTAAGCCGGAAGAAACTGCACAGCTCAATCAAATTTGTTTCGCCAACCAAATGGCGATCATTGCCGATGAAGTGTTTCTGGATTTTTCTCTTGGCGCGGAGCAAAAAAGCTTTATTACCAATGCCGCTGCGCTGACTTTTACCATGAGCGGCATCTCCAAGATTTCCGGACTTCCGCAGATGAAATTTGCCTGGCTTGCAGTAAATGGACCGGAAGCGGAGAGAAGGGAAGCGCTTGCTCGGTTAGAGATAATTGCCGACACATATCTTTCTTTGAATGCGCCAATTCAATTGGCTGCGCCAGTTTTGTTGCAGCAGCGCAAACAGTTTCAAAAGCAGTTGATGGCCCGCATGAAACGCAATCTGGCGGAGCTTGATGCGCAACTGGCAGACAACCAGCACTTGAATAGGCTGATTGTAGAAGGTGGTTGGTATGTGGTCCTTCGCGTTCCGGCCACGCGTCCGGATGAGGAACTAGCGCTTGAGCTGTTGGAAAAGCACGACGTCTACCTGCATCCAGGGCACTATTATGATTTTCCTGGCGACGGATATCTTGTCGTGAGCCTGATCACGCCGGAGCAAGACTTCAGCGAGGGCTTGCGCAGAATGTTGTTTGCAATCTAAGTAAGCAGAGTGTTGTCCGCTATCTGGGGGCTGTTTCGATAAAGCTCCATAGAGAGAAGAGCCTCAAATTCTGGCCGTGCCCAATGTCAGGTCACCCACTCCCACATGCGCATGCAAGTGATATTTGCCGGGGCCTGCAGTCTTAAACGATCGCCAAAGACCGCTCTTGGCCATGTTAAATAAAGGAGCGTACACATCGCCGATGCGAACAGAGAAATCTGCCTGGGCATAATCCTGGGGATGGAGAGAATTCAGCTCCAGATTGCCGACAACAATCTCTATATCTTTGTTGCCTTCCACATCGCCAATGCTGAGCCCGCCGGCGCTCATGCGCACGCGCAGATCGGTCTTGCGCGGGACTTCAATCAGGGCATGAAAATTTGATTTTGGGGCAGCGATCTTCAGGTGATTCTGCCCATGACCGGAGCCGATTTGCACTTCTACGTTGCGTGCGGCTTCCGCATTCGCATCGTCATACACCACGGCGATACTATCTGAAGCGCTGGCCACAATTTGATAATCCCCAGAACCAAGCTCAATCTCGAGCGGCCAATTGGGATCAGGCCTGAGCTCATAGCGCCGTTCATGGCTGGTCTGTCCCCAAGTCAGGGACGCGGATAACGCGAGTAAGAAAGGCAGGAATCTTTTCATTACACGCCTCCTAGCGATGTATATACGCCGGAAGAACGAAGAAGGTTCCTTGAAGTTGCAAACTTATTTTGCAGGGATATTTTTAGTGGGAGAAGCCGATTGCCGCAACTTATATCTTTGAATCTTGCCGGTGGCCGTCTTGGGAAGCTCCGCTACCACTTCAAATTTTTGCGGACACTTATAGGCCGCCAGCCTGTCCAGCACATGCTGCCGAATCTCTTCAATCATTTGCGACGTATTGCTCGTGCCTTTCTTTAGCACTACGTAGGCTGCGGGCTTTATCAGATTATTGCCATCCGCGTTTCCGATAGCTGCGGCCTCCTGCACCATCGGATGCTCCATGAGCACATTCTCAATTTCTATCGGGCTCACCCACATTCCTTTGACTTTCATCATGTCGTCATTGCGGCCCACGTACCAGTAGTAGCCGTCTGGATCGCGATAATATTTGTCACCGGTGTGGATCCAATGCCCTTGAATGGTCTCTTTTGTCTTCTCGTGTTGGTTCCAGTAATACGCGCAGACAGCATCGCCCTTAATTAAGAGGCTGCCGACTTCACCATCGGGAAGATCATTGCCGTTTTCGTCGATGATCCGTGCTTCGTATCCCGGCATGATCTGCCCGCTCGATCCTGGCCGCACCGCGCCAGGTCGATTAGCGATAAACATGTGCAGTGCCTCAGTTGATCCAATGGCGTCCAGGATCTCAACGTTAAACCGTTCTTTGAAGCGATGGAACAGCGTCGCGGCCAGTGCCTCCCCGGCGGAAACCGCATAGCGCACGCTGGAAAGATCAAAGTCCGGCCCGCCTTCGCGCTGGTAAGAAAGGAGCGTTGAATAGTTTGAAGGCACGGAAAAGAACAGCGTCGGCTTGTGCTTTTCGATCACGGAGAAAATGTTCGGTGGAGATGGTGATCCGGGCCAAAGAATGCTGGTTGCTCCCACCGAGAGAGAAAAATAGAGTCCATTGCCCAAACCATAAGCAAAAAACAATTTTGCAACGCTGAAAAAGCGGTCGTTTTCGGTGATCTTCAGGATGTTCTTGGCATACAGTTCCGCGCAGATCACCATGTCGTGATGCAAATGCACGCAGCCTTTGGGAAAACCTGTGCTACCGGAAGAGTACAGCCAGAATGCGGCATCGTCTTTGGTTGTCGGTTCGGGCTGTAGCTCAGGGGAACTTTGAGCCAGAAGCTGTTCCAGTGATTCCATGCTCTCCGGCGCATTGCCAAACACAACAATCGTCGTGAGATAGCGCAGCTTTTCTCGCGCGATGGCCTCAATCTGCGGAAGCAGCGCTTCGCTTACAATCAGCACGCGCACGCGCGAATCATTCAGGATGTATTCGTACTCAATTGGCTTGAGCAGTGTGTTGATAGGAATGGGAACAGCGCCGATTTTGATTGCGCCAAAGAAGCAATAAGGAAATTCCGGGGTATCGAATAGCAGCAGCCCTACGCGTTCTTCCTGTCGCACGCCCAGTTTTTTCAGGGCATTGCCGGCGCGGTTCACCCGTTCGAAAAGCTGCCGGTAGCTCACTCGTTCGTCGCCACATTCGTAGGCAATTCTGTCACCCCGGCCTTCTGCAATGTGGCGATCCACAAAATGGGTGGCTACGTTAAAAACCGTTGGCAGTTGGATCGATTTCATCTGTCCCATGGGCGAAATGTACAGTACCAGAAGAACTAAACGTTGCCGAATCAGAGGCTTGCTAGGAAAGCTCCTGGTTCGGACTTCCATAATATATCCGGAACTTATGCGTCTTCCCAGCCGTAACTATTGCCAGCCGCGAAGTGCAAAGGGTGATAATTTTGCAATTCCGGTTAATAAGGGGGTTCTTCTCTCGTCTTACATCTTGAGAGGAGCACCGTACTAAATTGCAGGCCACAATGCAAATAGCGCAGGCGAATATGGCAATCATGGCCGGAGACAGTTTCTCACCCGGGCTGGAACAGATATTTCTGGAGCACAAAGACCTCGTTTACCGGGCGGCCTACCGCGTTACCGGCAATTCGAGCGACGCAGAAGACGTTTTGCAAACCGTCTTCCTGCGGCTGGTGCGATTGGAGCAATTTCCGGAAATTTCCAACCTTCCGGGTTATCTGCACCGATCCGCAGTGAATGCGTCTCTGGACTTGCTGCGCAGGAAAAAAGAAACGTTTTCCCTGGATGAAGACCCGAACCAGACTGAAGTGGTGTCAACAGATCATGGACCCCATTCGGCTGAACTACGGGACTGGTTGCGCCATGCTTTGGCGAAACTGAATCCACGCTGGGCGGAAATGTTTGTGCTTCGATTTATAGAGGATTACAGCAATCGTGAAATAGCCGGACTTATGAATACATCGGCTGCGGTAGTTGCTGTGGTGCTGCATCGTACGCGTGCTCAACTCAAGAAGGATTTCAAAGCATCGACGAGGGACAACCGATGAAGCCCAACGAAAAAAATCGCGCCATCAATCCAGGCGAACAGCTCGACCATGCGCTGAATGCCATGCGCGCCGAGCAGCCTGATCAAGAGACCATGAACGCCGCCGGAGAGCGCGTATGGCAGCGCGTAAGCCAGGAAGCCGCTTTCCCTTCCACCGCGCAGGTGGTCTCAATCCGAGGATGTGAAGACGTACGCGCATTGCTGCCACAGTATCGCACCGGACAGCTCGCTTCAGCCCGCGCATTGCTGGTGGAATCTCATCTGCATGAATGCGTTGCCTGTCGTCGTGAGGCGGAGACGGGCAAACGCGAACGCAGCATTCTGTCGCCGTGGAAACAGGAGCTTCCGCAGGTTGCAAACACAGGCTTCCGCTGGGTCGCTGCCGCGGCTGCAATCGTCATTTTTGCCGTCGCAACTTACTTTGTGCAGGACAAGCTCTTTTCTGGGCCGCAGGGCATGCGCGCCCGTGTGGAATCACTAAGCGGCGTGCTCAGCCGCGTGGGTTATAGCGGCGACCAATCGCTGAAAGTGGGCGATGAAGTAACTGACGGCCAGAGAGTCCGCACTGGCGGCGGATCGCATGCCATGCTTAGGTTGCGCGATGGGTCCGTGGTGGAGATGAATGAGCGCGCCGAATTTGGCGTTTCCATGGGCCGCAAGGACACAACCGTCCAGCTTGAACGCGGCAACATCATTATTCAGGCCGCCAAGCGCACCAGCGGCCATCTGTATGTGGCTGCCCGCGATTGTCGCGTCTCGGTCACAGGCACGGTATTTTCCGTAAATGCCGGCATGAAGGGTTCGCGCGTGTCTGTGATTGAAGGTGAAGTGCGCGTGGCCGAAGCCGGGGCAGAAACGGTTCTTCATCCCGGCGACCAGCTCACGACGAATGCCAGCCTGGGCACGGTCCCGGTAAAGCAGGAGATTGCCTGGAGCCAGAACCTGGACAAACATCTGGCGCTGCTGGCGGAGTTTGCTCATCTGAGTAATAAATTGGAATCCGTGCAGATGCCGGGCCTGCGCTATAAGAGTGATGTGCTGGCCACGCTCCCGGCGAACACGGTTGTCTTTGCCGGTATCCCCAACCTGGGCGATGCAGTCCAGCAGGCCAACAAGCTTTTCCAGCAGGAATTGCAGGAATCGGCCGTGCTGCGCGAATGGTGGCAGCAGGTGCAGGCAGGGAAGAAGAATGGACCTGAGTTTGACGAGATCATCAACTACGTCCACGATCTTGGCCAGTATTTGGGTGATGAAATTGTTTTCTCCGTCGGGCTCAATGGGCATGATGGCGAGCCTCTGGTAGTTGCGCAGGTGCAGCATGACGGCCTGAAGCAATTTATCCAGCAGGAAGCAGCGAAGTATGCGGACACAAAAGAACACATACGAATCGTCGATGAACAAGAGCTGAATCAGATTCCCGCGCAGAAAGGGAAGCAGCTTCTGATTCTGGTCCGCCCGGATTTTGTTGCGGCTGCCGGGGATGCCGACACCCTCAAACAATTTGTTGCCGGCCTGAACAGCGGTGGCGGGGGCTTTGCCGCAACGCCGTTTGGCCAGCGCGTGGCTGCGCAGTACAAGAATGGGGCAGATATTCTGTTCGGCGCGAACCTGGCGCAGATGACTTCCGCGCACCAGGCACGCAATGCGGAACAAAGCTCGCAGTTTGCCCTGACCGGACTTGGTGATGTGGAATATCTGATCGCTGAGCGAAAGGGAAGTGGCGCGCCGACTCAGAACCGCGCGCAATTGACCTTTGTGAATCAGAGGCGCGGATTAGCGTCTTGGCTTGCAGCTCCCGCTCCAATCGGCGGTTTGGACTTCGTTTCTACTGATGCAGGCGCGGTAGCGGCTTTCATCTCCAAGAATCCTGCGGACATGCTGGATGATGTCCTGAATATTGCCAACGCTTCTGACAATAACGCTTCGGCCAACATTTCTCGAGGCGAGTCCGAGCTGAAAATTCAGTTCCATCGCGATTTGGCTGACACGCTGGGCGGAGAAGTTACCATTGCGCTGGATGGCCCAATTCTACCCACGCCATCATGGAAGATTGTGGCTGAAGTAAAAGACCCGGGCCGCCTGCAATCGACAATCCAGCAGTTGGTTGCGGACGTAAATGACCACGTTAAGAGTGAGCATCCGGGGCTGGCGCTGGAGCAGAATGCGGCCAACGGGTTGACGTTCTATACAATCCGCTGGACCGATGCAACAAAACCCTTCGAGGTTACGTATACATTTACTGACGGATACATGATTCTTGGTCCAAGCAGGGCGCTGGTTATGAATGCGATTGCCATCCACCAAAACGGAAACTCGCTGGCGCACTCGACGGATTTCCGCGCGCTCCTGCCTCAGGACGAACAGCCTGACGTTTCCGCCGTGCTCTATCAAAACCTTGCGCCGGTGATTCAGCCGATCGCCCAACAGCTAAGCGCTTCGCAATTGCAATCATTGAAGCAGATTGCAGCGGAGACCAAACCCAGCGTAGTCTGCGCTTATGGTGAAAGTAATGCCATCCGCGTGGCCAGCAGCAGCCGGCTTTTCGGCTTTGACTTGAATACAGCGGCTCTCACCACATTAATGAATGTGGTGCAACCTTCACGAGCGTACGGAGCGCTCGCTCACTAAGTAAGAGGCCGGATGCCTGCAATTATCGAAATGCAAAACCTGACGGTGCAGCTGGGCAGCAGGACCATCCTGAACCAGTTGAACGGCGCGCTGTCAGGCCGTTGTATTGGACTCCTGGGCCCGAACGGCTCTGGCAAATCAACCCTGATCAATACGCTACTGGGATTTTACGAGCCCGTTGCCGGCGCAGCCCGCATTTTGGGCAAGGAAGTTAAAAGCAATTTGCGCGAACTGCGCGCCATGATCGGCTATATGCCAGAAAGCGATGCCTTCATTGCCGATATGACCGGCGTTCGCTTTGTCCGCTACATGGCCGAGCTTTCCGGTCTGCCTCGCGGTGAAGCCATGGAGCGCGCTCATGAAGCGTTTTTCTATGTTGGCCTGGGTGAAGCGCGCTATCGCAAGCTCGGAACTTACTCTCTGGGCATGAAGCAATTAGCCAAGCTGGCCCAGGCTATCGCGCATGGGCCAAAGCTGGTGTTGCTGGATGAACCCACGAACGGTCTTGATCCTGAAGCGCGCATTCGCATGCTGCAACTGGTACGCGAGATTCGCGACACGGGCGAGGTGAGCGTGCTGATTTCATCGCACCTGCTGCGCGATATCGAAGAATGCTGTGACCAGGTGCTGATCCTCAAAGACGGTCGCATCGCCGCGCTGTGCAATCTGGAAGAAGAGCGCAAAGCCAATCTCAAATTCCTTGAACTGGAAGTCACGCAGGGTAATGGTTTTCTGGAATCGGTGCGCGGGCTGGGTTGCGAGTGCGCCAGCTTTGGCGCGGGACGAGTCCGTATTGTTCTACCGGACAACATTGATCTGCGTCAGATCTATCGCACCGCCGCAGAACACGAAGTGCAGATTCGCCGCATGAACTATAGGAGAGACACGCTGGAAGACATCTTCCTGAAAGCTATGGCAGGAACACCGCAAGTAGCCTCAGCACACCAAGGGAGCGCCAATGGCAGTCTATAAGCGCACATACAAAGCTTACAGCGGACCGCTCACGCCGGCATGGTCGCGCTTCACAGTTCTGTCGCGTTATGGCTTGTCAACGCTTTTCAATTCACGGCCATTCACTGCCTACACAGTTTTGTGTTTTCTGCCATTTCTAATCGGGCTGGCATATATCTATATTGTTCACAGCGCCGCTGCTCAAGCCGTGCTGGGTGTCGGGAAAACAATCCCTACTACTGTTAACAATGATTGGTTTCTGGGATTCATTGGCATTGAAGCCGGAATGGGATTCATTCTTGCCGCGTGGGCCGGGCCGGGCATGATCACCAAGGATTTTGCCAATCATTCTGTGCAGCTCTATCTCAGCCGGCCAATCTCGAGGACAGAATATCTCATCGGAAAGATTTCTGTCCTGGCTGCGTTGCTCTCCTGCACCACGTGGATTCCGGCGCTCATATTGTTTTTTGTCAAAGCTGAACTGCAAGGCCATGGCTGGCTCTGGGAAAACCTTTGGATGGCTGGTTCCATCGTCCTTAGCTGTTTGATATGGATCGCCATGATCTCCTTGATTTCCATGGCGGTGGCGGTCTGGGTAAAGTGGCGCATTGCCGCGACCGCCCTAATGCTGGGAATCTTTTTTCTCTTACCCGCTTTTGCAGCGATCCTAAACGCAATCTTGCGGACGCAATGGGGTAATCTGATCAACTTCACTCACATGATCACGCTGGTATGGATGCGCCTCTTTCGCGAGAGCCAGGCTGAACTTCCTCCGGCTTTTAATGGTGTGCCGCTATGGGCCGCCTGGGCTTCGCTCTTGTCGCTTTGCATCGCCTGCTTCTGGCTGCTCGATCGCAAGCTGCGGGCGCGGGAGGTGGAGCGCTCATGACCACCGCGAACAGCAGCATCGTTTTTGAGAACGTCTCCAAGTTTTACGGCGAAGTGCTGGGCGTGAATCGCGTGAACCTCACGCTTCCTCCCGGCGTGACAAGCCTCGTTGGACCGAACGGTTCCGGCAAGACCACGCTCATGAATCTTGTTACCGGCCTTGTTCGTCCAACGCAAGGCCGTGTAAGCGTGCTTGGACTCACACCGGGCCAGCCCGAAGAATTCTTTCGTCACGTGGGCTACTGCACGCAATTCGATTCTTTCCCCAAGGGTGTTACTGGCTTTGAATTTATCCAGCAGTCATTGCGGCTGCGTGGAGTCAGTGGCCCGGACGCTGCGCGACTGACGACAGAAGCGATTGACCGCGTCACCATGGGCGATGCAGCCCATCGCCGTGTTGCTGGATACAGCAAAGGCATGCGCCAGCGCATTCGGTTGGCCCAGGCTATTGCGCATCATCCCACAGTGTTGGTGCTCGATGAGCCATTGAACGGACTCGATCCCATGGCGCGCTCGGAATCCATTGCGCTGTTTGAAGCGCTGGGAAAGCAAGGGTTGCATGTGATTATCTCCAGCCACGTGCTGCATGAAGTCGACAAGATTTCTGACCAGGTTGTGCTCATGAGCTATGGCTACGTGGTTGCGGAAGGGCAGATTCATGGCGTCCGTACTGAAGTAAAAGAACATCCCATGCAGATTCTTGTCCGTTGCGCCCAGCCTGGGCTGCTCGCTTCACGATTGTTTGCGCAGGACCACGTTGTGGAAGCCAAGCTGAATAATGACGGCAAGGGCGTTCTAGTCCGCACCAAAGATGCCGACCAGTTTTATCACCTGCTCAATAAGATCGTGGTGGAAGAAGATTTTGCCGTGGATACAGTCGCTCCCAATGACGATGATGTGAACTCCGTCTATCAGTACTTGATCGGCAGCGGAGGAGGCACTGTATGAGTTCAGCAGCTATCGCACACCCGCGTAAGCCAATCAAGGAACTGCCCTGGCAGTTATGGGCCTCGCAGCTGGCGGCCCTTCTGCGGATTGAGATCAAGAAAACTCTCTGGATGCGCCGGAGCATATGGATTTACCTGCTGGCTTTCGCTCCAACGGTTATGTTCGGCATCCACGCGCTTACCAGTCCGATGGGACGCAATTGCAGCATTGAAGAAGATACTCGAGTGCTGGCTTACACGTTCCAGATATTTTATTTGCGCGTCGGGATATTCTTTGGCTGCATGGGCCTGTTCACCTGGCTGTTCCGCGGCGAGATCGTGGAGAAAAGTCTGCACTATTACTTCCTCTCACCCATCCGGCGAGAGCTACTGGTAGCAGGGAAGTTCCTGGCGGGTTTGATCACAACATCACTGATCTTTGGCGCGTCCGTGCTGCTCTGTTTCACCTTTGTCTATGGACATTTTGGTGCTCCCGGTCGGGCGTATGTATTCAGCGGCCTGGGCCTGGGACAACTTGGTTCCTATCTGCTGGTGACGGTACTCGCTTGCCTTGGATTTGGTTCGATATTTCTGGCGCTAAGCCTGCTCTTTAAAAACCCGATCATTCCGGGCGTCGTGGTGCTGTTGTGGGAATCGTTCCATGCTGTTGCGCCATCTCTGCTGCAGAAGTTCAGCGTTACGTTTTACCTGAACCAGCTTTCGCCGGTCACCATTCCGCCTGATGGCATCATGGCTTTGTTCACGGTGATCGCCGAACCAGTTTCGCCGTGGCTCGCGATCCCCGGATTGCTGTTGCTCAGTGCCGCCATTCTGGTATTTGCTGCATTTCGCATCCGCAAGACTGAAATCAGCTATCTGGCAGATTAGTAAACTTACTTTTGCAAGAACGGGTTCGTTTCGCGCTCTTCACCGATCGTCGTGACCGGCCCGTGTCCGGGGACGACTTCTGTCTCGTCCGGCAGAGCAAGGAGTTGTGTATGCAGTGAGCGCATGATTTTCTCCATCGATCCACCGGGCAGGTCAGTGCGCCCGATGCTGCCGGCAAAGAGCGTGTCACCGGCAATCAGCTTTTGCTCCGCAGGAAAATAAACGCAGATGCTGCCTTCCGTATGTCCCGGCGTGTGTATCACGTTGGAAGATATCTCACCGATCTTCAGTACCCGTCCCTGACCAATCGCTTCATCCACTTGAACGTTACCAGGAGGCCTCATGCCGACCCATGCCGCCTGCATATCCAGCATCTTCAATAAGGCATGATCGTTCTGGTTCATCAGAATGGGAGCGCCGGTTGCCGCCTTCAGTTTCATTGCTCCGCCCACGTGATCGATATGCGCGTGAGTAATCACAATCTGCTTGAGCGTGAGCTTTTCCTGGCGCAGTATCTCCAGAATTCCTTCAATCTGATCGCCGGGATCGATGACCATGGCTTCGTGGGTTTTTTCGTCCCCAATCACAGAGCAGTTGCACTGCAGCGGCCCGACAGGAAAGATTTTGTGGATCATGACAAAAGCCTATCACTGACGAACACTGGTGACACTGATCGCAACTGAAATCCGGGGCGCAAGGTGTCTAATGCTTCAGCGCCTGCGTGGATGGAAACTCCCATAGGGAGGCGCGTCGTCATCCAAAACGGGCCGGGGCGGCCCATATCTTTATCCAAAGCAGTTTCGATGATTATGTAACGCTACTTCTTCGGCGTTTCCACTGGCGTCTGAACTCTATCCATCACGGAGGACGATCCGTGCATGGTGGTCATATAGGTCAATATCATCGACGTAAGCATAAAGATGATGGCGCACCAGGTGGTCAGCCGGGAAAATACGGTAGCTGTACCGCGCGGACCAAAGGCAGTCTGGCTTCCCATACCGCCAAAGGTGGCAGCGATATCAGCGCTCTTGCCGTGCTGCAGCAGCACCACCACAATCAGAACCGCACAAACAATCACATGAATAACCGTTATCAAAACACTGAGCATCTGTTTATTAAAAGTCCTTTCAAAACTTGGTGCGGAAGGGGGGATTTGAACCCCCACGCCTTTCGGCGCCACCCCCTCAAGATGGTGTGTCTGCCAGTTCCACCACTTCCGCTCTGGGCCTGTTTGCACCCACAAGCGCAGAAACGCCGGATGGGAGAAAAAGGAAACTCGATTATAACAAACTCTTGTCTTTATGCCTCTGGCTCCCGGATGATGTCTTTGCTTGCCGTGGTCCCCGAAAAGCCTTTTGCTAAAGGATCCCGTAAAAGCGGGTAATACAATATTGAGACAATTTTAGAGGGAGTACGCGCCTTCACTCTCACAGAACATATCCTGGCCGCCAAGAGCAATCTTGCTGCCGCGCAACGCCCATCCCACCTGTGAATTAGTACGACAAACGCGGCGTGCTGTTATTCTGTACTTCAATGCCTAGCTGCCTGAAATGCGGTACAGCCCTTGCTGTGAATGAAGAAGGAGTCGCTCCCGTTCTGTGCGATCGTTGCGCCGGCGTTGCCACGGGCCGCGCTCGCCGATCCATGTCGATGGGAGGTTTGGCGAGATACCCCGCCACGACGCTGCTGATGGCTATCAGCATCATTGTTTACCTTGCCGATTTCGTTCCTGGCCTCGATCTAAGGTCTTTAGGCGTAAATAGTGGCCCGCTGACGCTCAGCGGAGAATATTGGCGGTTGTTCACGGCAGGGTTTCTGCACGCAAACCTTCTCCACATCGGCCTGAACATGTGGTGCCTCTGGTATGTGGGACCGCTATCGGAACGTCTCTTTGGAAAATGGCAGACATTTGCAATCTACATGGTCACCGGCGTTGGTGGTGCGCTCCTTAGTATTGCGTCCAATCATCAGCGTTCTGAGCTCGGGGCGTCCGGCGCCATTTTCGGTCTTGTGGGCGCCGTACTGGCGGGCGTGAAATTTGGCAATTTTGCTATTCCGGCGGGTGAGAAGAAGGCAATTTTTAGCAGCATGGCTTTTTTTGCAGTTTTCAACTTCATGTTTGGCATGTACGGAAACATTGACAACATGTGCCATCTGGGAGGTTTCGTTACAGGTTTGCTGGTCGGACTGCCCTTAAGCGTGTTTGCCCGGCAGAGCAAATTGCTGCAACTGGGAACGCTGGTCGTCACATCCATGATCGTGGCAGCCGGAGCAGTTGAACTGGTCCAGCAGGAAGGACCGGCAGCCAAGAAAACCGCGGCCGCAATTGCCTGGCACCAGAGAAACTTCCCTAAAGCCGTGCATTTGCTGGAACAGTACAGCGTAGCAAGGCCTCAGGATGATGACGGATTAGTATTCCTGGGCGAAGCCTACCTAAACAGCAATGAACCAGATAAGGCGATTGGGGCCTTTGAGCAGGCTCTTCGCGTGAATCCAAACTCTGAAGATGCAAAACAAGCTCTTGAAGAACTCCGCAGCCGTATCGCTCCGGAAAAGAAATAGTCGGTCGAACGTTAGAGCGGGGCGGGAAGGTGTTTTGTTCTGAGGTATCGTAAACTTCGAGAACACGCCGCCAACTACCGTCCAATATCAAGCGCTCACCAAACGATATTCAAATAACTTCTCTCATTCGTCTGTCTCGGAGGCTTCACGCACGCCAAACTCGTACCCTACACCCCGCACGGTTCGGATCAATTTAATTTTTGCGCCTTCGTCAATTTTTTTGCGCAGGTAATTCACATAAACGTCAACCACGTTGGTCATGGTGTCCGGTGAAAGCTTCCAAACATGCTCAATAATCATGTTCCGCGTGATATGTTGGCCAGGGTTGCGCATGAAGTATTCCAGCAGGCCAAATTCTTTAGGTGTCAATTCAATCATACGTCCGCCGCGATGCACGGTCCTCTGCATGTAATCCAGCTCCAGATCAGCGACCCTAAGGAACGCCTGTGCAGGGTGGTTTTTACGCCGCCGCACAGCGCGTATTCGCGCGGAGAGCTCTGAAAATGAAAATGGCTTTGTAAGATAGTCGTCTGCGCCGGCATCAAGGCAGGCTACCCGTTCCGCCACTTCATCCGTTGCGGTCAAAATCAGGATTGGAATGTCCCGATTTTCACTCAGTATTGGATTGTTACGATCTGCACTCCGCACTTTTTGAAGCACTTCACTGCCGGATACAACGGGAAGATTCAAGTCAAGAATCAGCAAGTCAAATATTTCTTTCTGCATTAAATGCAGCGCATCGTCGCCATCAGGGGCAACTTTGGTCACATGCTCTTCTGACTTAAATGCCTGGGCAATGACTGTCGCGAGGGGAGCATCGTCTTCTGCGATCAGGATCCGCATCCGCAACTCTTCTCCAACATTCTAAGGGGGCGACTTCACATTAATTGAGGGCCATTCTAAACCACGCGTTAATAATTACAATGCCAATAGTTCACTTAAAAGCAATAAGAAATGTTTAATGGAATAAAATTGCATTCAACCTTTATGTCTAGTTCCTTCGTCCATTTGAGGTAGTTGAAGATCAGCTATTGGTAGCAAGGTCTAATCGCCTTAATTTCTTAGGCGCTTGTTTCATTTTGGTCTTCAGATGTCACAGTTATGTAAATTGGAACAATTCTGACGCAATCGCTTTGTGGAAATGTCTCGTATCGGGTTTACCTTGTTTTGGAAGACACTACTTGGCGCGTATGGCGGGCGATCATTAAATCCTCGTCTGTTTGGACCACTCGTATAGTGCATTTGCTGGCCGGCAGGCTGATTACCTCGGCGTTTCGGGTATTAGCTGCCCTATCGAGGGTTACGCCCAGATATTCCAGGCCGGCGCATATCGGGGCTCGCACTTCCGCGGCCCGCTCGCCGATTCCCCCGGTAAAGACAAGCGTATCCACCCCGTTCAGCACGGCAGCATATGCGCCAATGAACTTACGCACCTGATAAGTAAACATTCGCACAGCCATTCGAGCGGCGTCGTTCGTCTGGCTTTTTTGCAAAAGGGCTTTCATATCGCTGGTCTGGCCGGACACTCCAAGCAGTCCAGCCTGGTGATCCACCAGTTCCTCAAGCCGGTCAGCGGAGTAGCCTGCCTTCAGCAGGTGTATTAGCACTCCGGGGTCGAGGTCGCCACTACGCGTTCCCATCATGAATCCGCCGGTGGGGGTAAGGCCCATGCTGGTATCCATGGGTAGACCGTCTTTAAGTGCCACCATGCTGGCTCCATTGCCAAGATGAGCAATAATGGCGCGCCGGCCAAGTTCTGTCTCCAGCTTGGCAACAACATATTCATAAGACAGACCGTGGAAGCCATAACGCCTGATTCCTTGTTCCCAAAGCTCTTGCGGCAACGGAAGCCTCTGGGCTACTTCCGGCATTCCGCTATGAAACGCGGTATCAAAGCAGGCCACCTGCGGCAGGTCAGGGAAGTGGGCCGCAACCGCCTCGATCATCGCGACCTGGCTGGGCAGGTGGAGAGGCGCAAAAGGAATAAGTTCCTTCAGTCCGGACTTCAATTCTGGATCAATCAACTGCGGTTTTATGAACTTTGGACCGCCATGCACAATGCGGTGCCCAGCCGCAGCCAGGCCTTCAACTCCTTGCTTGCGCAACGCGCCAAACATTACTTTGACGGCGGCTGTGTGGTCGGGAAACTGTCCACTCTCTTCTTGCAGCGCTTTGTCCCCGCTATGCAGCCAAGCCTTGCCTACTGACTGGCCAATCCCTTCAACGGCTCCGGAAAAAGCGCGTTCTTCCGCAGATTCACTGAGCCGATACACGGCAAACTTCAGCGAGGAGGAGCCGCCATTCAGGCTCAGGATAGGTTGTTCCATCGATTAACTCTCATCATGAAGAATCTCACCACGGATGAACACCGATTAAACAGATTATGAATTAACCCTGTTCAGGTTGACTGCACGTTTCCAGCACTGTCATGCCCCCATCAACGAGCGCGCGATTAGCGGTGAGATCTTACGTTTGAAACCGAGAAGATTTCCTAAAAAGCCCGGCTTATTTGTGCTAATCAGTTTAATCCGTGTTCACCAGTGGTAAGTTTTTACGCTCAACTCCAGCGCCAGTTCTGAACTTCAGGCATGTCTTCACCGTGGGACGCAATATACCGTTTGTGCTCCGCCAGCTTGCTTTTGAACAGTGCCACTGCATCCTCGGCTTTAAGCCCAGGAACGCGGTGAATGGTATCAATGGCAAGCTGGAAACGGTCCATATTGTTGCGGACGACCATATCAAAGGGAGTAGTAGTCGTCCCCTCTTCTTTATAGCCGCGCACGTGCATGTTGTCATGGTTGCGCCGACGGTAGCAGAGCCGGTGAATGAGCCAGGGGTAGCCGTGATAGGCAAAGATAACAGGCTTGCTGATGGTAAACAGGGCGTTAAACGCTTCATCGCTCAAGCTATGCGGATGCTCCCCCGCCGCTTGCAAGGTCATCAGGTCCACTACATTCACCACTCGTATCTTCAAGCTGGGAACATACTTCCGCAGCAGTGAAACGGCTGCCAGGATTTCCAAGGTCGGCACGTCACCGGCGCAGCCCAAAACGGCGTCAGGCTCACCGCCATCATCGTTGCTCGCCCATTTCCACACCCCAATTCCGGTGGCACAGTGCTTGATTGCAGCGTCCATATCGAGCCACTGCAACTCCGGCTGCTTCCCGGCAACAATAATGTTTACGTAATTCCTGCTGCGGAGGCAGTGGTCCGCCACGGATAGCAGTGTGTTCGCGTCTGGCGGAAAATAAGCGCGCACAAGTTCCGGCTTTTTATTGACAGCATTATCAAGAAATCCCGGGTCTTGATGGCTAAATCCGTTGTGGTCCTGCCGCCACACATGGGAAGTAAGCAGGTAATTCAGCGAAGCAATCGGTTTGCGCCAGGGAATATGCCTGACCGCTTCAAGCCATTTGGAGTGCTGGTTGTACATAGAGGTGACAATATGGATAAATGCCTCATAGCATGAGAAGAAGCCATGCCGCCCCGTGAGCAGATAACCTTCCAGCCATCCCTGGCACATGTGTTCGCTCAGGACTTCCATGACTCGTCCGTCGCGGCCCACGTGCACGTCGTTGGGAAGGATCTCGGCCATTGAAACTCGATCTGTGACTTCGAAAATTGCAGACAGGCGGTTCGAATCTGTCTCATCCGGCCCCATCACACGAAAATTGGCGGTCTGCAAATTTAGTTTCATCACATCCCGTAAGAACCTGCCCAGCACGCGCGTTGACTCGTCAAAGCTCGCCCCCGGCTGCGCTACTTTCACTGCATATTGCCGGAAATCAGGCATCTTCAGATCTTTCAGCAGCAGGCCGCCATTCGCGTGTGGATTCGCTCCCATGCGACGATCGCCCCGTGGCGCTAATGCGGCCAACTCAGGCATGAATCTTCCATTGTTATCGAACAGCTCTTCGGGCTTGTAGCTCTGCATCCATTGCTCAAGGATTTTGAGATGTCCCGGCTTATTCAGGTCTGTTACCGGAACCTGGTGCGAGCGGAAAGTGCCTTCGATTTGCAGACCGTCGACGATCTTTGGTCCGGTCCAGCCTTTAGGACTACGCAGAATGAGCACCGGCCACTGCGGGCGCGGCGCATCAGGATTGCTTCGCGCTTCAGCTTGAATGTCTTTGATCTCGGCGACCACCTTGTCCAGCGT
>JBAVLE010000284.1:0-23315 GCA_049688735.1 Candidatus Angelobacter sp. | reverse complement strand
CCGGTCGTCCGGCCGTTTGGGTTTGGTCCATTCCTTGACCAATTCGGACATGCCAGTCAGGGCATGATATTCGTCTTCCAATTCTGCGAGCTTGTTGTTAGTAAGTTGGGTAAGCTTGCCGCCCACAAGCCATTCGTCGATTTTACGGGCATGGTGCGCCTTTGCCACCTTTGAATACGTATCGTGGTCGTGAAAAACGTGAGTAGCCAATTTTACATCGATAGGGTGGCCAGCAATGCGGAGATTTTCAAAATAGCTGCCGGTGATGTCATAGCTGGCTTCCTTGCCATCAATGGGGTAGTAAATGGCCATGCGAGAAACGATGCGGTCTGCCGTGAGCATGTCCGCTACATTCAGTCCTTCAACGACTGACCACGCATGAGTGGTGTGAAGGCCGTGACAGTCATCGAAACTGCCGCCGACTTCAGAGTAAGCATTTTTAAAGGAAATAAGACCGTCAGCGTTGTAGGCTGAGGCGCGATTGGATCCATGACCTCCGTGTCCGGCAAGGACGACTGAAGCTTGCGGGGACAGGCTATGTTTTTTGGGTCTTTCGAATTCGGCCGAAACTGAATAGGCCGAGGCCTGATACATATGTTGCGAGTGGTGGCGCGAGCACGTCATTGTTTTTCTCCATGTACTTCACCTGAGATGAACTACCGGGCATGGGCACACTTCTACACATACTTGTAAATGCGGGGTGTTTTTAAGGCCCGAATACGCCGATTGTACTACGGCCAATTCGTGGCGAAGATTGTCTCAGCCGGAAGAGGGTTAAAGTAGGGAGAACATTCAATATATTGTCAAAGACCCAAATCTAATTATCCGTGAACTGTAATTCGAAACCTCCGTGACCTACTTCCTCCTGCGTGCCATCACTCCTGCGCCCGGAAACCACCATAGAGTATTGGCCAGGCCTTAACGCATCCGCCGGCAGAGCTATTGAGGCTGTGGTTCCAACTTGCGTTTCCGGCAGCGCGATTATATGCAGCACTTTTCCCGAACTTGACAAGATCTGTACCCCATATGAGATAAACTCGCCCTTCGGCGTATATTCCACATTCAGACTCAGGGCGGAGTTTCTGGAAACCTTGATCAAATTGGTGTCGCTGGAGCCATGAGCAACCCCCGTTAATACAGAACGTATTTCAGCGCGAGGTTCCTTCAGATGAGAAATTTCCGAGCGCTGGTGGGTAACCACGCCACCCGCAAATAACAAGCAACCGAACAGGCCGATGGTGAGCGGCTGCGCCGCACTTGCCATTACGCGGGACATAAAACCGGAAGCGAACGGAGCCTGTGGGTCCTCAGTACCGATGTGGCGCAGGTGAGCGACAAATTCAGTTCCCACCTTGACCTGCTCGAAGCAGGCATCGCAAGAGAAAAGGTGCTCCTCGTAGGCGTCGCGGTCAATGGTATTAAGTTCGCCCAATAGATAGCGCTCCGACATAAAGTCTTTTACAGCTTCATCGTGGTTGATTATTCGTGTATTCATTTTCTCTTCCTGATATCCAATACTATTTGCGCGTTAATTCATGCCTTTTTTTGTAAAGCTCGCCAAACTTATGAATGGCCCGGTAAAACAAAACTCGAAGATAATCGCGGTCAACCCCAAAATCGCCACAGACCTCATCATTATCGCGATCTTCAAAAAAACGTGCCTGAAGAAGATGACGGTCTCTTTCCGGAAGTGCAGCCAGAATTGCGCGAACGTGCTGCCCATCTTCCTCACGTTGCATCAGCTCCTCCAACCCCGTTTGCTCGTCGGGAACGTCAGTCGATTCAAGAGAATCATGCTGGTTGCGGAAGTC
Source organism: Candidatus Angelobacter sp. (assembly GCA_049688735.1). Classification (GTDB taxonomy): domain Bacteria; phylum Acidobacteriota; class Terriglobia; order Terriglobales; family Acidobacteriaceae; genus Angelobacter. The sequence continues at coordinate 21,504 of JBAVLE010000284.1, read as the reverse complement.
ATCCCGGCGAGTTTCGGAAAGGACGTGCTTGCAAACCGCATAGACGTAAGCGCCGAATCCCCGAGGGTTGTTCACGCTGCCCGACTGCACAGCTATAAGAACGCGGCAGAAAGTTTCCTGGCGCACATCTTCAATTGTGTGGGCGTCAATGCCGCGAGCACGCAGGGTGATTCTCAGGCGTTCACTGAAGTACGCGACAAAGTGTGCTTCGGTGGCGGGATCGCGGGCACCGAGGCGACTTAAGTACTGATCATCAAAAGTGTAGAAGTCCACTGGGGGTCTTTCATCCCAGTATACTTCAGCCTTTGCTGCTGATTGGCGTTTTCTGGAGTGGACGCCTGCGGACGTCGAGGGGTAGCGCAGCAAAGCATCAGCTTGCTTCTTCCTGCCGCCCCGGGATGGTAAAGACACGCTTTTCACTCTCAGAAACTCCTAATCTCGTTCCCCGATCAAAGCCTGCGAAATGGCAGGGCCGACCCAAAGTACAAGCCCGGCTGCAGGTCGCCTATGGCCAAAGCCGACAACGCAGTCACTGTGGCCAGGACGCCATCTTCATCAAAACGTTCGTCAGGACGTTCGGCATGACCGCTGCCCGTGGCTTGCAACGTGGCAAGGCGGGCCGATCCCGGCCATGAACCGTCCTGCCGTTGCAAACGACGAATGTTTGCAGCCAGCGGCCAGGCGCTTTGCATCTGCAACCGCATCCGGCAACGCAGAAGCAGCGCCTGTTCCCAGGCTCCTTCAACTTCCTGCTGCTCCACCCACTGGCGGACGGCATTTACAACGAACCACGGCGCCATGCACGGCTCCCAGTCTATGAGTGTGGACGACACGAAAAAGCCGGATGAAACGCGGCCACCGCTGTTTTCAAACTGCAGAGGCGCGCGGCAAGAAACTCGGAAAAAATGGCGTCAATGGCACAGAGCGCCCGGACGCAGACGGCGGTCACATCGGCAGCGCTTGTTCTGGAAACGGTGCTGTTTTCGGCGGTCTCAGGATATATGCCGAAGCCTCCGTCAGGCCGACGGCATCGACGAATCAGTTCGAAAGCCTCCTGCGGTATGGGACGAGAGTGCTGACGTAGCGCCGTAATGGCCCAAGCGGTGGAGTCGGCGTCGTCGCGTAAGCCAGATCCGCCGAAGGCCCAGCCGCCGCGCGGAGTACGGGCTTCCGTGAGCCAGTCGAGCGACTCCTCAACCTGCTGGCGCTGGGTAAAGCTCAAGTTATGCGGGGGTATCTCTCCCAATCGCGTAAGGACATATGCGGTGACCCAGGAAGCAGACTTGCGGGTAAATGGGCTGTCTAGGCTCCAGGCACCCTGGTGGCGATGGGAAAACAGGAACTCCAAACCGGAAGCTACGGCCTCAGTGCTCACCCCGGATGGTCGAGAGCCAGCGCCACCGCGCTGTTTAGCGGAGCTCTGGTTTTGAGGCCGGCTCAGCTGGAGATCCAGTTCAGACTGTTGATCCGTCAACGTTCGCTCCAATGGGGGAACCCGCGGCTCAACACCTAACAACTTGCCGCCCTACAGATGAATAGTGATAAAGGTGGGCAGAGCGTTTCATCAGGGGGACGTAACGAAAAAGCAGCGTATTAAGTCTTTTGTTTTCAGCGGCACCTGCATGCGATCTATGCAGGATGTAGGAGTGGGATAAGGCCTGAGAGCCCAAAATTCACGGGAGGCGGATGGCGGGGAGCATTGGCTTCCGTTTGGTGTTGCTCAACGTCAATTTGACGAGCAGCGAATATCGATCCGCGCCCGTATTGCTTGAAACATGGCATTCTGAGCTTCTACTTAGCTTCTCATCTACCCTGTCCTTGTAACCAGGCTGCACTTGAGGCTTATTGATTTCTAGGCCTAATAGGGGAAAGACGCGTCCGGGTAGAAAAGTAGACCATAATGTGCATGCGTAGACAAGATCTGAACGCCGGGCCAACATGGAAACTTCTCAAGGAGATTTTGCACAATAGCTGCCTCGGATTCGTTACTCGGAGCACAAGCAATAGCAAGGAGAGCGAGGAGGCATTGAAAACCTGGGGAATGATTCGACGGGTAGATGTAGGATTCAAGATTACGCCTGCGGGCCGCGAGCTATTAAAGCTAAAAAAGGAATCAGGTGGTTAGTTTATGGCGGCTATTCGTTGTTGGCGGCTGCCCCATCGTATGCCGCTATGTTGGATATCTGCAAATACCGCTCGTGAGTGCCAAAAATGGACCGGCGCGGCCAGAGGAAGAACCCGCCCAAAGTGCGTAGAGGATTTAACAGACTTATCCCGGGCTTTCCGTTGTACAATCCGCAAGAATTTCGTGAAATCCTATGCGCCCGAAATCGCTCAAGTTCAAGTCAGTAGGCCAGCAACACTCTTAAGTCCCGCACGTTGTTTCCCGTCGGGCCAGTCTGGATCGAATCGCCCAGTTTTTCAAAGAGCGGAAACGAGTTGAATCCACTGAAGTGCGCCGCAACGTCCAGCCTGCTTTTTTGCGCCCGCTCCAGCGTAGTGCCATCAGCCACCGCGCCGGCTGCGGGGCTGTTGCCGTCAATTCCATCAGTTCCCGCGCTCAACACGGCAATGTTCTCACCGGCAATTTTTTGCGCGCAGTAAAGGGCAAAGTGCTGGTTGCGTCCGCCTGCGCCCGCGCTCAACGGGACTTTCACCGTGACTTCACCGCCGGAGATGATGCAGACTCTGGCCACATTCTTTTTGAATGCATGCAGCCGGTCTAGCAGATAATCAGCCGCGCGTGCATAATCCCAATCATCACAGCTGTGGTCGATCTCCACGGCGAACCCCTGCCGTGCAGCCGCCGCGGCCGCTGCTTTTTCGGCTGTTTCATTCGAGAGCACCTTCCACCAGCGTGAGCGGGCAAAAGCCGGGTCATCCTGCTTGGGGGTTTCCTCCAGCGCGCGCCGTTCAAATAGCTCACGCACCGAGGCGGGAAAATCTGGCAGCATGTTGTGCTCTTGCACAATGCGGTAGCAATCTTCCACGGTGCTGGAATCCGGCATGGTTGGCCCGGAGGAAAGCGAGTCCAGCGCGTTCTCGGGCACGTCAGAAACCATAATGGAGACCTGTTGAGCGCCGTTCGCGGCCTGCGCCATGCGTCCGCCTTTGACTGCAGAAAGGTGTTTTCGCACGGCATTGATCTGCGCAATCGGAGCGCCGGAATTTACCAGTGCTTTGTAGGTCGCGATCAGATCAGGCAGCGTAATCTCAGAGTCCGCCGGTTTCTCTACCGCCGCCGATCCGCCGCCGCTCACCAAAAAGATGGCCAGCGATTGCGGGTTCAACGCGCCAAGAGTTCTCAGAATCGCTTCAGCCCCGCGGACGGACTCTTCATTGGGCTGCGGATGGCCGCCGGCAAAGTAGCGATACCCCGCAAGCTGGTAAGGATGCGGGTTAGGATCGACGATAATGCCTTCAACAGTGGCGCCCACCTGGCGTGCCAGAATTTCCGCCATGCGATGCGCCGCCTTGCCAAACGCGATTGATACCACGCGGCTGTAGGATTTTAGGTCATAAAGGTCATCGCACACGCGCAGAACGCCGCCCTGGTAATGCACCTGGCGGTCAAATGCTTTCTCAATGCTGGCTTCAGATAAAGCGTAGAGAAAAATTTCCCGCGCTGCGGAGCGCATGCTGTGGGCAATGGACATTAGCTGGCTTCCGCCTTGCTGCCCGCAGCAAACTTCTTACTGACCCAAGTCTGAATCGCCGCCTGCATCTCTGGCAGATGGCCTTCAAAGAAATGATCGCCGCCTTCCACAATCACCATCTCTTTCGGCTCCGGCGCAGCATCAACTACTTGCTCCAGGCTTTCGGGCGGGCCATATTGGTCTCGCGATCCGCTGACAAAAAGTTTGGGCCGAGTGCAGTTTTGCAGGTACTTATATGTATATGAGCGACCTTCGACTCCCACCGGAGTTCCGAGCGAGATCAACCCAACCACGCGCTCATCGTCACAGCCGACGCGTAACCCCGTCGCTGCGCCAAAAGAAAATCCGCAGAAGATCATGGGCAGGTGAAACGCGGAATCAAGCCAGTTCAGCGCAACGCGCACGTCCTCTTGTTCGCCATGTCCGCGATCATGCTCACCTTCACTCATGCCAGCTCCACGGAAATTGAAGCGCAGCACCGGGAAACCAAATCCGCTCAGCGTTTTCATGGCGTGGTAGACGACTTTGTTGTGCATGGTGCCGCCAAATAACGGATGCGGATGGCAGACCAGCGCGGCATGCGTCGCGCCGGGCCGGCCTTCATTCAGCAAGGCCTCCAGCCGGCCTGCAGGCCCGCTGAGGAAGAAGGATTTAATTCCGTTTGCCACGTTTCTTTTTATCAGACTGCGGGCAGAAAAACCAAAACCTACCACCGAGGCACGGAGGCGCGGAGAAGAGCAAGGGCTTGGAAGATTTCATTATGGCTTTTGCCGGGTATTGCAGATCAGTGTAATCGATGTTAATCAGTGGTCAGGTTTGATCTCCTCTGTGTCCTCGGTCGTAAAGCTTGCTATCCTGTTCCTTTAAAAAAATATGGATCCCGTCGCCCTAACCCGCAGGCTCATTGACATTGAATCCATCTCCGGCAATGAAGGCGCCGTGGGAGCAGAGCTGTATGAAGTCCTGCTCAACATGGGATACACCACGCACAAAATGCCGGTAGCGCACGAGCGGTTTAACGTGCTGGCTACAATTGACGAGAAGCCGGACCTTGTTTTCTCCACGCACATGGATACCGTTCCGCCCTTCATCTCTTCTTCAGAAGACCATGAAAACATTTACGGACGCGGCTCATGCGATGCCAAGGGCATCATCGTGGCACAAGTCGCCGCATGCCAGCGTTTACGCAAGGAAGGCCGAGCTGTCGGAATGCTATTCCTTGTTGGTGAAGAGCGCGACAGCCAGGGCGCTAAAGTCGCGAATGAGAATCCGCTGGGCAGCCGCTTCCTGATCAATGGCGAGCCGACGGAAAACAAGATTGCCACCGCGTCCAAGGGCGTGCTTCGCGTTGTGCTGACGGCGCACGGCAAAATGGCGCACTCTGCGTACCCAGAGCTGGGCGAATCCGCCATTGATAAGCTCCTGACTGCTCTGGAGCGCCTACGCGCCATGGAACTGCCGCACCATCCTGAATTTGGCCCTTCTACTCTCAACATTGGGATCATTGAAGGCGGGCGGGCGACGAATGTCATCTCTGATCACGCTCGCGCGCAGCTCTTGTACCGCCTCATTGGTCCCGCTGATGAGCTACGCAAACAAATCATGGAAAAAATTTCTGGCTTGACTGATGTTGAGTTCGTCCTGGAGATTCCATTCGTCAAGCTGCGCGCTGTCCCTGGCCTTGACAGCATGGTGGCGAAGTTCACTACTGACATTCCGTCTCTCACCAATTGGGGAACTCCGGTGCTGCTGGGGCCAGGATCGATCCACGTGGCGCATACTGATCGCGAATACATTTCCAAAAAGCAGCTGCATGAAGCCGTGGATTTATATTGCTCAGTCGCGCGTCAACTGCTGGAAAGCTCATAACCACAAAGGACACGAAGAAACACAAAGGTGGAACCATCAAAAGGCGCCTTCGTGTTCCTTTGTGCCCTTTGTGGTTAATTGTTTTCAACGCAATGGTCTTTCTGTCCATTGCACATCCCAGTATTTACCAAACTTGTAACCGACTTGCGTGAAAATGCCTACGTTCTTGAAGCCAAATAATTCATGCAGCTTGGCTGAACCACCGTTCGGCAGCGTGTAGCCGCCAACAATACGATTGATATTCTCGCCCTCCAACGCCTCAAACAGTCCGGCGTAAAGTTTTTTGCCAATCCCTTTGCCCACGCTTTCATGACTACTGTAAACAGTGGTTTCCACTGTTGTGTCATACGCAGCTTTAGGACGAAAACGCGTAGTGCCGGCGTATCCCATCACTAGACCTTCTTCTTCGGCCGCGACGAGCCGGTACCGACCAGTCAAAGCGAACTGCTCAAACCATGCCGCTCGACGTTCCACTGTGTAAGTCTCAACGTCGAATGTGACCGGAGTATGAATGACGTAGTGGTTGTAAATCTCTGTCAGCCGTGGAAGATCGGCACGGTTCGCGGGACGAATGCGGACAGTCATCAGGAAGCAACTCCTTGCGACAGAACTGCTCTCACCAATCTTAAGCGGGTCTTGCAATTGCCGCGCGCTCTGCTTCTTCTCTCTGTTTGCGAAGTAATCCGGCGCGTCCGTCGTAATGCCAGAAGGCCGGGTATACAACCGCCAGCAGTCCGGTGCCTAACACACAAAGAACTCCGCCTGAAATTACAGACGTGCGAATGCTGAAAAGGCTGGCGACAACCCCCGCTTCGGCATTTCCCAGCATCGGTCCGGACATGTAGCTGACCATTTCAATTCCCGCCAGACGCCCGCGCAAGTGATCTGGAATGGTCTGGTTCCATATGGTCATGCGAAACAGGCCGCTCACCATGTCTCCCGCGCCCGCAACGGCCAGCCACAACAGAGCCAGCCAAAGTCGATCAGCAAATCCAAACGCGATGATTGCCAGGCCCCAGATTCCGGCTGCAATCGTTACGACCATGCCGTGGCGATGGGCCCGCGCGGACCAGCCTGACGCGACCGACGCGAAGAATGCCCCTACAGACGGCGCTGCGTAGAGCAATCCTACTGACGCTCCGCCGAATCTTGTTGCAATGGCCGGGAACAATGCCATCGGCATCCCAAAGAACATGGCATTTATGTCGATGAGATAAGTTCCCATCAGTTCCGGTCGGCTGCGGGCGTAACGCAAGCCTTCAATCAGAGATTGCAGGCTGGGCCGGTCAGCATTGAGCGGAGGCGGGGTGGCACGCATCATCCACAGCGCAACAAGTGAAACTACAAAGGTGCTTAGATCGATGGAGTATGCAACAGCTGGTCCGGTTGCTGTGGCCAGGACTCCGCCCAGCGCGGGGCCAATTACGCCTCCCAAGGTGGTGCCGACGGCGCGCAGAGCTGATACAGCAGGCATCAGTTCTGCCGGTAAGAGCCGTGGTGTTAGCGCTTCAAGAGATGGCCGCTTCAAACCGTTGAATCCTGCGAAAGCCGTGGCACATAAAAAAAGTACCCACACCTGAGGCCGTGAAAGCAAAGAATTCAAAATCAATACGGCGCTGCTCACAGCCATGAGCAGTTCTGTAGTGAGCACCATGCGTCGACGGTCCACGTAGTCCGCCAGAGCGCCGCCAACAAACGCCATGGTAACGGTGGGAACAAATTCAGTGACGCCAAGCAGACCCACCATCAGCGATGAGTGCGTGAGCTGGTACATCTGCCAGGGCAGAACGACGAAGCTCATCATGGAGCCGAAAAATGAGATTGTCTGGCTGAGAAAAAGCAGGCGGTAATCGCACGAGATCCTCAGAGGCGCAGGATTGATGGCAAAGGCGCTGAAAAAACCAGACTGCGGGCCTGCGGAAGGCTCCGGCACCGGATCAGGAGTGATGTGCGCCGGGCTGTGCGGCTGCTGAGTCTCCACCTTGGAAATATAACTTACAAATCGAGGAGTTGGTTCAAACGACCCCCGCCGAAATCTAAAACTACCCTGCTGCAATTCAGAAAAAAATCATGCTTTGCTGAACCCCACAGGGCTCACCGCAGGGGCGATCATCGGCAGGCGCGCGGCGCCAACTAATCCGGCGTCGCCACCGAGCAGTGCTTTGGTAATCATAGTTCCGTAAACAGAGCCGCTCCCCGCGTTACCAGCTTGTTTATTTTCAGTGGGCGCAGTGGCACGATACACAAAAGAATTTCTGCCTACAGTTTCCAGCATCAACGGAGCAAATGCATCCCAGGCGCTAGATACTCCGCCGCCAATCACGTACATGGGAAAGTTAAAGATGTTCACCATGTCGGCAATCACCGTGCCCAGCGCTTTGCCAACGCGCTCAAAAATTCCGCGCGACGGTGCATCACCCTGCATGGCAAGGTCAAAGATCACTTTGGAACTGAATTCAACGTCTTGCTTCAGAGCGCTGGCCATGTGGGGCGCGCTGCCATTTGCGATTGCTTCCTGGGCCATGCGCTTGATGGCCGTGGCGGAAGCATATTGCTCAAGGCAGCCACGGCTCCCGCATTTGCAGGGATACCCCTCAGGTTCCACGTTGATGTGGCCCAGTTCGCCGGCCATACCGGTCATACCGTGCCAGATTTGTCCCTGCATTACTACGCCGCCGCCCACGCCTGTTCCCAGGGTAAACATGCACATGTCATCCACACCGGCTGCCGCGCCCAGCCATTTTTCGCCCATCGCAGCCGCGTTAGCATCGTTTTCCAGGATCACAGTGGTATTCAGACGGCGTTGAATCTCATCGCGCACAGGATAGTTGTGCCAGCCGGGAAGGTTTGGTGACTCGCGCAGCATGCCGGTCTGCATTTCAATGATTCCAGGCACGCCAATGCCGATCCCGGCAAGTTCGCCGGCGTTGCGCTGCTTGCCCACAACCTCCTGGATCGCGACGCACATTTCGTCGATCACCTGATCGCGACCGCGCGCCACTTGCGTGCTGGTGGTGATTTTCTCCAGTACCTTGCCGTTGCTATCCACCGCGGCAATGCGCAGGTTCGTGCCGCCCAGATCAACTCCTACGGCCAATCTAGTCATTTGGGATTTTGACTCCTCCTGAAGCGCAGATGATGCCTGCATAGATTAATTGCTTAACGCCGCGATTGCGAGTTTCTGCGTGCTGTTGAAGATTTAAACCGAACGGTCTATCTTTCCCGCATGCAGATTCAAGGAAAAACCGTGGTGGTGACCGGCGGCGCAAACGGAATCGGAAGGGCGTTGTGCCTCAGATTCGCCAAAGAAGGCGCGAAATTTATTGCGGTGTCTGACGTGGATGAGGCCAATGGCAAAGCCGTGGCGGACGAGATAGAGAAAGGCCGTGCAAGATTTTTTCCTTGCGATGTATCGCAGGAAGTCCAGGTGAAAAGTCTGGTTGAGTCGGTAAGCAGCGTGGCTGGCCAGGTGGATATCTTCTGCTCAAATGCAGGGATTGCCGTGGCTGGCGGCCCGGAAGCCTCAGACCGAGATTGGAAGCGTAGCTGGGAGATTAATACAATGGCCCACGTTTATGCGGCACGCGCGGTCCTGCCGCAGATGCTCGCGCGCAAAGAAGGTTATTTGCTTCAGACCGTCTCCGCCGCGGGATTGCTGACCTCGCTTGGCTCCGCGCCATATGCGGTCACCAAGCATGCTGCATTGGGCTTTGCCGAGTGGCTGGCCGCCACTTACGGCGATCAGGGAATTCGCGTATCCGCACTCTGCCCGCAAGGTGTGCTCACGAACATGCTGAAAGCAGACCATCCGGGAACAAAGATGCTGTTGCAGGGAGCAATTGAGGCTGAGCAGGTGGCAGATCACGTGGTAAAAGCAATGGCCGAAGAAAGATTCATGATCCTGCCCCATCCTGAAGCGGGCAAATTTTTTCAGAACAAGGCCAATGACTACCAGCGATGGATCAAAGGCATGCAAAAGCTGCAAAGGAATTTGATCGTATAAAGAAGAACGTTTACTGCAAAGGACGCCAAGGGGCGCAAAGAAGAACTGGAGGGGATTCCTTTGGGGACTTTGCGTCCCTCGCGGTTGATCCTTTGCCGAATGCTGAGTGCTGATTGCTAAGGGCTACTTCTGACACTTTGGACAATAGTGCGTTCCCCGGCCTCCCACAACAATCTTTTTGATCGGCGTTTTGCAGGTTAGGCATGGCTTGCCTTCGCGTCCATAGGCGCGGTGCTGGATCTGGAAGAATCCTGCTTCGCCATCCGCGTCAACGTAATCAGAGATCGATGATCCTCCCGCAGCGATGGCGGCATGCAAGACTTTCTGCAAGGCAGCATGCAGCTTGCGCAGCTCGGATTTCGTAAGGGTATTGGCTCGGCGACGCGGCCGGACATGAGCGCGGAACAAGGCTTCATCCGCATAAATATTTCCCACGCCGTGCAGCAGCTTTTGGTTGAGCAGCGCGGCTTTGACCGGCGCTTTGCTGGAATGAAAAAGCCGGGCGAATTCCTCCACGCTGATATTCAGCGGCTCAGCACCTGGGCCGCTGAAGCTCGTCTGCCGGACTTCAAGCCGCCCGAAACGGCGGGGATCGACAAAGCGGAGTTCACGTCCTGAAGCAAGTTTAGCGACGAGGTGAGTGTGTTTGGCGACTTCGGTTTCCGGAGTAGCCACCAGCATTTTGCCCGTCATGCCTAAGTGAACAATCCATTGACCACCTCCCGCCGTCTTTCCTGAACCGAGATCAAAAACGATATGTTTGCCTACGCGGCGAACTCGCTCAACCTTGACGCCTTCCAGAGCGGCGGAAATCTCCGCAGCAGACGACTTGAGCGGCTCAGGCTTTCTCCCAACCCACACTGAATCAATGCGGTCTCCAGCAATACGCTTGTTCAGCCCATTGGCTATAGTTTCGACCTCTGGTAGCTCTGGCATTATTTTCTCTGGATTAAACTAATTGATGAGAGATCCTTGGCCTGCGGCTCAGGATTTCGTTCGTGGGCTCACACCGTCCCGCATTGGAAATCGCCAATCCACCATTACGAGCGACACCGGCGCGTGCAGGACATTTTTATGCACCGGTTTATGCCGCTTGCCACAATTCGATGGGATTTCCCTCTGGGTCATGCAGATGAGCGAAGCTCCCGACCTTGGGATAAGCGTCCGGGCCTTTGACGTCAATTCCTGTTGCTCGCAACTGGGCTACCATTTTGTCCAGGTCATGCACTCGAAAGTTAATCATCCAACCCTTATTAGGGTCTCCGAAATATTTGGTCGTCTCGGGAAAGGGAGTGAACGCGGTCGGCCCAGCTTCTTGCTGCCAAACGGTTCCGCCCTCGCTCGTCGGTGTAAGAGATATCCCCAAGTGTTGCAGGTACCACTGCCCAAGCGCTTTGGGATCATGAGCTCGGAAAAAGAACCCTCCTATTCCGGCTACTTTTTCCATTTGCGTTCCTCCCGATTCATGTTTAGCAGCTTCCTTCGCAGGCGGAGCAGGACTCGCTGGCTGTGCAGGGTTCTGCGCCGCCGTAGCTAATCCATTCCGGGGCAGAATGAAGCTGGCTCCAAAAGCATAGGACAAAATTTGAAGTAATTTGCGTCTTTGAAATCTCATGCCATCCTTCTCCCGAGGCTTTGTGCAGACTCACCAGAATACCTGCGGGCATGGAGTTCTGAAAGGATTATGGCAGATCATGGCCTAGGGTCTCGGATTGAACCCGCCTAATAGCAGCTACAATGGGAATCGCCACGGGGGGCATTTGAAATTTTTTGACAAAAAAACTGCTCAGGCCTTGATGACCATTCTGGTCTTTGCCCTGATACTCATGTTTTTGTACGTGGCGTGGCGCGCGATCATCACGTTTCTCTTTGCGATTTTCTTTGCCTACATCCTTGAAGCTCCTGTTTCAAGGCTGCAAAAATGGCTGAAAGGATCGCGGCCTGCGGCCATTACCGTGGTCTATTTATTGTTTATTGGCGTTCTAGTAGGCGCTTTTTATTTGGTTGGCCCTCCAATCATGGACGAAGTGCAAAAACTGACCCAGCAAACCCCGGAAATGGGCAAGAAGATCAGCCCTGGTAATCTGGTGCACCAGTTCGGAGCCAAACATGGCTGGAATCCCGAAACAGTGGATTTAATGGCACAGTATCTGAATCAACATCAGAATGAATTGATCGCCACCACCCAGACCTTTACTTTGCGGGCGGTCAAGAGCGTTCAAAGCATGTGGTGGTTGCTTCTGGTCCCCATTCTCGCGATCTTCTTTCTCAAAGACGGGCATCTGCTAAGCCAGAACATCATTAATTCGGTGGAAGACCCGCACAACCGTCGGATGGTGGCGGAAACGGTGCAGGAAATGGATTCCATGCTGGGGCATTTCATCCGCGCGCAGCTAACGCTCGCCGGGCTCGCCATGGTGGTAATTACATTTATTCTCTGGATAATGCGTGTACCCTACGCCTTTGCGTTAGGGCCCGCCGCGGGCGCGCTGGAATTCATTCCGGTAGTTGGACCGGCGATTGGCGGGTTGCTGGTGCTGGGCGTGGCATTGCTCTCCGGGTACGGACATTTCTGGTGGCTTTTGATATTCCTGCTGGTGTGGCGATGCCTCCAGGATTATGTGACTTCACCACGCATTATGGGAAACACTCTGGAACTTCATCCTCTCACCGTTCTGTTCGGCGTATTTGCCGGTGGAGAAGTGGCAGGCGTCATCGGCGTATTTCTCTCTATTCCAGTACTGGCCACTCTTCGAATCCTCTGGCATACATGGCTGCTCTATCGCAGGACAGGGCAGAAGCAGACGACCTGACCAGATGGCATTAAATGGCATTCAAATAAGCCTATAACCTGCGAACTGCTGAGTTGCCGGTTGCATCTCAATTGACTTATGCCGCAACAGGATTCCACCCGAAGAAGCGCCGAAGAAATATTGGAAGAGGTCATTGAAAACGGCCGCGATGAACTTTCCCGTTCGACAGTTGGCCTGCTGTTTTCAGGGTTTGGCGGTGGGATAAGCATGGGCCTCACTGGCCTGGCCGTCGCGCTGGCACTCAGTTATCTTGGCAAGGGACCAGTGCAGGAATTTATTTCCTTCTTCTTTTATCCCATCGGTTTCATTGTTGTGGTTATTGGCAGGGCGCAACTTTTCACCGAAAACACATTGTTCCCGGTTGTCCTGGTTCTGGACGAGCACAAACACGTTCTCAACACGTTGCGGCTCTGGGTAGCAGTTTTCGTTTCCAATGTTGCCGGTGCTGTCTTTTTTGGCTGGCTGGTAATGAAAACCGGAGCGCTCTCACCGAACTTTGCTGACGCCCTGGCGGGCCTGGGGATGGAGGCTGCCAATGGGCACTTCACGCTCATCTTTGCCAAGGGAATCATCGGTGGTTGGCTGATTGCTCTTGTGGCATGGATGGTGAGCGCCAGCCATTGGACAATTGGACAGATCGGGGTCACCTGGATGCTCACATTTATTGTGGGCGCGGGACATTTTTCGCATTGCATCGCTAGCAGCGCGGAGATTGTGGCGGCCATCATGTCAGGACATCTGCACTTCAGCAACTACTTTCAATGGCTGCTTCCTGCGACTCTGGGCAATATTGTGGGCGGCGTTTCCATTGTGAGCCTATTGAACTTTGGGCAGGTCAGGGGCGGCAAGGTGTCGGCGAAATCGTAAGCTGACGGCTTGTTGCCGGGAATCGCCATCCCTTCGTATCCGCGCTGCTCGCTGTATAATCGAGCGTTCGCTTACTCTCTTTTTTTGAGGCTTTCCGCAATGGCAATATCAGGAATCGCGACGATACCCGCGTTGAAAGAAGTTTATGCGCAACTCAAGACGCGCATGGACAAAGCGGTGGAAGACTTTCGCGCCAATCTGGCCGCGGCACGCACAGGTCGCGCCACAGTAAATATGCTGGACCCGGTGCGCGTGCCCTATTACGGATCTGAAATGCCATTGAACCAGGTGGCCACGGTACATTCACCGGAAGCGCAGTTGCTTACGGTGCAGCCTTATGATCCAGGCATTATTGCCGACATCGAGAAAGCAATTCGCTCGGCTGGTCTGGGGCTAAATCCGCAGAATGACGGCAAGCTGATCCGCATCCCTGTCCCACCGCTTACGGAAGAGCGCCGCAAGGATATGGTGAAGCACCTGCACAAGATTCTGGAAGACCATCGCACGGCAATTCGCAACGTCCGGCGCGACGGCAACGAAGCCATTAAAAAAGCCATGAAGGACAAGAAAATTTCTGAGGATGAAGAAAAGAAAGCGCTGGATGAAGTCCAGAAGCTGACCGACGCCGAGATCAAGAAGATGGAAGAAATGGGCGCAGCCAAGGAAAAAGAATTGATGACAGTTTAAATTTGATGTTTCAGATGAATAAAGGCCCGAATGCCGGGCCTTTTCTATCCCGAGTTTCTGCGTGTTCCGCTAGTGCGGAAGTTTTTTCCAATCTTCCAGAATCTCAGGCCTGCCGTCGCGGACAACAGTGGTATATATCTGGTCAAAACCCTTGTGCCGCGTAGGGCTATACTTCAACGTGAGTTTCGGCCCCAGGCCCACATCTTTGCCCTGGATTGATTCCAGCGCGCTAATCAGTTTCTCGCGAGTCAGGTCTTTACCGGCGCGCTTCAGTCCTTCCACCAGAACCATGGCATCCACAAAGCCTTCCAGGCTTACGAAGCTGGGCTGCTCATTGGGGTAATAAGTTTTTAACGCTTCACGGTAGAGCGCGACCGTCGGAAAGTCGGTGCGCGTATAAGGAGGTACTACCTGTGTAATGACAGTCCCCTCAGCATCCCTGCCCGCTTCAGTGATAAATTTTTCTGTTCCAACAAAAGAGACAGTAAGAAAAATGGGGTGCCATCCCGTGGCATGTGCTTTCTTGATGATCTCTGCCACGGGCGCATAGGGCCCCACGATCAATACTGCTCCGGGATTCATGGGCCGCACAGCATTCAGACCTTTTTCAACATCAAGGGTGTTGCGTGGAAACGTGCCCATTCCGACAGGAGCAGCATTATGTTTTCTCAGTGCCAGTTGCAGCCCGCTGAGGACCGCCTGCCCGAAGGCGTCGTCCTGATAGATGACGCCAATTTTGTGAATGCCGAGCACGTTCCAAAGATTGTCTACCTGTTCGCGCGTCTCGTCATAATAAGAGGCCCGAACATTCATCACGTAATGCTTCAAAGGCGTGTAGAGCATTTGCGCGCCGGTGAAGAGTCCAATGACCGGAACCTTATTGGCTTCAGCCAGCGGGACGTACTTGGCTGCCGTGGGCGTGCCGACAAAAAATCCTGCGCTGAAGACGCCTTCTTTCTGCAAACGCCTGAAGCAGTTTTCGGCGTTGGCCGGCTCGTAGCCGTCGTCAAAAGCGAGCAATTGAATCTTGCGGCCGAACACGCCGCCTTCGGCATTCACGTTTTTGAGATAGCTTGTGGCCCCGACTATTGTCTGCCTGCCCAGGAACTGAGCAGGCCCATCCAATGCCGAGCAGGAGCCGATCAGGATCTGATTGTCAGTAACGCCCGGGACTTTCTGAGCCTCTGCGGCGGTAAATGCTAAAGCGAATATTACAAACGGGACTATCAGCTTGCGCGAAAACATGTTGATACAGCCCTTTTCTGCGTGGCATGCCCTAGTTTCCTTGGGCAGCCGCGCACCGCAAAATGCGAACACACGCTGTTGATACTTGGTGCCACACGACCGCCTGCCTGCGGCCAAGCGTTATAGTACCTCTTGTTCCAGCAGTTTGAGGCGGTTTGTATGGACGCAGGACGTGACTGGGTTGATTCATGCTGAGCAGACGCCAACGAATGTCTCCACACCACGAACTTTCGCGGCGAACATACATCAATTCCAAAGTGGAATTGCATTGCCCCTGGTTCTTTACATCTGATTAACGGCTAGTGCAAAATATCCGCCTAAATCGTTGGCAGCGTGGCATCATGTCCACCAGGAAAACCATTCACGAAGAATCACAGCCGCGGCAGTCTCTGCTGGTTCGCCTGGTTATTGCGCTGCCTAACTGGGGCTTGCGCGTGCTGCTGTGGTTCCTGTCCAGGATCATCTATCGCGTAAAGGTCTTGGGCAGGGAGAATATTCCTGGCAAAGGCGGAGCGCTGCTGGTTTCCAATCACATGTCTTTCGTGGACGTGGTATTAATCAGCGCTGCGGCCAATCGCCCCGTACGCTTTTTGATATTCAGTGACGTATATAACCTTCCTTTCATAAAGCCGTTTGCACTGCTCATGCGCGCCATCCCCGTTCCCACGGAGATGCGCCCCCGGGACATCGTCCGCGCTTTTCATGAAGCCAGTGACGCTATTCGCGCAGGTGAATTAGTGTGCGTATTTGCCGAAGGTCATATCACGCGTACCGGGTCTATGTTGCCGTTCCGCAAAGGCATGGAGAGGATCATTCGCGGCCTGGATGCGCCTGTTGTCCCTGTAAACCTGCATGGCGTTTGGGGAAGCATCTTTAGTTATGAGCGTGAGCGTTTCTTATGGAAAGCGCCGCGGCGCATGCCATATCGCGTGACCGTGAGCTTTGGCGCATGGCTGGCTTCCAGCGCGAACGCCGCTGAAGTCCGGAGGGCGGTCCAGGCATTGCAAGCGGCCGCGTTTGAAGCAGACCGCGTTGAGAGCGAGACGCTGGACCGCGCGTTGGTGCGCTCCGCGCGGCGCTATCCGTTTCGCTTCTGCATGGGCGACGCACGCTTCCCTGAAGTGAGCTTTGCCGGCATGATGCTAAAACTAATTTTTGTAACGCGAAGGCTGCGCTCCAGTTGGGAGGGCCAGGAAATGGTGGGCGTGCTGATACCTCCATCCGTCGGCGGCGCGCTGGTGAACTTTGCCGCTGTGTTGCTGGGCAAAGTTCCCGTGAACCTGAACTACACAGCCAGCACTGAGACTCTGGAATCCTGCGCGCAACAATGCCGCCTCAAGACGGTGGTTACATCAAAGCTCTTTCTGGAAAAGCTTGCCGCGGTGAACAAGATTGATGTTCCCGGGCGCTCAATATACCTGGAAGATGTGCTGGTCAAGCCGAAATCCAGCGAGAAAATCCTTGCGCTCCTCATCGCCGTGTTTCTGCCTTATGGCTTGATGAAACGCGCCGTGGGCGCACAGAAGCGCACCACCAATGATCTGGCGACCATTATTTTTTCCAGCGGCAGCACCGGAGATCCTAAAGGCGTGATGCTGACGCACCACAACGTGCTGGCCAATATCCGGCAGATGACGCAGGTATTTTCTTTTACGCGCGACGACAAAATCATGGGCGTGCTGCCGTTCTTCCATGCGTTTGGCTTTACGGTGACTCTGTGGCTCACGGCAACTTATGGCGTGGGCGTAGTATTTCATCCCAGCCCGCTGGATGCGCAGATCATCGGCGAGTTGACGCGGAAATATCGCGTAACGTTCCTGATTACCACGCCGACTTTTTTGCAGGCGTACACGCGCCGCGTCCCCAAAGAGGATTTCGCCAGCCTGCGTTGCGTGCTGGTGGGCGCGGAGAAACTTCCTGAACGGGTGGCGCGCGCGTTTGAAGACCAGTTTGGCGTCAGGCCTCTGGAGGGTTACGGCTGCACCGAATGCGCGCCCGTGGTTGCTGTGAATATTTTTGATTATCGTGCTCCGGGCATCGTGCAACTCGGCGCGCGTCAGGGCACTATTGGACATCCCCTGCCTGGCATGAGCGTGCAAATTGTCGATCCCGTGACAGGACAGCCTTTGCCGCCGGATACGCCGGGAATGCTTTTGGTGCGCGGGCCCAACGTAATGCAGGGATATTTGGGGCGTCCAGAAGAAACGGGAAAGATTTTGCAAGACGGGTGGTACACCACGGGCGATATTGCCGCCGTGGCGGACGATGGTTTTCTTACGATCACCGACCGTCTAAGCCGATTCAGCAAGATTGGCGGCGAAATGGTCCCACATGTGAGGATCGAAGAAAAATTACATGAGCTCGCTGAAACTTCGGAGCAAGTGTTTGTGGTCTCATCCGCTCCCGACGAAAAGAAAGGAGAGCGGCTGGTAGTGCTGCACACTTTTAGCCCTGAACAACTCGCACCCGTACTGACAAAGCTTGCCTCGTCCGATCTTCCGCCGCTCTGGAAGCCTCGAAAAGACCAGTTCTTCCACGTGGACGCTCTGCCTGTTCTGGGAACCGGGAAACTGGATCTGCGCGCGTTGAAAGCGCAGGCCAGTTCGATGGCAGCCGCGACTGCTTAACGTTCCCTGCTCGATCAAAAAAAGCATTGTAGTGTGATATTGCGCGCGATATCATACGAATGTGAGATTCCGCTACGTACTCGATACGGACGTGGTGGTTGCAGCATTGAGAAGCGATCGAGGTGCATCCCGCCAATTGCTGTTCGCGGCACTGAATAAAGAGTTTGATCTGATGCTGTCGGTGCCTCTGATTCTGGAGTATGAGGCGGTACTTACGCGTCCTGAACACCTGGCGGTCGTCAGAATAAGCAAAGCCGAAGTCACTGGAGTGCTGGATGATCTTGCCGCCCTTGCTCAGCCGGTTAAGATTGCTTTTCGGTGGCGGCCCAGTTTGCCCGATCCGGATGATGATATGGTCCTGGAAACCGCAGTGAATGGTAATGCTCACGGCATCGTTACTTTCAATTTGCGTGATTTTCAGGTAACCAGCAAGACGTTCGATTGCGCCGTTCTGCTTCCGCGAGAGGCGCTTCGACAGATTAGGAGCATCCATGAGAAGGAGTAATTTTGCGTTGCGCCTACAGCCTTCACTGCTGGAAGAAGCCCGAAAGGCGGCAGAATCGGAAGGCGTGGCACTCAATCAGCTAATTAATGTGGCGGTCGCGGAGAAGATCTCTGCGCTGCGTACGCAGGAATATTTTGCTGAGCGCGCGAGGCGGTCAAATCGAAAAGAAACTCTTCGTATTCTGGATCGAGCGGGCAAGGGCAATTCCCCCGTCGCGGGCGATGAACTTCCCACGGGTAAAGAGCAGTCTGCCCAGGAAAGGAAACCTGCTCGAAAAGCGGTCTCCAGAAGTTCTGCCATCGGGAAGCAGCGCGAGAAAAGGCCACGGCGATCCTAAAGTTCTATCATCAATAAGGGGCCCAGCTCTACAATGCCAGACCGGCGCGGAAAAAGAGATTTTCTAGCAAATAAATCATCGCGCCGCATCCCAAGCATCGGCGTGCTCAACAGGCGACTCAATGTCGCCAATGATCTTTACCATTCCCTCTAGCCGCCCAAGGAATTCCCGGGGCGATTCTTCCGCCGGAACCAGCTTGGCCACGGGGCGACCGCTCTTGGTGATCAACACAGCTTCTTTGGTCTTCTGAACCCTATCCAGTATTGCCAAACACCGTGCCCGGATTTTTTTAGAGGAACTTTCCGCATCGCTACATCTTGGCACATTGCCATTCACTACCGAAGAGGTACTTTGGAGAGAATGTCGAGATGTGCTATCCATGATCGCCCGCTGCACTTGCCCTTATAATGAGTCTATGAAGAAGGTAGTCCACGCCGTTTGCTCGCATGATTGTCCTGACGCCTGCGGAATTCTGGTTACCGTGGAAGATGGCCAGGCCACGCGCGTGCAGGGTGATCCGGCGCATCCGGTAACGCGCGGCTTTCTTTGCGCCAAAGTGACGAAATATCTTGATCGCGTTTACTCGCCCGACCGGGTGATGCACCCGATGCGGCGCACGGCCCCTAAAGGACGAGGCAAAGGCGACGCAAGCGACTTCGCCAGAATCTCCTGGGATGAAGCGCTGGAGGAAATCAGCTCGCGCTTCAAAAAGATTTCCGATGAGTTCGGCCCTGAAGCTATCCTTCCTTATTCCTATGCCGGGAACATGGGTGTGCTGAGTTATTCGGGAATGGCGCACCGGTTCTTTCATCGGCTGGGCGCTTCGCAGTTGGATCGCACCATCTGCGCTTCCGCCGGCGGAGCCGGTATGGTGACTGTTACCGGCCGGAACGTGGGGACGGAGCCGCAACAGTTTCGCGATTCAAAATACATTATTGCCTGGGGCGCGAACATTCACGCCACCAACGTCCATCTGTGGCCGTTCATTGCGGAAGCGCGGCGCAAGGGCGCCAAGCTGGTAGTCATTGATCCTTACAAGACCCGCACCGCGAAGAGCGCGGATTGGTATCTGCCCATTAATCCAGGCACGGACGTTGCTCTGGCTCTGGCGATGATGCACGTGATCATCAACGAAAAACTTTACAACGAGGATTACGTCAGCAGGTACACGCTGGGATTTAAGCAACTGCGGCAGCGCGTGCAGGAATATCCACCGGAGAAGGTGGCTGCATGGACAGGAATCAGCCCGGATGACATTCGCAAGCTGGCGCGGGAGTATGCCACGGTGCGGCCAGCGGTGATCCGCGTGAATTACGGCGTGCAGCGCTCGCAAAATGGCGGCTCGGCAATACGGGCCATTGCCATGTTGCCTTGCATTACGGGCTCATGGGCTGAAGTTGGCGGAGGCATACAGCTTTCCACCAGCGGCGCTTTTTACCTCAACATGCATGCTCTTGACCGTCCTGACCTGATGCAGAAGAGCCCGCTAGGACGAGCGGCGCGCGTGGTCAACATGTCAGAGCTGGGCAAGGCGCTGAATACCTTGAGCGATCCACCAGTGAAAGCGATTTTTGTTTACAACTCCAATCCGGCAGTCGTGGCGCCGAACCACAACGATGTGGTGCGCGGCTTCATGCGCCAGGACCTGTTTACAGTGGTGCACGAACAGTTTTTTACCGACACCACCACGTACGCCGATATCGTTCTGCCTGCGACAACGTTCCTGGAGCATAAAGACCTGAACAAGGCTTATGGCCACACGTATCTTCAGATATCGAACCAGGCGATTGCGCCGCTGGGCGATAGCAGGCCAAACACTGACGTGTTTCGCGAGCTGGCGCAAAAAATGGGCTTTACCGACGACTGCTTCCAGCAAAGCACGGATGACGTAATCGACGCGACGCTTACCAAACCTGAGAACCAGCAGCTTCCGAAAGGCTGGGAACGCTGGATGGAAGGCATGACGCGGGAGCGGCTGGAAAAAGAAGGCCACGTAAGGCTGAACCTCGGAGACGGACCGTTTTTGCCGTTCGCCAAAGGCGGCTTCGCCACGCCCAGCGGCAAAGCGGAGCTTTATAGTGAAAGCCTTGCGGCACAGGGAATGGATCCTGTGGTTTCATTCGTCCCTGCTGAGGAATCGCGCTTGTCAGGGCAGGCAAAGAAATTTCCGCTGGAGCTGCTGGCGCGCAAGGCCGATAACTTTCTCAACAGCTCATTCACTAATATTCCATCCATCCAGAAGATGGAGCAGCCGGAGTTGCTGGAGATCAGCACCGCTGACGCCCAGCGCCGGAACATCCAGGAAGGCGATTGGGTGCGTGTCTTCAATGGTCGCGGCGAAGTGCGGCTGCGTGCTCATGTAAATGGCGCAGTACAGCCGGGAGTGGTGGCAGCGCGGCTCAACGCTGCGCGCTTCACCCCAGATGGCAACAGCATCAACGTGCTGACCTCAGAGATGCTTACCGATATCGGCGGTGGAGCGACGTTTTATTCCTGCCTGGTGGAAGTTGAAGCAGGCACGGCGCCAAGAGGGTAGGCATAGTCCTTTTCTCAACACCAATTGTGTACAGAACCAAACGCACCTATTGAAAAGTTCTCATGTCGTAAAAAGCGGCTTTCCAAAAAAACCTGCAAGTTCACCAATTTGGATCGTTCCAGTAACCGGGGAGTAGACCGTCCAAAAATGCTGGGTGAACTCCTGGAAAATCAAGAGGAATAATGAAGGTGCGCGGCAAGATTTCAGAGTGAGGGATATGACCAAGTGGCACTTCGGCGGTAACTCCCGTATAATCTGGCTTTTCCCACCTTGCTCAGAGGGTAGTTATATAGCTTCGTCTGTAATTCAGGAAACCAGTCCTAAGCATGTCGTGCGCATCGGGCCCTTAGGGCTGATCC
>JBAVLE010000283.1:0-4365 GCA_049688735.1 Candidatus Angelobacter sp. | reverse complement strand
ACTATTACGGGCCAGCTAGGCGACGTGATGCAGGAGTCGGCGCATGCAGCCATGTCATACGTGCGCTCACGCGCTCTGCGGCTGGGTATTCCCAAGGACTTTTACCGCAATTTTGATATTCACATTCACGTGCCTGAAGGCGCCATCCCCAAAGACGGCCCTTCTGCAGGAATTACGATGGCGACGGCGATTTCAAGCGCACTCAGCAAGATTCCTGTGCGACGCGATATCGCCATGACCGGCGAGATCACGCTGCGCGGCAAAGTGCTGCCTATCGGCGGGCTGAAAGAGAAACTTCTTGCCGCACTGCGCGCAGGAATCAAAGAAGCGATTATCCCGAAGGAAAATGAGAAAGACCTTGCTGACGTTCCGGAAAATATCCGAGGGCAGATGAAGGTCCACTTCGTGGAAAATATGGACCAGGTATTGAAAGTCGCACTGGAAACGCCGCTGCCAGATTTCTCAGAAGAAGGCGCACAGACGATTCCTGCGCCTGCCGTCCAGCCGGAGATTTCGAGAGAGCGCTATCTTTAAGTTCTATCGCTTCGCTCCAAGACCGCCCGAGTATTTCTGATTACCGGGCGGTTTTTCTGCGCCTGAAATACTTGTTTCGAAAATCAACTGTCCGTTTGTGAAGGCCGCATCAATTTGCGCCAGCAAATCTTTACTTAACACCCTGATTTGGCAGCATCTCTGGCCAGAGCTGCCGCATCTTTCAAAACAACAGCGCCTCTGACATTCCTCCCCTGGAGTGAGCGCAATACGAAGCGAAGGATTCGCCCGTTCCCCACGGACCGTCGTTTGCTGAGGAAGCCACTTCAATGAAATTGCCCGTTGCCGCCACTCTTCGATTCACATTTCGAGTTTTGTCCGCAGCATTGCTTCATCGCCGAAGCGCTGCAATCGCCATGACCGCTGCCGCGGCCATGTTCGCTCTTGCCGGTTGCGGAGGCGTGAGCGCAAATACGCCCTCGCCATCAGCGTCGCCCACGCCGTCGTCGACCCCAAACGGTGGGCCTACGCCCACGCCAACGCCGGCAGCTAGTTCCGTGAATATTCCCACCTGGCACATGGATAATGGACGGTCCGGGCTGAACAACAATGAAACGCAGCTTACGCCAGCCAATGTGAACGCATCCAGCTTCGGCAAGCTCTTCTCTTATCAAGTGGATGGATACGCCTACGCGCAACCGCTCTATATATCAAACCTGCGCATCAATGGCAGCAGCCATAACGTTGTCTTTGTCGCCACGGAAATGGCCAGCGTTTACGCCTTTGACGCCGACAACTTCGGCGACGGCAGCCCATTGTGGAAGACTTCACTGCTGCAATCGGGAGAAATTCCGCAGCCCGGCGGCAATCCCAAACCTGCGCAGGGTCTCACTTCCACGCCAGTGATCGATGCAGGCTCCAACGTAATGTATCTGGTAACGGCGCAGAAGTCTCCCAGCGGCGTTTTATCGTTTCGCCTGCACGCGCTAGATATTACAACCGGGCAGGAACGCGCAGGAAGTCCAGTGACGATACACGCTTCCGTTTCCGGAACAAACTCGGAGGCGGTGAATGGGACCGTCACGCTGAATAACAGTTGTCTGCAGCGAGCGGCGCTGTTGCTCTCACGCGGAACGCTGTTCATCGGCTTCTCTGCGTGTCCCACGGGCTGGTTGCTCTCTTATGACGCGGCGTCTCTCACACAGATCGCTGTCCGCAACATGAGCCCGAACGTTGATGGCTATGGCCAATTTGGCGGCGCTGGCGGCGTGTGGATGGGAGGCGGAGGCCCTGCTGCCGATGACCAGGGCAACGTGTATCTCTCTACCGGCAACGGCTTCTTTGACGACGGCCCAGAGTGGGGCGATTCCATACTGAAAGTTGACTCGCAGCTTCACGTCAATGACCACTTCACACCTTTTGACTGGTCCTTCCTCCAATGCCGTGATCTCGATGTCTCCGCCGGTGGCATCATGCTCGTCCCTGGCCAATCGCAACTGGTCGGCGGCGGTAAGGCCGGAAAAATGTATCTGATAAACACAGACAACATGGGCCAGATGCAAGCCAATGATGCCGGTGCCGCTCAAACACTCTTCTTCAGTCCCGGCGCCACTTCCCAAACTTGTGTAACCAACCACGGCGAAACCGTGACCGGAGATATGGGCAAGACTAGCTTCTATGGCACTGCTGCCTGGTTCAACGGATCATTGTTTGTTGGCAATGATCCTGGGCCAGTCAAACAATTTGCCTTGAGTTCCGGACACCTCACTGTCGGCGCCGTAACAGCTGAACAGATTTCTCCTTTCAGCTATGGCACTACTCCTTTTATTTCTTCGAATGGCACGTCCGCCGGCATTGTTTGGGTGCTCGATCACGGCCAGCCCATTCAGGATCCCATTGCGTCTGCACCTGCACCCGCGGTTTTGCGCGCGTATGACGCAACCAACATTACGCACCTGCTCTACTCCAGCGCGCAGAAGGCGGCCGACGTTCCCGGCTTCGGCATCAAGTTCACTGAGCCGATTGTGGCCAACGGGAAAGTGTTTTTCGCAACAGCACATGATTCCTTGGCTGCAGCTTCGCCGCAAGGTGAGCTGGATGTCTATGGACTGAAGCAATAAAGCAGCAATACCGCACTGGGCCCGCGGCAGCGCTGGCCCGGTTTTTCTAACATCTTTGAGCGTAGCGAGAGACTGCTTGACCACGATCCTTTCGTGTGGAAGGAATTGTCCACACCTGTCCGATCAAATTGCAATTCGGATTTATTGCGATTTGCTTGCTCCTTCTTCTACTCTTCTCCGTGTCTCCGTGTCTCCGTGCCTCCGTGGTAGATTTTGATTTCCTAATCTGCGCTCATCTCCGCAAACCAGCGGCGAAATCCGGCTTCCGCTAAACTGGTTGTTACCGAATGAAACCCATCATCGCCAAATTTCTTACCTCAGCGGCCGATCCCAAATTCTTTCCTGCTGAAGGCCCGCCGGAGTTCGCCTTCCTCGGGCGCTCCAACGTCGGCAAATCGAGCCTCATCAATTCCCTGCTCGGACAGAAAATGGCGCACGTCAGTTCTACCCCCGGCCGCACTCGCACCATCAACTTTTTTGGTCTTTACGCCAAGGCCAACCAGCCGCATCCGGAAAGCCTGCTGGTGGATCTGCCCGGCTATGGTTATGCCAAGCTGTCGAAAGAAATCTCCGCTGAGTGGCCTAAGTTTATTGAGCCCTATTTGCAGCAGCGTGAAACGTTGGCGCTATGCGTTGTTTTGATTGACTCCAACATTCCCGCGCAGCCGCCGGACCGCCACTTGATTGATTTCCTGCGCAGCGCGGATCGCGATTTTCTGGTCATCGCCACAAAAGCTGACAAGCTTTCCAGCAACAAGTTGCGTAGCGCCTTGGCCACGCTGGCGCACGATCACGGCATTGACACTCTGCTTCCCTACTCAGCCAAAACCGGTGACGGGCGCGCCGAACTCTGGCGTGAAATCCGCGCCCGAACAGGCATGCAGCAATGACCCGCAAGGCCATGGATCCATTCGCGCGCAAGATGTGGCAGGGCTCATTTGTTTATGGCGGCATCATGCTGGTGATGTTTGCCGTGCTTACGGGTGTCTACCTCCACACCCGCCCACGCTGCTCTGATCGCCTGGTGGCTGAATCAGCCGACCAGAATAAACAATGGATCGCCGCAGTAATGGAGCGCCGCTGCGGCGAAGACACTCCGTTCTTTACCCACGTGAATCTTCGTCCTGCAGGGAAAGATTTAAAGAGAGGATTTTTCTCCGGCAGTGCGACGGAAGGGGAAATCTTTCAGGTGGAATTGGACGCTCCGAGCGCAGGCATCACTTTAAAGTGGGTTGGTGGCAACACTCTGCAGATTCAATGCCCGAAGTGCAATACATTGTTAATTCGAAAAAGAATTGATCGCTGGAATGGGGCCATAATCAAATATGACCTTTCCTTCGCCAACCAAAACAGTCAGCAGCAAGATCACTAAATACCAAGTACTAAATACTAATTACCGCTGGTTCCGCCTGCATGCTGCTGCAACCACTGCGCCAACTCTGTTTGCAATCGCGGACGCCGCTTTACGCAGCCCTCAATATCTTCATGGGATTGCTTCAGCGCCCGATCTGCGGAAGCCACTTTGTGTTCAGTGAAAAATTGCTGAACATCCTCGTTCATCTCGACGCTGCAGAATTTTCTTGTTGAGCCCACAATCTCCGTTCCGCTTGACATGGTGATTTTCTTTTCCACAGCGGGCCAATGCGCCTTCACCCACTCCCAGGCTGTTTTCTGGTTATCAGTGTTGATCAACACTCGGGCTATCAGGCCAGCAGCGTCCTGGTTACGCACTTCATCGGACACTGCCAACTCC
>JBAVLE010000282.1:0-10056 GCA_049688735.1 Candidatus Angelobacter sp. | reverse complement strand
ATGCAGAAGACCTCCGGAGCCATACTCTCGCCTTTTGAGTGCTGGCTGGTGCTGCGCGGAGTAAAGTCGCTGGCGGTGCGCATGGAAAAGCACGATGAGAATGGCCGCGCGGTTGCCGAGTTTCTGCGCAATCATCCCAAGGTGAAGCAGGTGTTGTATCCAGGCTTCCCCGATCATCCGCAACACGCGTTAGCCAAGCGCCAGATGACCGGCTTTGGTTCCATGATCACGTTTGAAACAGGTTCTTTCAAAAATGCCAAGAAGATGCTGGCCAAGGTGCGCGTCTGCTCTCTCGCAGAATCGTTGGGAGGCGTGGAAACTTTGATCTCGCACCCGGCCACCATGACGCACGCCGCTCTGGGAGAAAAGGGAAGAAAAGAAATCGGACTCACGGATGGCATGGTTCGTATTTCCGTGGGCATTGAGGACGTGGAAGATCTTTTGGCGGATCTGGACCAGGCGCTGGCCGCGATCTGAGCCTTTTACCAAGGAGGACAGGGCACTGAGGGAAAGAGAACGTTAAAAGAAACATTCGTCTAGCCTAACGATGTTCCTTGAGCTTTTTAACCTTACTCCCCTCTGTGAACCTCTGTGTTAATCGGTGTTCTTGATGATCCAATCCAGATATTCCCGGCTACCGGCAGTCACTTCCAGCATCACGCACTCCGGTAGATCGTAAGAATGCAACTCTTTCACGGCGTCCCGAACGCGCTCAAAAAATTCAGCCTGGGTTTTGATCAGGAGCAGCCACTCCTTCGCGGTCTCCACTTTGCCTTGCCAGCGGTAAACTGATTCTATCCGCGGCACAATGTTGACGCACGCCGCAAGCCTGCGCTCCACCAGGGCGTGAGCGATCTTGCCGGCTTCTTCCTCCGATCCGGTGGTGGTTAGGATAATTCGCGCGTTCGCCATAGGATGCCTCTGCTCGAGAGTGTATCAATCGGTGATGGTCACGCGCATTCTGGTCTGGGCAGGTTTAATATCGTTAATGTCAGCTTGAAACCATTTGCCGCAGGATTGCAACTAATCGAAGTTCTCCTATGAGCACAACAATTAAGTTTGGAACTTCCGGCTGGCGCGCCATCATCGCTGAAGAATTCACCGTCGCGAATGTGCGCCGGGCCGTTACCGGCATTGCAAAGTATGTGGCAGGTAAAAAGCCAATCGGCGCCCGTGTGATCGTTGGGCGCGATCCGCGTTACATGGGAGAGCGCTTTGTCAGCATAGCCGCAGAAATACTCAGTTCGCATGACGTACAGCCGCTGGTTATTGCCGAACCAGCGCCAACTCCCGCCATTTCTTACGAAGTCATCCGCTCCAAGGCCGACGGCGCTATCAACTTTACCGCGTCACATAATCCTCCAGAATACAGCGGCATTAAATTTTCCACACCGGATGGAGCTCCCGCGCTTCCCGAAGCCACCAGCGCCATTGAAGCGCTGATCGCAAGCAACGGCGAAGTTTCTGGCGGATCATTGAAAGTACAAGCAGCAACCATCGACCCAAAGCCAGCTTATCTGGCGCGGCTCAAAGAGATCGTTAATCTTCAAATCATCCGGAACTCGGGTCTTAAAGTGGTCTTTGATCCGCTCTGGGGCGCAGCCCGTGGCTATTCCGACGAACTGCTCAGGGACGCGGGTATTCCCGTATCGACCGTTCACGATGTCCGCGACGTGCTTTTTGGGGGACATGCGCCCGAACCGGAAGACTATCTCCTGAATGAAATGCGCCAGAAGATGAAGGCTACCGGGGCCAGCATCGGGATCGCGACCGACGGTGACGCGGATCGTTTTGGAATCGTGGATCAGGACGGCACGTTCATCCAGCCCAATTACATCATTGCCGTTTTGTTCGATTATTTGGTTGAGAGCCGCGGCTGGAAGAATGGGGTCGCCAAATCCGTTTCAACTACCAACATGATTAACGCTCTTGCAGAGCACCACAAGGTGCCGCTGTATGAAACGCCAGTCGGCTTTAAATACATTGGCGAGCTGATCAAGCAAGACAAGATCGCGATCGGGGGCGAAGAGAGCGCCGGGCTCTCCATCCGAAATCACGTTCCAGAAAAAGATGGCGTCCTTGCCGGTTTGCTTTGCTGTGAAGCTGTGGCCAGCCGTAAGAAGTCGATGGGCGAGCAGATCAAAGATTTATTTGGCAAAGTTGGTTCCTTTTATGCCCGTAGAGAAAACTTCAGCTTGACGCCGGAACTCAAAGCGAAGTTCACTAGTAAGATGAAGAGTGATCCAAGCGAACTCTCTGGTCACAAAGTAAAACAGGTAGGGCGTGCCGACGGGTTGAAGTTGATCATGGATGATGGATCGTGGGTTTGTTATCGCGTGTCGGGCACGGAGCCGGTGGTGCGGATTTACTCTGAAGCCGGTACAGAAAAAGATTTGGATAAATTGTCCGCTGCGGCACGCGACTGGATCAAACAATAATGGCGGAGAAAACCAAAAGCGGAAGGGAACAGCTCTATCGTTTACGCCACAAGCTGGCGGCGGCAGGCATCGCCGTTCTGCTGTGCGTGGTTGGATACTATGCCGTCTTCGGTGCTAACGGCCTGATGGACTATCAACAAAAGCGCCGGGAGTCACGTGAGCTTGACCGCCAGATTAAGACCCTGCAACAACAAAACAGCGGGATGGAACAAGAAATTAAAGCTTTAAAGAACGATCCACAAACCATTGAAAAAGAAGCCCGTGAAAAACTTCGTTACGCCCGGCCGGGAGAGGTGGTTTACACCGTCTCTCCTCCAGCAGTTGCACTACCAGCAGAGAAGAAGTAGCTTTAATCTGAGTCTCAGGACAGCGACTTGCCTGGACGGGAACTCGATCGAACTTTTTTCGTTACCTTTTTGTTTGTTGTAGCTCAATAACTCACCCGGCAAAGTTGCTGCGAGAGGGCTTTGCTGAAAGCGATTAACATCCTCTGAGGAGATACCGTTACCCATGAAAAACCTTTTGTTAGTTGCGTTTGCACTCACGTTTTTCGCCTCAACGCTGTCCTTGGCCAAAGATAAGGCCCCTAAAGAAACCAAGATGAACGGCTGGGTCAGCGACGAGAAATGCGGCGCCAAGGACATTGACAATGCTGACTGTGTCAAGAAGTGCGCTGAAGGTGGATCAAAGCTGGTATTCGTTTCTGAAAAAGACAAGAGCATCATCAATGTGGATAATCAGGACGCATTGAAGGGTCATGAAGGCCATCACGTAAAAGTCACCGGCAAGCTGGATAATGGCACGCTCCATGTTGACAACGTGGCGATGCTGAAGCAGGGTGGCGAGAAAAAGTAAATCAAACATTTAACCTCGGATTAGGTCATAGGCGGCTGAAAAGCCGCCTTTTTTACAGTTCTTAACTCTTCGCCTTGTTACTTCGGTTTGGAAAGCACATACACGAATATCGCATTAGAAATCTCAAAAGCTGGGTTATCATGGCAGAGAATGAACCCAATATTCAGATCAAAACGCGGCTTTTTGCCGGCAGGCATATGTGTGGCAGTGTTCTGCCTTTTGCTTTCGGTTGGTTGTGTCATATCGCCCCGGCGAACCCTGGGTGGAGGCGGCGGTACGCCAACGCCCACCCCTACGGCAACTCCCACGCCGACGCCAAACCCGGCAGCCACCGGCAAGCTTTATGTAACGGATATCAATTCAAGCTCACTTTTGCGTTTTGACAATGCGTTTACGACAATCGGGAGTCCGACCCCTGCTGCCACGATAGCGGGAGCAACTTCTACCCTGGTCCGTCCGAACTATATAGCTTTGGACCCCGCCGCCGATCGCCTTTACGTCGCCGATACAAATAATCTCTCTGTTGTAATCTTCGACAAGATCAGCGCACAGAATGGAACCGTCGATTTGACGCCGACCCGCATTATAGCTGGTAACAACACGACGTTGGTTTCGCCCACCGACCTGTTTTTTGATCGAGTTCGGAACGAGCTTTACGTACTAGATGATCCTAATATTCTTGTTTTCAACGTAGCATCATTGTCGACGGGATTAAACAACGTTGCCCCGACACGTACTTTGCAGACGGCATTTATCGCGGGAGCGGCGGCAATCTTCGTCGATGTGGCCACTGACCGTCTTTTTGCCGCTGACCTTGATGGAGCGATCGCTATTTATGATAATGCCAGCACGCTACCGACCGGGGCAATTACGCCGAGTCGCTCGATTTTGGGATCGAACACGCAATTGGGTAACCCTGCCGGCATTCAGCTTGATGGTCAGGGTCGGCTCGTCGTGAGCAATGTGGGTTCGGCATCCGCGCCGCCCAGCATTACCATCTACCCTGCCAGTGCGATAACCACCGGAGGGAATATAGCTCCCGTAGCGCAAATTAGCGGCAGCAATACAGGCTTTGCGACACCAATGCAAATCGTGGTGGATCCCTTAGGAACGGGGACTGCCTATTTCGCCGACGCTAACGCTGCCAAAGTAGCGGTGTACACAAATTTAAACACGGCAACGGGTAAGATAAACGCAGCGCCAAACCGTTCAATCTCTGGCGCAAGCACGGGATTAACTGCGGGCGGACCGGCAGGCGTTGCCATAGATAACACGCGTTAGAATCAGAGCGCTGATTGCTTAGCGCACGACCCCATGCACCGGAGAGCTAGCCGTAGCATAGAGCTTGCGAGGCATTCTGCCGGCCAGGTAAGCCGCGCGTCCGGCGATCACGGCGTACTTCATGGCTTCCGCCATCAATACAGGATTTTCAGCGTGCGCAATTCCGGAATTCATCAGCACTGCATCGGCACCCAACTCCATCGCGATGGCTGCATCTGACGCGGTCCCTACGCCTGCATCCACAATCAGCGGGACTTCCGTGATCATTTCCCGCAGGATCTGGATATTGGCGGTGTTTTGAATGCCCATTCCGCTTCCTATGGGCGCGCCCAGAGGCATGATCGCGCTTGCACCCGCATCCAGCAGCCGTTTGGCGACCACAATGTCATCTGATGTATAGGGCAGCACCGTGAACCCATCTTTCACCAACACGCGAGTCGCTTCAATCGTGGCCTGCACATCGGGGTAAAGCGTCTTTTGGTCACCGATGACCTCAATTTTTACCCAGTCAGAAAGCCCAACTTCGCGCCCTAGTCGCGCCGCGCGAATAGCTTCATCGGCCGTGTAACAGCCAGCCGTATTGGGTAGAAGAAAATACTTCTTCGGATCAATGAAATCAAGCAAGGATTCCTTGCTCCGGTCCAGGTTCACCCGGCGCACGGCGACTGTGACCATCTCCGCGCCGCTGGCTTCAATGGCACGGGCGGTTTCGTGTCCTGACTTGTACTTACCGGTACCGACAATGAGGCGCGAATGAAATTGCCGGCCAGCAATGATGAGGGAATCCATATTTTCCATTGTAATAAATTTTGGCAGATCGAATGCTCGGCGAGAAGGGGCCAGCTTGATCTATATCCGCGTTTAACCTACAGGCGCGGTTTCAATGGGATGTGGCTGCTGGTAGATCTCATCAATCTGCTGCTTGTATTTTGCTTCAATCACGCGGCGTTTGAGCTTAAGAGTCGGCGTAATCTCGCCCGTGGCGACAGTAAACTCCTCCGGTACTACCACGATCTTCTTGATGGTTTCAAAATGCGCCAGCCGCTTATTCAGATCCTCCACAATCCCTCTATAAAGGTTGCGCACCTTGTCTGACGCCACCAACTCCTGGCGTGAAGTGAAGAGAACTCCGTTGGCGCGGGCCCAGTCTTCCAGCAAGGGAAAATGCGGGGAAATGATAACGGAGGCGTATTTGCGCTTATCCCCAATGATGGCGGCTTGCGCAATCAGCACGTTCGCTTTCAGGGCGTTCTCTATTGGCTGCGGCGCAATGAACTTTCCGCCTGAGGTCTTAATGAGATCTTTTTTGCGGTCAGTGATGCTGAGAAAGCCTTCGCTGTCCAGTTCGCCGATGTCGCCGGTCTTAAACCAGCCATCGACAAATGAATTGCGGGTCTCTTCCGGCATGTTCCAATACCCCTTGAAAACAGTTGGCCCTTTGACCAGAATCTCGCCGTCTTCCGCGATTTTGAGTTGCACGCCTTCATTCACTCTGCCCACCGAGCCAATCTTGAAGGCTCCGCGCCGGTTGACGGAAAGCGTGGGTGAAGTTTCCGTCAAGCCGTAACCTTCCATAATGGGTACTCCGACGGCGCAAAACCACTCTGCCATGTCTTTGCCCAGTGGCGCTCCCCCAGAAAAATAAGCTCTGCTACGACCGCCGAATCCCTGGCGTATTTTGGAAAATACAAGCTGGTTAGCCAGCTTCCACATCGGACTGGTGGGAGTTTCTCCTCGCGCGATTTCATCTTTATGCTTTTCCCCGATCCGAACTGCCCAATCAAAAATCTTTCGCCGCAGTCCGTGGCCCGCTCGGCGTTCCGCCTCAGCACGCACTTTTTCATAAACGCGCGGCACCGCAACAATAATTGTGGGCTTGGCTTCCTGCAGCATCTGCGGAAGCTGGTCGAACACGGCGCAATATGCGAGGCTTACGCCGTCCAAATAGCAGACGTAATCCACGTGTCGCGCAGTAACGTGAGATAGCGGCAGGAATGAAAGGTACACATCGGCGGGGGTCCACTCCGCCTGCTTGCTGGCCATGATGGCGCAGGTCGTGAGATTGCCGTGGCTGAGCATTACGCCCTTGGATGTTCCGGTTGTTCCCGAGGTATAAATCAGAGTTGCCAGATCATCGGGCGTGATTCCGTGCGCTTCTTCGTCAAATTGGGGTTCTTCTTCCTGTGAAGCCGAGTTGATCAAAGACCACATGGGAATTACATTGACTTCGCTAATGTCATCCATCACAACGATTTTTTCCAGGGCGGTCTGGGCTTTGATGGACTGCACTTTGCGTAACTGCTCCAGAGTGGAAACAAAAATCACCCGTGCGCCGGAATTCTGCAACAGATAAAGAGTTTGATCTGCAGTGAGCGTGGCATAAATCGGTACATCAACAATTCCGGTGGTCACGCAGGCGAAATCAGCAATCATCCATTCCGGGCGATTTTCACCGAGAATTGCAACGCGGTCGCCTTTGTGGATACCCCATTGCTTCAAGACTCTGGCAAGCGTGGCCACGTAGCCGTAAAGCTGGCGGGACGAGATAACCTGCCACGAGCTGCCGCGTTTGAACATTACGTGGCGTTCCACGTCATGGGCAATTGAAGCAAAGAAAATATCCGCGAGAGTGTTGATTTCCATGCTTAGGGTCCCGTTTCTACGCCTTTAAGGACAATTCCCACGACTGAATCGGTCAGGCTGGAGAGGTGATAGTCGCGGTCCCGGTCGCGATCGGAAAGGATCCAGGTGGTTACTATCTCATCCACGGCGCCGAAGAAGCAATGGGCCGCGATGGTGACAGAAATATCGGGCCGAAAGACTCCTGCTTCCTGGCCTTCCCGCAAAACTCCTTTGATTACGTCAAAGTATTCCACTAGCAGGCTATGGGAAAACTGCCCGAGAAACTTCGCGCTATGGCGGAGTTCAGTCTGGAAGACGATGGCAAGACTGCGGTTTGATCCCAAGGATTCCAGGTGCAAAAAGGCCAAGCGGCGCAATTTTTCCCGCGGATCAGCTACCTGGTCCAGTGAACTGCGTGCGCGCTGGATGAACCGGTGGAAGGCAGAGTCAATTGACGCCATAAGCAATTCATCTTTGTTCTTGAAATACAGATAAATGGTGCCGTCGGCTACGCCGGCGCGATCGGCAATTTCCGCTACCCGTGAGTGAAAGAACCCGTGCTCAGCGATGACCTCAATCGCGGCGTCCAGTATGCGCTGGTACTTATCTGAGGTGCCGTTGGCTGATCGAGTAGCTGTTTGTGAAGGCCGTTTAGCCATGAGAGAACCTTGAATTTACTTTGATTTGCAGGTCAGCGCAACTTCTAAATTTGCTCTCGTCAATCCGCAGCAGAGCTCAAATTTAACTTGAGAATTTCCGCCTAAGGTGTAGGATGCGAAGGCGCAAGGCGGAGCTGCTGCCGCACCTGTGGCATGCCAAGCCTTCACGGGATACGGGGTGTAATAGTGAGGAAATTGCTGGCTTTTATTATCTTCCTTATTGCCATTACGACGCCGCAAAGCCAGGCCATCGGCCCACATGCAAGTTCCCAAAACAGCGGCGAAGACATTTTGATGCTGTTTGCTCCCCAGTCTGATGATCCTGTCCATATCGTTCAGGCATCTTTCGGAGCCGACAACCGCCTATTGGACGCTCGCCTGGAAAACAAAAGCCATAACAAGATTCAGGGTTACCGGCTTGGCTGGGTATCGGTAAAAAAAGATGACATACGGATGGGCCGGGGCGAGTTGGTGACCGTCCCTGAAAAACTTGATACCACAAGCCAGTTTGACATCCCTGCTACCTCCGTCCCTTCAAAAGAAGATTTGTCCAAGCATCCTACAAGCATTGTTATTTATATTGCGGAGCTGCAATTTCAGGATGGCACAAAATGGCAGGCGGACGCCAAGAAGCTGAAAAAAGAAGCTCTCGCTATGCTGAAATAGAGCCCGCCCGCGAATTTAGTGCGGCTGCTTACTGTACCAGTCCAAAAACTTGCGGAACGCCTTGCCGCGATGGCTATATCCGCGCTTTTGCTCCAGTGGGAGTTCTGCAAATGTTTTGCCGAGGGCAGGGAAGTAAAACAATGGATCATATCCGAATCCTTGTGTTCCGCGAGGAATAGTAAGCAGCTCACCAGGAGCTTCAGCAGTGAAGGTGGCAAGGGTCTGACCGTCACGAGCCAGTGCAATCACGCTCACGTATCTTCCCGCATATCGATCGTGATTGAGACGGTTTAGTTCAGAGATCAGGGCAGCATTGTTTGCTTGATCGTTTGAGTTTTGGTCTGGAGCCGCGCCGGAATGAAGCAGTGCGGCGTAACGAGCGGAATGGACTCCCGGTGCGCCATTCAGCGCATCAACCGTCAGCCCTGAATCTTCGGCCAGGACCAATTCTCCCGGTGCCAATCGGCTGTAATACTCGGCCTTAATTCGGGCGTTTTGCTCAAAAGTGGTTCCGTCTTCAATAGCAGTTGGCACTTCCATCATACGAGGCAAAGGATCCAGAGCAAGGGCCAAAGCTTGCGCTGCTTCGCGGAACTCGCGTATTTTTCCTGGATTGGTAGTGGCTAGATAGATTCTGGACATTTAAAAATCCACCGCAAAAATTCTGCCAGATCAGTGCACGGCCAGGAATCCAAAAAGAGCAACGCCAATTCCCAGAATGGTGGTAATAAAAGATAGCTGCCAGAATAGCCTCATTTCCGCCAGCAGGGATATTGAGCAAAGCACAATCGAGATTTCCAAAAAGAGTTCCGCGCCGTCATAGTAATTGGCTCGCCGTTCAATCAAATCTCTTTCGCGCTCCATTTCCTTTGCGCTGTCCTGGATGTCTACCGCGCCGGGCTTGTGGCTGGAGGACTTACTCTCGTGCTGTTCATTAGCCGCGCTCGCTTCTTTACCCTGCTCTTTAACGGTGTCGTTCTTTTTGGAAGATTCCTGCGTAGGTAATGTCTCGTTGACGTTTTTCTCTTTGCCGCTGGCTGCGGATGCGGTTGGTGTTAACAAAGAACGCAACAGCGCGGAATCCTTGGCCGGACCGTTGCATCCGTGTTCGGCCGGAGTGCCGCACTCTTCATCCTGCGATTTTTTGGAGTCCTTAAGCGCCAGATCTTTCCCGTTCGGCAGCAGCGCCGCAACCTCGGCTATGGCGCCATATTCGTGAGCGCGGCTGTGCTTTGCTTGATAAAAATTCCACTCGTCCACAATCTTGCCCTGGATCAGGCCTTCTTCAGTATGGGTGCGATGGCCCATCAATGTGGCTATGGCCAGCAAAACTGCCACAATCGCCATCGTGAGTCCGATTCCTTTTTCACCACGCTCGTGCGCGTGCTCCGCGCCTTCTTTAAGCTCTTCTTCTAAGCTCATTTCATCCTTCCGGTTTTGTTTCTCAAAAAGACGGTGCAATTCTGGAGTCTATTTGAACTGAGAAATTGCTTATCGTAATTTCTCGCGATCTTCAATCTGGTTCGCTACAAGGG
>JBAVLE010000281.1:0-7827 GCA_049688735.1 Candidatus Angelobacter sp. | reverse complement strand
ATACAGCACGGGTAACTTACGCGACGTTTACTTCTATCGCGAGCAACTCAAGCGACATACGGAGCGGGAGTACCATCCCGGAAGCTGACTGGCTTCATTGGCAAATCGCTACCGTCTGGTACAACATGTGTTGCCTCGGACACCCGGGCCTTGGCCGTCGGCCAATGATAGTAATTGGATGGCTAACTTGCCTTCCGAATTGCCGGTACCAAAGGAAGTTTTTTCAGTTTAGGACAAGAAATAATCGTCAACGTGCAGACTGCAGTTTCCAGCCCCCCATCATTTCTCGCTGGCGTGGCTGATCATTGGCATGGCCGACGCTTACCGCCAGAGAAGCTTGGTCCAGAGAGCGCAAGCATGCCGATACTCTATGAAATACCAGGAAAGCGACCCGTGATCTCAACTTAACTCAGGGATATGTTGCGAAACGATCGGTAGTTGATGAAAACGGGGTACAACAGTGCTTGAATTTGTTGATTGGCCGCATGCGCCACGGCGTCGCCGGCCGAGTCCTTCTCATCCTTACTGTCGTAATCAGCGCTGTGTTCGGCTGCCGGATAGCGTTTTCGTATTACCTCAACGCACTCTGGTTCGGATCACTCGGATACAGAGACGTATTCTGGAAGACACAGGCCGTTCGGTGGGCTGCCTTCACGGCATTTGCTACTGCAAGCTGAAACTCGAAGTACTCTTAAGCGTTCTTTACTGAAGTCTGCAATTCTTTTCTGATTTCCTGCTGTTATATTACGAGTTGTGCGTCCAATAGAATGACCCAGCAGTCATTCCGTAGTACTATTCAGTCATACCCATGCATAAAGCCGCAAAGTCAAAGAAAGATGTGGTGTCTGAGTTCCGGCACTCGCAGATCGTGAGTTCCGCACGGGCAGTGTTCGCAAAAAAAGGTTATCAGGCCACGACCATGGACGAGATTGCTTCTGCCGCAGGACTGGCGAAGGGCACGCTGTACCTTTTCTGGAAGCGGAAGGGAGTGAGAGAGCCCGCCCTGACGATATTGGCCAATATTATGTGCGTAATAGCCAGGGCAACATGGTGCCCCTCTCAGCGGTGGTGACGACCAAGCCGATTACCGGGCCTGAATACACCAACCGTTTCAACCTTTATCGCGCAGCCCAGATACTCGGCAGTGCCGCTCCCGGATACAGTTCTGGCCAAGCCATGGATGCGCTCGAGGAAGTAGCGAAAGAGACGCTGCCTGCGGAGATGGGCTATGACTGGGGCGATCTTTCTTATCAGGAAAAGAAAGCGTCGGGCGCCGCTGGAGGAATCTTTGCGCTCTCGCTTCTGCTGGTGTTCCTGATTCTGGCCGCGCTGTATGAAAGCTGGGCGCTGCCATTCTCAGTATTGCTCTCAGTTCCGATTGCTGTGTTCGGCGCGTTCCTGGGATTGCAACTTCGGCATTTCGATCTTGATATCTACGCGCAGATCGGGCTGATTATGCTCATTGGGCTTTCGGCCAAGAACGCAATTCTGATTGTCGAGTTTGCCAAGATGGAGCACGCGAAGGGAAGAAATCTTGTGGAGGCGGCGCTGGAAGGTGCGAAGCTCCGCCTGCGTCCGATTCTCATGACTTCGTTCGCGTTTATTCTCGGCTGCCTGCCGCTATGGCTGGCCAGCGGGTCGGGAGCAGCTTCACGCCGCATTCTGGGAACGGTTGTAGTTACTGGAATGCTCGCCGCAACCTGCATCGCCATCTTTATTATTCCCATGTTGTTCGTGCTGGTGGAAAGGCTGGCGGCGCGGCTGCGGGGCGGCTCTCAGGTAAGGGGGACGGCCCTGCCTCATCCCAACTCGACCGGAGCGGATGATTAAAGAGGATATGCAAGAACTGAAGTTGGTGTGCATGACTGGGGTGGTCTCCCGCTTTTGGAGCGGCGCACAAACCCGCAGAGAACTAGAACGATGACTAAAGCGAACAAACTCATACTGAGCTCCATTCTGCTTTTGACCGGATGCACCGTTGGGCCGCGTTACAAGCGTCCGGCTACAGATGTTCCCGGCGCTTACCGTGGAGTTGCGACCGACCAGGCGGCGAAGGTTGGTCCGGCATCGCTGCCTGATCAGAAGTGGTGGGAGGTATTCCAGGACCAGCAGCTCCAGCAATTGATCCGCACAGCGTTGCAGGAAAATTATGACGTGCGGATCGCTGCTGCCCGCATTTTGGAAGCACAGGCGCAATTAGGCATCACGCGGTCCAACCAGTTTCCGGCGGTCAGCGGAGGTGGATCGCTTGCAGAGCAGCGCACGCCACAGGGACTTATTCCCGCTACCACCAGCGGCGTCGGACAGTTAACTGTTTCGGCAGCATGGGAGCTGGATTTCTGGGGCAAGTTCCGGCGCGCGACTGAAGCTTCCCGGGCCCAACTGTTGGCAAGCGAGTGGGCGCGGCAACAGGTCATCAGCACTCTGGTCAGCAATGTTGCATCGGGTTATTTCCAGTTGCGCGAGCTTGACCTTGAATTGGAAATTTCCCACCAGACGCTGGCCTCGCGCCAGGATTCACTGAAGCTTACCCAGTTGCTCGCGGACCATGGCGCTACGTCTATGCTCGACGTCCGCCAGGCAGAGCAACTGGTATTTATCGCGGGCGAACAGATACCTGATCTGGAGCGCCGCATTCAGCAGCAGGAAAACCTCATCAGCACTTTGACTGGGCACAATCCTGACGCCATACCGCGTGGACTGAAACTCACGGAGCAGCCGCATCTGCCGCAGGTTCCTGCGGGACTGCCTTCTGCCCTGTTAGAGCGGCGGCCTGATATTCGGCAGACGGAAGAACAGTTAATCGCCTTCAACGCGCAGATCGGAGTGGCCAGGGCGCAACTCTTCCCGCAGATCACCTTGACCGGCGATGGCGGCACGCAAACCTCGTCGCTCACGAGCCTCTTCAGCGGACCAGCGGGTCTATGGAGTTTCGGCGCAGGGCTGGCACAGCCTATCTTCACGGGCGGCAGATTGCGCTCCGGCGTAAGGCTGGCGGAGGCTCAGCAGCAGGAGGCGCTGCTCACCTATAAAGAAACCATCCAGCAGGCCTTTCGCGATGTGAGCGACTCGCTGGTTGCCTACCAGAAAGACCAGGAGTTTAGGCAACAGCAGGAATTGCTCACCAACTCCGCGCAGGATGCGGCACATCTTTCTGACATCCGGTATAAAGGCGGCGCCGCCAGTTATCTTGAAGTGCTGACGAACCAGACAAATTATTTTTCCGCCCAACTCAATCTTGCCCAGGCACAGTTCAATGAACTCAACTCACTCGTACAGCTCTACCGGGCTTTAGGGGGAGGCTGGCAGCAGTAGCCTAGGTGAATTCAGTTCTGTGTTTGTTTTTGCAATACGCCGACGATGAATTTAGAGCACAGAGTTATAACGGCAACCCTGGTGGTAGGCACAGTGCTATTTTGCACTGTGCCTGCCAGCTGCCGGTCAAGCCCTCGTGCAAATCCAAATACGAGTCGTGAATGCGAAGAACGGGGAACGTGTCGCCAAATCAAAAAACTCCGTTGCAATCAGGCACGAAGAAGGCTACTGAATACACGACGGATGCTGAGGGTGAGGCACCCGCGCCGGTGTCCCCGTGCCTCAGCTTGCTGCTTGTCCCAAACGGGCTCCGAGGATGTGTTCCCCGGATTGGTAATGGGAAGTCAGCTTGTGTGAATCGAATCGTGTGCCGATACCGGTGTCGCAACTCGTCTTGAACAGTCCCGCCCGTTCGTGCCAAGTTGTTGAATGCTTTGGAGATGTCGCTTTGTCACGGCAGAAGTCATTGGTTTTGGTCTCGTTTCTTCGCGCAGGCGAAAAAGGCGGCTCTACAGATAACGCATTTTGAAAAGGTCCCTGGGTTGAGATGAAAACTTAAACCAAAAGTTAAACCAAAGTGCCCGAATGGTGCCGCGATGCGATTGAAATCTCGTAAATTTGGCGTCCCCGACGGGATTTGAAACCGTGTTACCGCCGTGAAAAAGCAAATACACTGTAGAGGAAATCGTAGCGAGTACGAGGTTTGATCGGCTTGTACCCGTTGTGTCACGATTCATGAAATGGCTGATTCTACTAAGGCTTGCAACTTCCACCAAACTGCGCTAAATATCCTTTACTCGATCCTAAGTCTGGTGCGTCTGCCAATTCCGCCACTTTCGCAGGCGTGAGCAGTTGTATTGTAAATCGTGAGGGTACTGAAGTGGTGAAGGAAGCAGCTAACTCTCTCCGTGATAACAATTGCTTTTGGACGAGATAGTTGGGCGCCGGGATTCGTAGGGCGAAAAGCTGGGA
The DNA here is from genome assembly GCA_049688735.1 of Candidatus Angelobacter sp. Classification (GTDB taxonomy): domain Bacteria; phylum Acidobacteriota; class Terriglobia; order Terriglobales; family Acidobacteriaceae; genus Angelobacter. Next base: position 3,540 of record JBAVLE010000281.1, on the reverse strand, counting down.
GAATAATTCAGTTTTATGTTGTACTATCTGGCGCATGAAACCAAGCTTGTTGCTAGCCCTATGCCTTGCTGCTACTGCCCCTGCGCAGACCACTGCTGACAATGCCAAACCTGCCGTATCGCCATCCGCGGCCAGCAGCGCTGCCTCTGTTGCCGCTCCGGATCCATTGGTTGCCGCCCAGTCGCTGATGAGCAAGAGGCAATTTCCCGAGGCCGCCGCAGCGTTTCAGGCGATTCTTGCCAAGAATCCGTCATCTCCGGAAGCGAATGCCGGATTGGTACGCAGCCTGCTGCGCGGGCACAAGCTTGACGAGGCCGAAGAAGCCGCAAAGAAAGCAGTTGCCGCCATCCCGAACTCAGCTATGGTGCATGCAGCCGCGGGTGATGTGGCTTTTCGCGCAGGAAAGTTTGCCGATACGGAAACTGAATATCGCACTGCCTTAAAGCTGGACGCCAATTCCGCCCGCGCCCAATTCGGCATGGGCCGCATGTATCAAATGGTTTCCATGAATAAGCGGGCCAAAGACGCGTTTGCCAAGGCGCATCAACTTGATTCTGAAGATGAGCAGATTTTGGAGTATTGGGTAGAGACACTACCTTATGCGGAGCAGCTTGAGGCAATCAAGGAGTCGGCCGGCGACCATCCAACTGACGTCCAAGCGAACCAAATCAAATATCTTACCGCCCTTGCAGGCAAGAAACCCTGGGTCCTTGCCAGCGAGCTTAAGCCTACTGAGTTGAAAGTGGTGCCGTATGGCAAGGAACTCACCGGCGTCTATGACATCAATCGCAGCGGTCCCATGAATGTCAGCAAGGGCTTTGGTCTCCAGGTGAAATTTAACGACCGGGCTTCAGCCATTCTGCTGCTGGATACGGGCGCAGGCGGAATCACCATCGGACGAAAACTGGCGGAGAAGGCGGGCGCGGTAAAGATCGCGGACAGCCGGATTGGCGGCATTGGGGATCAGGGGTCTACGCTCAGCTACGAAGCTTGGATCGATAAGATCACCATCGGCAATGTGGAATTTCACAACTGCGTTGTCACGGTTTCCAGCAAAAACGATGTTGCCGACGAGGCCGGTCTTATTGGCCCCGACGTATTCAGAAGATTCCTTGTCACGCTAGATTTCCGCGCGCAGAAGGTGTTGCTGGCTCCTCTGCCCAAAAACGCCAGCGCCGCAAGCGATGATGATCTGGCCCAGGACCGCTATATCGCGCCTGAGATGCAGTCCTTCACCAAGTTTTATCGTTTCGGGCATGACATTGTTGTGCCCGTGGTCGTTAATGACAAGGCAACAGGGAATTTTATCCTGGATACCGGCGCAGACCTCAACATCATGAGCCCGAAGCTTGCCTCACAAGTAACCAAAGCCAGCGCCGATGGTGATTACACCATGAAAGGCGTGAGCGGCAGGGTGCAGGAAGTTCTTACCGGCCAGAAAGCCATTCTGCAGTTCGCCAAGATGCGGATCGAAAGCCATGACCTGCCAGTTTTCTCAACTGACAACATCAGTGCTGCTGAAGGCACCGAGATTGCAGGGTTCATTGGCATTCGTACGCTTGTACAAATGAAGATGGCGATTGATTATCGTGATGGGCTGGTAAACCTGGAAGTGTATGAATTCAAAAAAGCCCGCGAATAACCCAGGCTTTTGCCTATGATCGTTTGCGCAAGTATTCTCTGGTGATGCGTTCTGGAGTTGTGCCCAAGCTCTGCTCATTCTTGCGGATATTTGCGCTTGCGCCGCTGTCTTCGTTAGCTTGGGCGCAAAACTTGCCGGCCACGGATAATGGCGCGCTGGCCAATGCGCGCCAGCTCTTTCGCCAAGCCGATTTTCGCGGGGCAGCGGCTGCGTTCCGGAAAATTGTCGAAGCCAAGCCGTCACCTGAAGCGTATGCAGGTCTGGTGCGCAGTTTGTTAAAAGCGGATGACGTTAAGGTTGCCGAAGAGAGTTCACAGAAGGCTCTGGCCGCGTTCCCGGATTCAGCAATCATTCATGCCGAACGCGGCGACGTTGACTACCGTCGTGGCTTTATCCCACAAGCTGAAGATGAATATCGGGCTGCACTCAAGCTGGACGACAAATGCGCTCGTGCATGGCTAGGGCAGGGAAAAGTTGACGATGTTAATACGCGCCACAGCAAAGCGAAAGAAAACATCGGCAAAGCCCACGAGCTTGATCCCCAGGATAGCGATGCGTTTTATGAGTGGGCCATCCGACTGGCCTACCCGGAGAATGTTGCGGCGCTGGAGCGGCATCTGGCTGAGTTCCATGATGATCCGGAAGCAGAACGGCATGAGCGCGAATACAAAGACTTTGTAAAATCCCTGGACGGCCGTAAGACCTGGATTCCGGCACGCGACGTGGAGCGTACGGAAATCAAGATGGAAGCCCTGACCGTGGGCGCACGCATGGTGTTGCGCGGTTACGGGCTGCGCGTGCGGCTGAATGATCGCGCCACGGTGACGCTGCTGGTGGATACTGGATCTTCGGGTATCACCATCAGGCGGAAACTGGCGGAAAAGGTTGGCGCGCGCAAATTATCAGAGCAGGCGATTGAGGGGGTTGGCAAATCGGGACCGGCTGCCGGCTACAAGGCATGGGTCGATAAAGTTGTGATTGGCGATCTTGAATTTCATGACTGCTTTGTTCAGGCCACACCGCGAGAGATTGCGGAAGTAGACGGAATCATCGGCATGGATGTTTTCTCCAAGTACCTGATCACCCTGGACATGCCTGCACGCAAGCTTCGTCTGGAGCCAATGCGCGCTCGGAGTAATGACGGCGGACCCCCGCAGGTAGAAGCCTTCGCGCCGACTTTCACGCTCGGGCATTTTCTACTGCTACCCACGGAAGTCGGGAAAAAAGCGAGTGGGCTGTTCGTGGTGGATAGCGGCTCGAATGCCAATACTATCTCACCCGAGCTGGCAAGATTCATGCCGGAGATGCGGGCTTTCAATTCGCCCATGTCCGGGACCAGCGGCGTGGTGAACAGCGCCTTTATCGCCGACGACGCAACGCTGCGATTTGCCAGAGTCAACCACCATGATCGAATCAGCACAGTCGATCTTCATTCAGTCAGCAAAGACCTGGGGATTGAAGTCTCCGGGCAGATTGGCTTCAGCGCCATGGAAAACATGAAATTGACGATTGATTACCGCGATGGACTGGTGCAATTCGTAGCGAAATAACCCACCTAATTTTTTGCAGAAAGTGCCAACTCTCGTCTGAAGGCGTATCATTACCCGCTCGGCCTACATAAGGAGTTGTGTGCGCTATGATCTTTCGGAGTCGTGTCTTTGTTTTGTGCTTAATTTGTTCGATGAGCGCCGCAATGGCGCAATCACCCAAGAATTCTCAGACATCTGAAGACAAGCAGGAAAAAAAGCCTACCGGTGCACAGGCTAAAAAATCAGCCGCCAAGACTGTGACTCCAGCACAGACTCCGCCACCCGCACCGGGACAGATTGACGAAAAACTTTTTGGCGCAATGCGCTGGCGGCAGGTAGGGCCATTCCGTGGCGGGCGGGTGCTGGCTG
>JBAVLE010000280.1:0-16047 GCA_049688735.1 Candidatus Angelobacter sp. | reverse complement strand
AAATTTCGACGTCCGAGGCGCTGGACATGCCAATCTCCAAAACATGCTGGCAATCGTGACCGCGATTTCGCAAATATCTAGCGAGAGATGCTGGAAGCTGGTTGTCGACTAAAAATTTCACGTTTGCAGCACAACGTGATCAGTTTGATAGGCTGCATAATCTATTGCGGCAAGAATGTCTTCGCGATCCAGAAACTCATAGTCTGCCAGAATTTCGTCAATCGAGGCCCCGGCACCTAATAATTCAAGGATGTCGGTCACCCTAATACGCTGGCCTCGAATACAGGGCTTGCCCCCACATTTGCCCTGTTCTACCGTGATCCGGCTTAGACGTTGTAAATTCATGGATTATTATTCGCTTAAGATACTTTGTTTCTACTCCAGTGACAAGAGGTTAGCCATAGGCCAACCAGGCGTGCTCTGCTGTCGTCAATCTCATCATCTGCGGCGACGGTTAGACTTTCACCTGCACATTAGCCTTGTCCCCCGCTTCCGCAGCGAATAGTGCTGCAGGCGTAAATCCCATTGATCCAGCGATCAGGTTCTGCGGAAACTCCGCCTGGGCGGTGTTGTACTTCCGCACGCACTCGTTGTAATGCTGCCGCGCAAACGCAATCCGGTTTTCCGTGGACGTGATCTGCTCCTGCAAAAGCAAAAACTGTTTTGATGCTTTCAGCGCCGGATATCGCTCGGCCGAAACAAACAGATTACTCACAGCCGCGGTCAGCGTCATCTCTGCCATTGCGCGCATCGCGAGGGGTACGCCAGAAGTTGCCGCCACCGCTTCTGTCCGCGCACGTGTTACTGCTTCCAGCGTCTCGCGCTCGTGAGTCATGTAGCCCTTCACGGCTTCCACCAGGTTCGGCACTAGATCATGCCGGCGCGTCAGTTGCACATCGATATCTGCCCAGCCGCTCTGTACCGCGTTGCGCATCTTGATCAGGCCGTTGTAGGTCTTGAGCAGCAGAAACAACAACATGGCGGCGATTACCGCAATGGCTATGAAGGCATAAGAAATGTCCAAGGCCGCTCCCCCTCGCGGGCATCAGCAAACAGCCGCAAGATGGCAAGCATTTTACGGTATCGTTGCAAAACGGCCAATCGTGGCATGAAGAGGAAATCTGGCTGAAGTTCAGGAGGACATGAAAAGAGATGATCGCAAAGGTGACTGGCTATATAACTATAACGAAAAGAAACGCCTTGGCCGCCCGATCTGGGCTACAGGATTATAAAATTTCGTAAGCACTATATTAGTCACAGAAGACAAGGCGGCAGCATTGAGGATCATTATCGAAATGCGCGATCCTGCAAGGATACTCGCCATGAGCGGCTACGGCAAGCGCTTCGGCAATCAGGCGGTGAATTAGATGAAATTGCAACTGGTGCGCCATGCCACGCTGCTGCTGGATTATGCAGGCATGAAGATCCTGGTGGATCCCATGCTGAGCGACGCAGGAGCGATGTCGGCGATACAGAATTCGCCCCAGCCGCGGCCGAATCCGCTGGCGCCGCTCCCGTTTCCGGTCGGACAAGTTTTAGATGGCGTGCAATTGGTGCTGGTGACGCATACGCACCGCGACCACTGGGATGACGAGGCGATCCAGCTTGTGCCCAAAGACCTGCCGCTGCTATGCCAGCCGGAAGACATGCAGAAGATGGAAGCCGTGCATTTTGTGAATGGCTCGCCGGTGCATGACATGAAGCACTGGAGCCACATCTGCATTACGCGCACTCCGGCGCAGCATGGATCGGGAGAGATTGCGCGGGCCATGGCGCCTTCCAGCGGATACGTGCTCACCACCGCAGGCGAACCAACGCTCTACATCACGGGAGACACAATCTGGTATGACCAGGTGGCGGAGACGATTAAGCAATACCGTCCCCAAGTGATTGTGGTGAATGCCGGTGCAGCGCAGTTTCTGCATGGCGATCCCATTACGATGACGGCCGGCGATGTCATTCGCGTTTGCCGCGCCGCCCCGCAAGCGCAGGTGGTGGCTGTCCACATGGAAGCGATCAATCATTGTTTGCTGACACGTGAAGAGTTGGCACGCCAGGCTATGGCATCTTCCGTGCAAGTAGAAATTCCGGAAGATGGTGGAGAGATAGATTTCGCCGCAGATTGAGCGCAGATGAGCAGCAATCAAAAAACTCTGCATGTATTTCTTGCGCCTTAATCGGTAGTAAATACTCGTTCGTCTTCTTCTTTCGCAACAATCAATTTTTATTAAGAAGTGCGGATTAAGGCAAAAAAATCCAGAGCTGCACAACTCTTTTGAAGCATAGGTGTTCCTACCTAGTAGAACGATAAGGTGACCGCCATGAAATGCGAAATCTGCAAAACGATTGAGAAGCTTGGGCTTGATCCGGCAACGCATGATCCATGGGTGTGCGCGGACTCCAAATCTCCGAGGCTGACGTTTAAGAAGGCGCAGGTAGCGGCGCATCATTTTTGTCGCGGAGTGAGCGCGCTCTTTCACGCCAAGTGGCACCATGCCGGACAGAGACTGTTGCAGCGGGCACAGTACGTAACGCTGGGCCTTTAAACGCGCGGCAAGGTTGCACCGGAGGGTGCAGGCTAACTCCTTGTAAACGCTGCTCAAAAAAAACTCGACTTTCGTATTTATTTTGCTATAGTAAAAAGTGCTCTAGCGGTTTATCCGCAACTCCAGTGGGCAAAACGTAACGGTAACCGCCGTTGCGTTTTGTCATTTTTTGGGGCTACGACCCTCTGCCGATGCTGTCAGCATGGGGTCACCTGGGGTCGGATGGGGTGGAATGGGGTCGAAACAGGGGGAGGGGTGGGTCGGCGGGAAAAAATCGGGTGATCCCGTTATCTCCGACATCGCGGAACCGGAAAGAAAGGACTTACCGCGGATGAGCGCAGATTTCAGGGATCGGAAGGGGCTTGATTTGGGTCAGTTGTGATCGATAATTTGTATGAATGTGCCTGGTTTTGGCGAGGCAGAGATCCTTCGCCAAGGTGATACCCCCGATGATGGCCCAGCAAGAACAGATCTCTCGGCTGCGCTCGGGATTTCGCCTCCGGGGCCGTCCGCAAGAGGGCCCAGGTTGTACAATTTAGGCAATCAGGCAAGCCACGAATCCAGCAGCACTGAAGCAGAAGAGGCAGATCAAACCTATGGACTCCTCGATCATCCGCCAACTAAAGAAAATCGCAGGCAAAGACGCGGTATTGGACCGTCCAGAAGAGCTGATGCTCTATGAATATGATGCGGGCGTAGACAAGCACCGGCCCGGTGCGGTGGTGTTTGCCCAGACTACGCAGCAGGTATCGCAGGTGATGAAGCTGGCCAGCGACAAAAAGATCCCCGTGGTACCCCGAGGCGCGGGTACAGGACTGAGCGGCGGAGCTATCGCACGGCGAGAAGCGATTGTGCTTTCGCTGGCGCGGATGAACAAGATCCTGGAAATCGACGTTCCCAACCAGCGTGCCGTGGTCCAGCCGGGAGTGGTGAATCTGGAATTGAGCAATGCCACGGCGAAATATGGCTACTACTACGCGCCCGATCCTTCCAGCCAGAAGGCCTGCACTATTGGGGGCAATGTCTCGGAAAATTCCGGCGGTCCGCACACGCTGGCTCTGGGCGTGACCGTCAATCACGTCACCGGCTTGGAAGTAGTGTTGCCAAATGGCAGAGTGATTGAGCTGGGCGGCAAGGCGCAGGATTCAACCGGCCTTGACCTGACCGGCTTTTTTGTAGGCTCAGAAGGAACCATGGGCGTGGTGACCAGAATCACCGTGAAGCTCACAAAGCTGCCCGAGCATGTGACCACATTGCTGGCGATCTATAACACGGTGGAAGACGCGGCCAATACTGTTGTGGCGATCACCCAAAGCGGCGTTACGCCTGCGGCGCTGGAAATGCTGGATGGCTGGATGGTGCGTTGCGTCGAAGCCAACGTCCACGCGGGATATCCGGAAGACGCGGCGGCCGTGCTGCTAATTGAGCTTGAGGGCATGCGCGAAATGGTGAACGAGCAGGCTGAAGCCGTGAGCGCTGTCTGTATGCAGCAGAAGGCAAGGGAAGTCCGCCACGCCAAAGACGAAAAGCAGCGCCAGCTTTTATGGCTGGGGCGCAAAACCGCCTTCGGCGCGGTGGGACGCGTTTCACCTTCTTATTACACGCAGGATGGCGTCATCCCTCGGACCAAAGTCCCGTACACGCTGGCCGAGATCGAGCGCATCAGCAAGCATTACGGTTTGATTATCGGCAATGTGTTTCATGCGGGCGACGGCAACCTCCATCCGCTGATCCTTTTTGATAGCCGCGATCCCAGGCAGACGGAGAACAGCCGCAAGGCGGCCAAAGAGATCATGGCGTGCTGCCTGAAGTTCGGTGGGTCCATCACCGGCGAGCACGGCGTGGGCCTGGAAAAAATGGGGCTGATGACGGCCATGTTTACCGAGGACGATCTTGAGGTGATGGTGCGGCTGCGCAATGCCTTCAATCCTGAATCGATCCTGAACCCGCAGAAAATGATTCCGGAGCTGCATTTCTGCCGCGAGATTACCGGGCCGTTGCCCAAAGCCAGGGTTGAGCCCGTAGCGGGTTTACCCGCATGAGCACCGTTACATCGCCAGCTTCGGTCGATCGCGAACTCGCCGCCATTGTGGGCGAGAGCAACGTAAAGCGCACCGACTTTGAGATCAATGGAGTGGTTCCGGGCGTGGTCGTCTATCCCGGCTCCGCCGATGAAGTGGGCTCGATTTTGCATCTGGCAAGTCAACGCGATCTTGTCGTGGCCCCGGCGGGCGGACTAACCAAACAGCAGATTGGCTGCGTGCCGGAACGGGTTGACATTCTCCTGAGCACCACGCGCTTGAATAAGGTTGAAGAATATGATCCCGGCGATTTGACCATCGCGGTGCAAGCGGGCATGCCGTTTGCCCAGATGCAGCGCCAACTGGACCCACATCAGCAGTGGATTCCGTGCGATGCTGCCAGCCTGGAGCATGCAACTGTTGGGGGGCTGCTGGCCACGGGCGCAGCGGGGCCGCTGAAGTCCACGTTCGGCCATATGCGGGATTTCTGCATTGGCGTACAGTTTGTCACCGCCGATGGCAAAGTCGTAAAGGGCGGCGGCCGCGTGGTGAAAAACGTCGCTGGCTATGACCTGATGAAGCTGCTCACCGGCAGCTACGGATCGTTGGCGGTAATCACGCGGGCCAATTTCAAGGTGTTTCCGCGTCCCCGGCAGACAAGGACATTTGCCTGTTCGTTTCATTCGCTGGAAGAAGCGCTGCAATTCCGGACGTGGCTTTTTCAATCGCCGCTTACGCCAATGTGCATGGAAATTATTTCGCCCGGAGCCTCAGAGTATTTGCAGAACAATGAAACGGTGCGCGATCCTGACCACTACTCGCCCGAGCAGCCAGTTTCATTGCCAGCGGTGGAGTGGCAGATTGTACTGCGCGCCACTGGAAGCGATAACGTACTGGCCCGCTACTCGCGCGAGCTTGGCTCGGCGGTAACGCGGACTTTGGAAGGCGCGGAAGAAGACAAGCTGTGGAGCTGGATTTCGCACTTCGAACAGAGCGTGCTGGAGCGCCACAGAAATGCCATGGTGTTGTACACACATCTTGCCATCCAGAATGTTGGCGCGGCATTGCAGGCGCTACAACGCGTGGCTCCGGACTACAACATGATTCCTGCTGCCGTCGGCCGCGCCGCCACGGGAAACCTGGTGCTGGCATTGATGCCGCTGTCCGTGGACCCGCCTTCAGCTATGCAATACGCCAATTGCGTTTCCGCCTTGCGTGGAATGCTGCCTCCGGGATCATCGGCGGAAGTGGCGCACTGCCCCACCGAAGCCAAGCCGCACTTTGACATCTGGGGAACCACGCCGACCGACGTGAACATGATGCGCGCCGTGAAGCGGGCCATCGACCCAAAAAACATTTTGAACAGGGGAAGATTCATTGTCTGAGACCGCGTTTGAACCGCATGTCCATAATCCTCAGTTGCAGCCGCCCGCAAACGCTGCAAAGGATGCGCCCAGCTGGGAATTGCTTTCAACGTGCGTCCATTGCGGGCTGTGCCTGAACCATTGCCCCACGTACAAAGTTCTGGGCATGGAGATGGATTCGCCCCGCGGCCGCATCTACCAAACATTGCAGGTGAATGAAGGCAAGATGCCGCTGGGAGAAACCTTTGTCCAGCACATTGACCGCTGCCTTGGCTGCGTGGCGTGCGAGATCGCCTGCCCTTCCGGCGTGAAGTATGGGCGTATTGTGGAGCGCGCACGAGCGCAGATTGAGCAGGGGTATAAGCGGCCGTTCATCCAGCGCGTGCTGCGGAATTTCTTTTACAACAAGGTGATTCGGAATTTCCGCACGCTGAGCCTGGTAGCCAAGCTGATGCGCTTTTATCAACAGTCCGGCTTGCAGACGCTGGCGCGGAAGTCCGGCTTGCTGAAGCTGCTGGGCGTGGCCGATCTGGACAAGCTTTCTCCGCAAATCGATAAGAGGTTTTTCTTCGATGAGATTGGCAAGGTATTCCCGGCTGTGGGCACGAAACGCGGCAAAGTGGCTTTCGTCGCGGGCTGCATTAATAACGTCGCGTTCTCGCATTTGAACCGTGCCACCGTCAATGTGCTCACGCAGAACGGTATTGAAGTACACATTCCCGCTGGCCAGGGCTGTTGCGGCGCGCTGCATGCCCATGCGGGACTGCGCGAAGAAGCGCGCGAGCTGGCGCGGCACAACATCAACATCTTTCTTGGCGGCGACTATGACGCCATTGTGACCAACGCGGCCGGCTGCGGCTCAAACATGAAGGAATATGACGACCTGCTGGAAAATGATCCGGCATATCTGGGCCGCGCCAAAGAATTTAAAGCCAAGATGAAGGACGTAACGGAGTATCTGGCAGGGATTGGATTGGTTGCGCCGAAGCGGAAGATCGCGCAGAAAGTTGCATACCAGGACCCATGCCATCTAGCCAATGCGCAACGTATCCGTACGCAACCGCGTGAATTGCTGGCCGCCATTGGATGCCAACTTGTCGAACTGCCGCATTCAGACCAGTGCTGCGGCAGCGCTGGGGTCTATAACGTCTCGCAAAATGAACTCTCGATGAAGATACTGGAGAAGAAGATGGAAGACGTGACCTCCGTCTCCACAGACATGCTGGCGACCGCCAACGTGGGATGCATGATCCAGTTGCGGGCGGGCGTGCAGCAGCGTGGGTTGCAGACACCGGTCAAACACGTTGTGGAGCTGCTGGATGAGGCGTATTCGAGCAATTAGCAGCTAGCAATTGGCACTTATTAAATCGGGTTGTTACGGCAGATTGAGCTGAGCAGTGAGCATCTTAAGGTGTTCCAAAGTTTTTTACGTAGCGCTGAATTCTGTTCAGAAAAACAGGCAAGTTGTGTGATTACCCTCACAGAAAAGGTCCGGCAAGTGGAGCAAACTGTTGTTGAATCCTGCAGGGTAACGTTATGCAGGTAACGTTACTGAGCTAGTGGATAGTAGGCAGGGTTCTAAGGTTTTTGAGTGATTCGCGGCTGTGCTCACTCCTAGAACAATGGTGAAGCTATGAACAGAGTCGTAAACAAATTCGTCCTTGCCCATGACCGGTATTTGGAACTCGACCGCATTCGCACCGAATGCACCAGCCCCGCGCAGCGCGAATCAGTGCACATTGCGTTGATGACGGCGTACCTGGAAGTTCAGCACCACGCAAGACAGATCGCCGGGCTGCAGTTTGCCGACGGCATGGACTTTGCCGAAGTGAACTAAAAAGCCTGTCCCCCCGACGGCTTGTAAAGTTTGCTGAAGCGGATTGAAAAGCTCGCCCGCCAGACACCCCTCGCCTCGCAATTTGCGTCTAAGTATCCACGCCACTGCTGTACTATGTACACGTGCGGCTGGATTCTGAAAATCCTGCCTCAGAGTCAAATCTCCCTCGGAGGTGGCTCCACTATGCCACTGGCTCGCATTCTTACGCGCAATCCGGAACGGACAGCGGACCTTTCCAGCCAACTTAAGCAACAAGGTTATAGCGTTGAAGTGGCGCGTCCGGACCAAACCAATCTGACCCCTGCCGATCTGGAAATCGAGTTTGAGGTCTGTGAACGCGCAGACGTGCTGGACCGAGCCGCTGATCTGGCGACTGAAATTGGAGCCGACGTGGCTGTTGCGCCCGGCATTTTGCAGATGGCGCCCAAGCCGGCAGCCGAGCCGATTATGTATGGATCGACCGCGCCACAGCCGGTTGTGACTGATCCAATTGCGCCCGATTCTATTTCACCCCAGCCGGTCTTATCCCAGAAAATGATGGCTGAGCCGCAGCCCGAAATAATAGTGATGCCCTCTGAATCGCGCGCTGCCGTTGAGCGAGAACCAGAGCCGGTACGTGATCCAGAGCGCGATTTTGAAGCTGCTTTTGCTCCCGTGATTGAAATGCCGCAGACGGCGCAAGCCAGCAACCAAGTCGCTGACGTACCCTTGACGGAACATGAGCCAATGCCCCCGGTGGCGTTCATGCAAGAATCGCCTGCGAGGGAGCCGATTGCCGCTGCCCCAATAGCAGAGCATGAAGTTGAAACCCACCATATTGAAACTCACCACGCTGAAGACGTTGCGGCGAAGCCAAATGTGTTTTCCGAGCCTGCACGTTCTCCCGACCCCATGCCTTATCTGGCGCAGCTGACCCCCTTCAGTGGTCGAACAAACCGCACGGAGGCAGAGCGCGAACAGAAAAAGCAAAGCGCCGCTCCAGCGCGTCGGCAAGATCATTCGCAAGTCCCGGAGCGCGGCAAAAAAGTATTGCAGGATGGAGCACGGGTGGCGGCGCAGACATGGGCTGGCGCATTGGCGCTCGCGGCTTCCACTAAGGCTTCTGTTCGCGACCATTTTGAGGAATACAGAAAGCGGGCGCAGGTGCGCTCTGCTGAAGCTCGGGCTGAGCATGCAGCTCGCTTGCTTGACTTGGAACAGCGTCGCGCAGAAGCGCACCAGCGTGCGGCGGAATTGGAGCTTGCGCGGGAACAGGCAGCAGCACGGCTGATGGAACTTGTCCGCCAGCGCGAACCCGGATTGCCCCCGGAACGCGTGCGTGAGTCCATGCCTTTTGAGCCGGTTGCACCGGCGCAGCCTTCACCGAGTTATTATCAAAGACCGCCCGTACAGGATCGCCGGGGAGAAGCGCTGCCCGTAGCGGCGTTCAGGAAAGAACCGACGGTAAGCTCAGCACGCGCTGCCATCAGGGCCACGCCACTTGGGCTGTGGCGCAGCATCCATCCTCCGTTGCGTCCTATATTGACCGGCGCTGCCGCCGTAACCGCTCTGTTCATCGTGGGAATCGCGTTGGGATTATTTCATTCATCGCCCGCGCCAATGGCCAGCACCACAACTCATCCATCCAATGGCGTGACGGTGCAAACCGGCGGAGTGACTTTACCCGCAGCTGCTGCCAAAGCGGAGCCGGCGCCGGCAACGTCACAAGCCAAGCCGCAGCCGGGACAGGCTGTGCCGTCCGCGCAGGCGCAATCGGCGGGAACTGTGCTGAAGCCTTCACCTCGCGTGCGGCAAGCACACCTGGTAGCGGAGCAATCTGAAAAGCAAATTGGCGATGACGTTGTCATACGCCACTACTCGCGCCCTGTTCCCACACAGAAACCAAAACAGAGTGGGCAGCAGGCGGGATTGAAACATTTTTCTGATATGGAAAACTAGACTTACAAAACTGTTGGAGACAGCCGGTGCTGAGCGCCGGCTTTCTTTTTTGGCCCGGCGGCTTGTTAGCGCGCAGATGGGGGCCGCGTTGCTCTGCGCGGAACCAGCTTGATATTGATCCACTCGTGCAGCGATGTCATTGAGAAATCCATGCGCTCAATCGTGTCGGCAAATCCGGGCCGTTGCACTTTCAAGAGATGCGATTGCCGCGACAGATGCGGAATCACATATCTGCCGTAGGAAGTTGGAGCCAGCTCCTTGTTGTCGAGAAATACCGTTACATCTGGAGGACTGCAAACAATCACAGTTTCCACGCCCATAAAATACCATCCGCCAAAACCGCCAACCAAGATCAACAACAACAGGATCAGGACGATTACGCGGAATGCACCTTTTGCCGGCTGAGCTGGCGGATAGTCGCTGGGTGCGTCATAAAGCGGCGGAGCAATTTGTGGCGCTGGTTCAACTGGATTCGGTTCGACTAGAGCTGCTTTGACTGGACCTGGTTTGACTGGAGTTGGCTGAACTGGAGTTGGATTGATTGGAACCGCTACAACGGGCCGATGTTCACTCTGATCTTCAACCAGAGGCGGTACGGCGCTAACGGCTGACGTTGATTCCACTCTGGAAGGCGCGCGTGCACCGATGAGCGGATCCGCGGTCGTTCGCGCTGTGCTGGCTGGCGTTGCGTTAATCGGATTGGTAATGACCGGCCGCGTAGCTTCGAGCTCTGGAGCAGAACTTGCAACATTACTCACGGGTTCGGAAGCGGCAACAGAACTGCTGGTTGTCGGCTGTCCGCAATTCGTGCAAAAGCCTGTTCCATGTTCCAGCTTACTTCCACAATTTGTACAGAAAGCGGTGGACGAACTTACAGGAGCAGCTTCGGCTGCGGACGGAGCAGAAGTGGCGGCAGGCGCAGCATCAGCAACCGGCACAGGTTCAGCATTCAGCCGCTTGCCGCACTCTGTGCAGAAAACAGAACCTGGATCAGTCGCCGCGCCGCATGAAGAGCAAACAGGACGCGCTACCGTAACCGCAGCGGAAGGATGTGCCGCAGTTGGCATCGGCTTACCGCATGACGTACAGAAACTTGCTGATTCCTGTACCTGATTGCCGCACGACGTACAAAGCGCCATTCACTTTGCTCCAGGCATTTGCAATGCGCCACTTGTTTCTTAGCCCGCACCCCAAAGACGCAAAACAAACTTATTTTCCTGCCGCAATCTTCTCCACCAGTTGTGAGTAGTCTGTTTTCTCAATTCCGTAAACCTGCTTGTTGAACTCATCCACCTTCTGCGAATAATTCATGGAGCAGAACTTCGGGCCGCACATGGAGCAGAATTTGGCTTCTTTGTAGTAATCGTCGGCCAGCGTTTCGTCATGCATGGAGCGAGCGGTTTCCGGATCAAGCGACAAGGCAAATTGTTTGTCCCAGTCAAAAGTGTAGCGGGCATAGCTCAGCGCATTGTCGCGGTCCTGCGCGCCCGGACGATGACGAGCCACATCCGCGGCGTGCGCCGCGATCTTATACGCGATGATTCCGTCTTTTACATCTTTTTCGTTGGGCAAACCAAGATGCTCTTTGGGCGTGACATAGCAAAGCATGGACGCTCCGTGCCAGCCGATCATCGCCGCCCCAATGGCTGAAGTAATGTGGTCGTAGCCGGGAGCGATATCCGTGACCAGCGGTCCCAGCGTATAAAACGGAGCGCCGTGGCACCACTCCACTTCTTTATCCACCTGCTCTTTGATCTTGTCCAGCGGCACGTGGCCCGGGCCTTCAATCATCACTTGTACGTCGTGCTCCCAGGCTTTGCTGGTCAGTTCGCCCAGAGTGCGCAGCTCAGCGAATTGTGCCTCATCGCTCGCGTCGGCAATGCAGCCGGGACGCAGCCCGTCCCCAAGGGAGTATGAAACGTCATACTTTTTCATGATTTTGGTGATGTCGTCAAAGCATTCATAAAGAAAATTTTGTTTGTGGTGGTGTGCCATCCACTGCGCCAGAATCGCTCCGCCCCGGCTCACGATCCCGGTAATGCGCTTGGAGATCAGCGGCAGATATTGCACCAGCACGCCTGCATGGATCGTCATATAGTCCACGCCCTGCTGCGCCTGCTCTTCAATGACTTCCAGCATCAGGCTGGCGTTCAGGTCTTCAATCCGCTTTACTCGTGAGACGGCTTCGTAGATCGGTACGGTGCCAATCGGCACGGGCGAATGCCGCAGGATGGCCTCACGAATCTCATGAATTCCTCCGCCGGTGGAAAGGTCCATCACCGTGTCCGCGCCAAAATGGACAGCCGTATGCAGCTTCTTTAGCTCTTCATCCACATTAGAAGTGATGGCGGAATTGCCGATATTGGCGTTAATTTTGCACAGTGACTCCACCCCAATTGCCATCGGCTCCAGCTCAGGATGGTT
This sequence comes from Candidatus Angelobacter sp., assembly GCA_049688735.1. Classification (GTDB taxonomy): domain Bacteria; phylum Acidobacteriota; class Terriglobia; order Terriglobales; family Acidobacteriaceae; genus Angelobacter. The sequence goes on along the minus strand of JBAVLE010000280.1, from coordinate 3,917 downwards.
AATGTTGGCCGGAATAATCATCCTTCCGGCGGCCACCTCGTCCCGAATCAGCTCAGGCTTTACTTTTTCGCGCTCCGCAACGTACAGCATCTCCTCTGTAATGAGCCCTTTGCGGGCAAAGTGCATCTGGGAAACATTGTCATCGGCAGTGCTGGCTGCATGTTCTCTGCGGCGGACGATCCACTCTTCTCGTGGGTTGATTTGGGGTATGGCGCCAGTTTGCGGGGTGTTGTGGGTTGTGCTCATGGGTTCACCTTAGTATCGGAAACCCTTTATTATACGCGCCATAGAAAAGCGCGTGTGATCTGCGTCACCCAGCAACATTAAGACTCTTGACCCACGTCCCAAGCGGGGATAACCTTTGAGCAGTCATGTCACAGGAACGCAATAAATACCTCAAGTTTGGAGCCGCGATCACGCTGATCGTGCTGACCCTGGCTTATCTGGCTTATCTGGGAGCGCAGGAAAGCAAGAGCTATTACGTCACCATTAAAGAACTGCACGCCATGGGTGACGATGTTTACAAGAAGAATCTGCGAGTCGCCGGAAACGTACTGCCCGGATCGATCAAGATGAACGGCCCGCATGCCGATTTCCAGTTGGTGGAAAATGGCGAGACGCTGCGCGTGGTTTATAAAGGCTCTGAGCCGCCGCCGGACACCTTCAAGGACAATGCCCAGGCCCTGGCCATGGGCATCTATAAGCACGATGGTGTTTTTTACGCCAATGAGCTGCAGGCCAAATGCGCCTCAAAGTACGCTCCGCAGCAGCAACAACCGGGAGCCGCGCCGGCGGCACAGCAGCCGTCCAAAGGATACTGAGGTCCGCCGCTGACGAACCCCGACGTCTCTCCTATCCACACTGAAAACGTCTCCAAGATTTATGGCCGCACCGCTGCGGTAAGAAAAGTTTCGTTCGCGCTTGAGCCAGGGCGATTTTACGTTCTGCGCGGAGAAAATGGCGCGGGCAAGTCCACGCTGCTGCGCATGATTGCCGGCCTCAATGAGCCGACGGAAGGCACAATCCTGATTTACGGCATTCCCAACAAGCAGGCGCTCAACCAGATGGGCTATATGGCCCACGCCCCGCTGCTCTATGACGAACTTTCCGGCATGGAAAACCTGCGCTTCTTTGGCCAGCTTTACGGCGTGGATTCTGACGAGCCTCTGGCCCACGCCATGCAGCGCGTTGGACTTGATCCCAAGCTGGAGCGCCGCATTGGACAGTATTCCCAGGGAATGCGCCAGCGGCTCTCTTTAGCACGCGCCATTTTTCATCAGCCGCGCCTGCTGCTACTCGACGAACCTTTTTCCAACGTCGATCCTGATTCCGCCTTGCAAATTGCCAAACTACTGGCCGACATGCGCTCCAGCGGGACGACTATTTTGCTGGTCACGCACCAGATCGGATTGCTCGCTAATTTGGCCGACGAATATCTGCTGCTCTCGCACGGACAGCTTGTCGATCGCGGGCCCATGGTTCAAGAGATTATGAAGCAAGGTCCCACGGCCAAAGGAACGGCGTGAGCATGTCCATCGCCCGGCTTACATGGATCAACGTCAGCAAAGATCTGCGCCTGGAATGGCGCTCGCGTGACGTTTTCAACTCCATGATGTTTTTTGCCCTGGTTGTGGTGGTGGTCTTCAGCTTTTCCTTTGAGCGTGAGGATTCTCGCCCAGTGATGGGCGGCCTTATTTGGATTGCCTTTCTTTTCTCCACCACCATGGCGCTGAACCAGAGTTGGGCGCGCGAGCTGCGCAACGGCGTGTTGGACGCCTACCGCGTCTCTCCTGCGCCGGCAGAGGCCCTATTCCTGGGTAAGTGCTTAGGTAACTTTATTCTGGTGATGTTGCTGGAATGCCTGATGGCCCCACTATTCGTGGTCTTTTACAATTTAAGTACGGTAGGGCCTCTCTGGCAGCTGATTCTGGTAGCCGCCTTGGGCACGTGGGCGCTGGTGGTGAACGGAACGTTTTTTGCCGCCATGTCCATTCGCACCCGCAATCGAGAGCTTATGCTGCCGCTGCTTCTGCTGCCCATCTCGCTCCCGGCAGTGGTTAGCATGGTTACGGGCACTACTCAGGTACTCAGCGGTGAAGGCTCACCCGCGGTACAGTTGAAATTTCTGGCGGGATTCTGCGTGATCTTTACCACCGCATGTTTCCTGCTGTTTGATACGGTGTTGAACGCAGAATGAAAACCAAATTGTTTTTCGCTTTCGCCGCTTTTTGCTGCATCTTCCTGGCCTATGGGACTTATCAGGCGTTAGTCGTGGCGCCCACTGAAGAAACCATGGGCGATGTGCAGCGGATTTTTTACGTCCACGTGCCCGCGGCCACGGTCGCTTTCACGCTGTTTTTTGTCAACTTTTTGGCGTCGATTTTTTACCTGTGGAAGCGCAGTGCCAAGGCCGATGCCCTGGCCGCCACCACGGCTGAAGTGGGCGTGGTTTTCTGCTCCGTGGTGCTGATCACCGGCCCCATCTGGGCGCGCTATGCCTGGGGCACATGGTGGTCGGCTTGGGACATGCGCCTGAATACCACCTTAATGCTGTGGCTGTTGTATGTCAGCTATCTGATGATGCGCCGGTCTTCGACAGCCGGTTCAACATCGGTGTTGGCCGCGGCGCTTGCTGTGTTTTCTTTTCTCGATGTGCCGATCGTTTATATGTCCAACCGCTGGTTTCGCACGCATCACCCCCCGCCGATACTCTTCACGCCCAATATCGAGCACCGGATGCAGCACGTTATGCTCATTAACATGCTTGCTTTCCTGTGCTTCAGCGGGTTGATTTGCTGGTTCCGCTATGAGATGGAACGCACGGCTCAGAAAATTGACTCAGCCCACATTCAGCGTGCAACAGGCGGTGCAGCCGGAATGATGCTGATACCCGCGATGTTCTTGATGTCTCCGGGCCACGTCGCTCCGATCTCCTATCTTTGGGCCGGCTACCTTGCGGCGTGGGGAATTTACGTCGGCTATCTGCTCTTTCTCATGAGCAAGCTGGCGCGGCTGAAGAAGGAAGCGGCAGAGTTGAAAGCATAGGAGACTTCCGTGATTTAATTTCGCGCCGCTCGGCTCCTCAGACATATCTGTAAGAATGTAGGAGTTTTAGATACATGCTTCATCCCAATTGTTAAGAAAAACTTACAATTTTTTGTCACTGTCGGATACAACTGTTTTCAGCAACTCTCGATTCCTAGATTCTGAAAACGTGAATGTTGCCGTCTCATTTTTTGGTAAAATTTTGGACCTTCTGAATGAACTTGTTTCAAAGGGGTTTGTATGGTTAGACGTGTGAGCCGAATCTTATTGCTGTCGATCTACGTGCTTGCCTTAATGGGAGGGAATTACACGTCGGCGCAATTGACCCAACCAATTTCTCCAACTCCGGAGAGCTGGAAACAATCGATAAACGATATTTCAGAAGTCGATAAAACGGGTCAAAAGGACGCTGTAAGGCAGGAACGTAGCGCCGCCTTCAATGACAAGCGTTCTGATGCGCCCAAGCTAGATTCTCTCGAACCAAAAAACGGATTAACCCACCAATCGGCTCCGCCATACTTTACTAGGATACCGGCAATTCCCGTTCAGGAAAGCGATGCAGTGATTGTAGCGACAGTCACCGCTGTGCAACCTTATTTTTCAAGCGACCATACTCACTTATATACGGAGTTCAGCTTGAGTGTGGATGAACAAATCAAGGATATTCCAGAACGTGCCAAAGCCGGCGAAACCATTCCGATTGTTATTAGGGGCGGCAAGATGCGATTGGCCGATGGTAGGGTGATCGAAGAGCAGGCTGCGTTCACAAATTTTTCAATTGCAGTCGGTTCGCGCTATCTCCTTTTCCTTTCTTACAACATTTCGGGGCAATATTTTACCGTGATAAAAAGCTGGGAGCTAAAGAATGGCGG
>JBAVLE010000279.1:0-5664 GCA_049688735.1 Candidatus Angelobacter sp. | reverse complement strand
GAGTAAAGCTGGGTTTAGTAGAGCTGGGGCTAGTAGAACTGGCATTTTGCGCGATGGAAGAAGTTGCAAAGAAAAGAATCAGCAGAGAGAGTCTGAGGAGTTTCATAAACCCCGACATCATAGCAGCCCGCTTACCGTACTTCGACCGTATAACTCAGCGCGGCTTTTCCAGATAACCGCTTACCAGTGCCGCGCAGGCTTCCACAAACCGCTGCTCATCAAGGTTAAAGGTATCGGCAAAATAGCTGTTGATGTCAATCACGCCGTAAAGGGCGCCACGCGTAAAGATCGGAACAACAATTTCCGACTTCACCAGGGCCGAGGAAGCCTTGTACCGTGGATCGTTCGCGGCATTATTTACCACCACGGCTTTCCTGGTGGAAGCTGCATCCCCGCACAATCCTTTATCCAGGGACACGCTTTCATGCGGATCAAAGCTGCCCACGTGCGGCCCCAGATTCAGGCTGTTGGGACGTGTCTTATCCACCAGGTAAAATCCAACCCAGTTATAGCGTGTCATGGTGTCATGCAGCCGCTGGACGATGGTCTCCATCAGCGCGTCCAGCGTGCGCGCAGACTGTGCTACGTATCCGAAATCTTTGAGCAATTCCTGGTGCTTGGACATTTTCTTGGCACGGGCCGCGCGGACTCATGGACAGCCCTGCTGCTTTTATATAGTCAGCTGTGGCGGCAAACAATGTCATTGTGGGTTACTCGGCGGGTACGAAAGCAACAACCCGGCCAGAAATCGGACATCGACTTCAGCTTAGCGTTTCTTCTCCATGTACTTACCCACAAGTTGCGCCACCTCCTCCGCAAAGGTCTGTTCCGCTCTGGTAAACGTATTGGCAAAATAGCTCTCAATATCCAGCTCAGCCGCCAACTCATTTTTGGCCAGAATGGGGACGACCATGTTCGCCTTCACAATTTCCGATCCGGAAAGATATCTTCGATCGTTTGCTACGTCATTTACCACCACGGTCTTTTTCGTAGTGGCTGCGGCCCCGCAAAGGCCTTTGTTGAGCGGAATGCGCGCATTAGGGCTGAAGCTGCCCACATAAGGCCCTACCACCAACATCCCGGGGTCTGCTTGGTCCACAAGATAGAATCCAACCCAGTTGTAGCGGGCCATTTCGCTATGCAGGCGCTGTGAGATGTGAGTCATCAGCGCGGTTGCATTCGCCGCGGTTTCAGCAAATATCCGGAACGCTTGCAGCAGTTCCTGGTGTGTTGACATTGTTAGTTTTCCTGGGCGTGCAAAAAGATTGCCTTGTTATACATGTCAAAGCCAAACATTTCAAAGCGCGAAGCGGCAGCAAAATTATCTTGGCATTCATCTAGCTTGGATAAACTCGCACGCCTTACTTCTCGCTCCATGGCGCGTCCAATTTGAAAACATCCGCTTCAGCCTTTACCCTTGACATGGACAGCCTATGAAGATTTCTCATTTCCGCAAACTTGCAATCGTCATTGGATTTTTTTCGGTAGCCCTCACCCTCACCGCACAGGACATTACTTCTTTTGAAAAGCGGATCACCGTAAAGAAGCTGGCCAATGGCCTGACGATCGTCCTGATGGAACGCCCTGAAGCGCCGGTCTTTTCGTTCTATACCCGCGTTGATGCCGGTTCAGTTCAGGAAGTGCTGGGAATCACCGGCCTGGCGCACATGTTTGAACACATGGCTTTTAAGGGCACGCATGAAATTGGGACCACGAACTGGCCGGCGGAAAAACTTGCGCTGGAAAAAGTGGAAACCACGTACGCCGCTTATTTGCACGAAAGGCAGAAAGAAGTTGGGCGCGATGAAAAGAAGGTCGCTGAGCTTGAAAAAGCGTGGCAGCAGGCCATAACTGCCGCCGATCAATACGTCGTCCCCAATGAGTTTGGTGAGATCGTGGAAAGCCAGGGCGGAGTGGGGCTGAACGCATCCACAGACCGCGACGAAACCACATACTATTATTCCTTTCCGGAAAACCGCCTTGAGCTCTGGGCTTACCTGGAGTCAGAGCGCTTTCTGGAACCGGTGATGCGTGAGTTTTATAAAGAGCGTGACGTTGTCTATGAAGAGCGGCGCATGAGCGTTGACAGCTCTCCGCAGGGCCGGCTTCTGGAGCAGTTTTTGCGCGCTGCATTTATCGCGCATCCGTATGGACGCCCGGTAATTGGCTGGCCTTCTGATCTGCGCGCCTTTTCCGCTACTGACGCAACAAACTTCTTCAAGAAATATTATGTTCCATCGAATATTGTCGTCACTGTGGTGGGTGACCTAAAAGCCGCAGAGGCCATGCCGATCATCGAAAAATATTTTGGCCGCATCCCGGCACGTCCCGCACCGGATCCGCTGCGAACGAAGGAGCCTCCGCAACAAGCCCAGCGCACTATTTTGATTCGTGACCCCAGCCAGCCGCTTTATGTAGAAGGCTACCACCGCGGTGATTACCGCGACCCTGATGATCCCGTGTATGACGTGCTGGCCGATTTGCTTTCCAAAGGCCGCACTTCGCGGCTCTATCGTTCCCTGGTGCGCGACAAACGCATTGCCATTGCCGCGCAGGGCGGTTCATTTCCCGGCAACAAATATCCCAACCTGTTTTTCTTCTTTGCCGCGCCCAGCCAGGGCCACACTGCTGAGGATATGGCCGCGCCTATCCATGAAGAGATTGAGAAGCTGAAGACGCAGGATGTGACCGACGAAGAACTGCAGTCCATTAAGACCCGCGCCAAGGCCGATCTGATTCGCGGCCTGGGTAATGATCAGGGCTTGGCCTTCCAGTTGGGCGAATACCAGGCACTCTATGGTGACTGGCGAGAGCTTTTCCGCCAGATTGATGAAATTGAAAAAGTTACCAAGGCCGATATTCGCCGCGTCGCCAACAAAACCTTCCGTGAAGAAAATCGCACCGTCGCCACCATAGAAACCGAAGCTCCAAAAGCAAAATCAACGGAGCCGGCCAAAGGAGAGCAGAAATGAACAAACCGAAATCATTGCTCTTCATAATCGCAAAACTGGCCTTGACCTGTTTGCTGGTGAACGGGTTGGCGCTCAATGCTGTTGCCCAGGCAAAGAAGCCCGTTCCTCCAAAAGTTCCACAGGCCGCGGCCACACCTTCTGTTGCTCCTGCCACTTCCTGGCAAAAAGTTCCTATCCCGCCGCTGCCCCAATTCAAGCCGCAGGAGCCGCGCCGGGTGCAACTGCCCAACGGCATGGTTATTTTCCTGCAGGAAGATCATGAGCTGCCGCTGATTGATGGCACCATCCGCATTCGTGGCGGATCGCGTGAAGAGCCTGCAGATAAAGTCGGAATGCTTGCTCTGTATTCTGACGTGTGGCGCACCGGCGGCACCAAGAGCAAAACCGGGGACCAACTCGATGATTTTCTTGAAGCCCACGCCGCACGCGTTGAAGCTTCAGAAAGCGCTGACTCAACATTTCTTTCCTGGTCCTTTCTCAAGGATAACTATGACCAGGTTTTCCCTGTTGTGCTCGATCTCCTGCAAAACCCCGAGTTTCGCCAGGACAAAATCGACCTTGCCAAGCAGCAGTTTTTCAGCCTGATCTCACGCCGCAATGACGATGAGGACGACATCGCCCAACGTGAATCCACCAAACTGGCTTATGGCCCGGAGAATCCTTACGCTCGCACCGCTGAATATGACACCGTGGCGGCCATCACACGTGAAGTTCTGCTGCAATGGCACAAGCGCACCATTGCTCCAAATAACATGATTTTGGGCATTGTCGGCGATTTTGACTCAGCCGCTATGGAAGAGAAATTACGCCAGGTTTTTGGCGGTATGCAAAAAGGTGAGCCGTTTGTTGCAGCGAAAATTACTTTTCGCGATCCCACGCCGGGAATTTATTTTATCGAGAAGAATGATGTTAACCAGAGCGCAATCGATATGGTTGACCCGGGCATCGATCGTCGCAACCCGGACTACTACGCTGTTGAAGTCATGAACGAATTGTTCGGAGGCGGTTTTTCTTCCCGGCTATTCGTGAACATCCGTACCAAACTAGGACTGGCATATTCTGTGGGCGGCGGCGTGGGTACGGCTTTTGATCATCCCGGAATCACGCGTTTTGCCATGGGGACAAAGAGCGGCACCACTGCTGCCGGCATTGAAGCCCTGCGCAAAGAGATGGAAAAACTGATCACCGGCACCGTGCAGTCTATTGAATTGAAGAAAGCCAAAGATGCCATTTTGAATTCCTTCATCTTTGAATTTGATTCCAAGCAGAAAGTCATGGCGGAGCGCATGCGCTATGAGTTCTATGGATTTCCGCCGGATTTCCTGGAACAGTTCCGTGCTGGCATCGAAAAAGTCACGGCTCCGGATGTCGACCGTGTAGCCAGAAAATATATCCATCCTGACAAGATGGCGGTGCTGGTTGTCGGCAATGCCAAGGATTTTGACAAAGAGCTCTCAACCTTCGGCAAGGTCACGCCCATCGATATCAGCATTCCGCCGCCAAAGAAGGCGGGAAAGCCCGGAAGCAATTAGCCCAAAATGCAATTGGCGGTGGGTTGTCATCGGCTGTCTACCGGAGAGCGATAAAGGCGCTCGGCAGCTTTGCGTGATCAGTGCCTGCTCCCGGTATCAAAGCAACCAATCGACGCTGCAGGCTATAGGGCACAACAGGATTAATAAACAGCCCAGCAGAGGTGTATGCAATGAGGCCTGCAAAGTCGGTTGAATTGGACTCAGGTGTAAGCGTAGACCTTGGAGTTGAAGCTCGCATACCCAGTTGCCTGTAGGAGGAGATTTGACGAACTTCGGCCTTTCACTCCACGTTTTGCTCCTTGGTCTGCTGGTATTCGGCGGAGTTATCCTGGTACTTTATGGCACAGGCGTGAGGAATAATTGGGGAATCAATTTCAAAGCGGTTCGTTGTTTTCACTGCAATGCACCAGCCCCGCGCGTGCGAATGCCGAAGAACCTGCGAGAATTCCTCTGGGGCGGTTGGACTTGCAGTTCGTGCGGAACGCATGTAGATAAGTGGGGGCGCGAGTTAGGGAACGACCCAAATTAACCGCGCCACCCAATTGCACATACCTAAAATCCGGTAAATTCTAATCCGAAAGCAAGACGGCACGCCGTAGCGTGCCGTCAGATTTTTGGCTAATTACCAACTACTAAGCACTAATTGCTGACTTGCGCCGCGCAGTGCTTCTCAAAAGCTTGCTTCAGCCGGGTAGCAATCGTCATGGGATCGCTGGTCTCAATATCGTGGCGCTGCATCATGTATACAAGTTTTCCATCGCGCAGTAAGCCAATCGAAGGTGAGCTCGGCGGAAAGCCGGTAAAATGCTGCCGCGCAGCGTCGGTCGCTTCCCTGTCCTGTCCGGCAAAAACTGTAATCATACGGTCCGGGCGAAGGCCACTCTGAATCGCCGCCCGCACTCCAGGACGCATTCTGCCTGCCGCGCATCCGCAGATGGAATTCACCACCACCATCAGCGTGCCTTTCTGGTTGATCGCATTTTCCACGTCGGCCGCGGTACGCGCTTCTTCAATACCGCCCGCTGTCAACTCCTGGCGCATGGGCGCCACCATTCCCTCTGGATACATCGTTTCCTCCCGATTGTCTTGTTCCATTCTACCAATTAAAAACTCATTTCCATAGTTGCGTCTCTCCTGTACTCTGTTACCAATCTTTTGAG
>JBAVLE010000278.1:0-13046 GCA_049688735.1 Candidatus Angelobacter sp. | reverse complement strand
AACTGACGCTTCCAAAAAATGAAATGCTGCTGGAGCCTTCTACTGTTGGCGACCGCCTGCTGTCTGGCGGCACAGGGACAGACTCCGCTTTCTGTGGCCTACCAGAAGACCTTGCAGCTACCCGTGGCCGGTGCCACCGCGGCCTACTCGCTGGATCCCAATATTGCTGACGCCACGGCTGCAAATGGCGTGCTGGAAATTGTGGGCAAAGCGCCGGGTTCCACCAACATTGTTGTTGTAACTTCTGCTGGCGCGCAGACCTTGGCTGTGACGGTGCCTGTTCCCGCTCCCATTTTGCCTCCGGGATTTGAACCGCCGGAGCGCCAGGGCAGCGGCGAGAGCGGGACTTATGAATTTCGCTACAACTCAGATCCCAACCAGATTACTAACTCGATTGAGATGAAGCGGACACAGGGACAATCTTTCACGCGCATGCAGGTGATCAACGCCAACCTGTTTTCGGCTTCGGGATCGACTTCGGCTATCGGATTCCCTTTTTTGGCCTACCAGATCAGCCGTCCTGACAGGGACATTACTTTCGTTGACAAGAACGTTCTCAATTCTCCGCTTACGCTCGATGGCTTTCTGGTGCGCGGCTTTCATATGCGACAGGGGCCGTGGGAATTCCACGGTGGGTTTACTTCCATTGCCACGTTTCAGGGACTTTTTCTCGCGACTGATCGCGAATACACAGCGGGCGTCACCAGAGTGTTCCGGATCGACGATGTAAATTCGCTGGAAGCGAATGCTTATTACTTTCAGAATCCTGACAGCCAGCGCGCATTCGCCAGCAATGGCGCGGTTGGGTCTGTCGTCTATCGGCGTAAGCTCAGCGACAAAGGAAATTTCCTGGCTGAACTCGGCATGAGCCACGGCTTTGGCTTTGCCACGCGGGCCAGCTATGACGATAAGCGCAACCACCTGCTGGGAAACTTTCACATACAGTCGCGCAACTTTGCGTCACTGGCCGTCAACAACCAGCACGGAACGTTTGCCGACCTGAACGCCAGCCGCAAGCTGACGGAGCGTCTTTACGCCAGCCTGGACTTGAACCAATCGAATTACAACCTGCTTACGCTGAGCCAGAACACGTTCACCACCAGCAGCCTGCTGAATTTTAAGTTGAGCAAGAATTTCTCACTGAATGGCGGCGGCGGTTATGCAAAGTTTCAATCCAAGATTCCTGTTGGGCCAGCCGTTACCACCGTGAACCTGCCTGCTGGCGTGGATTACTCAACGCGGCACTTTGGGACGGGCTTTGAATATCAGCGCAGCGTAAACATTGAAGGCGGTGGTGGGGGCAATGATTACGCGGTGAACGCCCGCGCTTCTGCCGGACAATTCCAGATCAGCGGTTTCTATCGGCATGACGTTCAGGTGCCCACGCTGGCAGCCATCTTCTCACAAGTGCCGGGGCTGCAGGACGCGCTGGACCGCGCTGGAATTGTTGCGTCCACGCCGGAGCAACTTGCCAGCCTGCTGCAGAATACCGCGATCCTGCAACTGCTGGGATTCACCAACGCGTTCGTCGTGAACCTGGCGCCGTCGCGCAATGACCTGAACGCCGCGGTAAGCTGGATGCAACACAGCCAGAACCGCCGCAAAGTGGACTTGAGTTATTTTGATAGCGATACCGAGCTGCTGCAAGGCCATTTCATATTAAAGACCACCACGCTCAGCTACTCGCAGCGGTTGAAATCGACGAATGACATTGTGGGCTCCGCCGCCATGGTGCAAACCACCAACAATGGCGTGACTTCAACGCATCCGCTGTTCAGCATTTCTATCCAGCACAGATTTTTTACCGTGCCCACGCTTCTGCTGCCGGGACGCCACGGCATGATCGAGGGACATATCTTCCGCGATGATGATTCCGCCGGGCTCTACAACGCGCAGATGCCCGCCATGGGCGGCGTGGAGGTGCGGCTGGACGAAGACCGCGTAACGCGCACGGATTCAAGCGGCTATTATGCGTTTCATCATGTGGCGTTCGGCGTGCATCGCGTGGAAGCGAAGCTGCAGAGCGACGAGCCATTTTTTTACACCACGGATTCACCCGCTACTGTGGACATGAACGCCACGGCAGATTTCGGCATCAACTTTGCCAAGGGACAGATCTTTGGTTTCCTGCTAAACGACGCCGGCAGCGGCATCAACGGAATCACGGTGGAGCTAAAAGGCGAGAAATTCACGCGTCGCGTGCAGACAGGAGTGAACGGCAAGTTCGCATTTACCGGACTGGTTCCCGGAACTTACTCAGTGGCGACCCTGCCGGATTCTTACCCTCCGGGATACGCGCTGCAAGACCTGGCCGCGCAGACCCTGGAAGTGGAATCAGGCAAGCCAGCGAACACGCAATTCACCGTGAAGGCGCTGCGGTCGATAGCAGGGCGGGTGCTGGTCTATGACAAAGCCACGCTGCAAACCGTTCCCCTGGCCGGCGCAGTGGTCCGGCTGAAAGAAGTGTCGCTTGAAACTAAGACCGGGGAAACAAAGACCGGCGCGACCGGCGCGTATATTTTCCGCAATCTGGCTGCGGGAACTTATACGGTGGCGATTGAGAGCGATGGCAAAGAGATTATGCGGACGGTGGTCGTCCCGGCGGGCCCGGCCAGCATCCGAGAGGTGGATTTGAACGCCGGGGCGAAGGAAGCGCCTAAGCAGCATTAGCGGAATGGGCGGTTCCTGGGGTGAGCGCGACGGACAAGGCAAATCTCAATTAAGATACTAAGGATGCAAGTCTGCCCGGGGCAGCATCGCGCCAGGATATCTTTTGATTGTTGAGTGATAGCGCATGGAAAAAGCCAAGATTGCAAAATTTGAAGAGCTCCTCAACAAGAGGCGCGAGGAGCTACGCCGCAGCCTGAGCCGCACACTGGAAGAACACAATGAGGCGCAGGACTTTGGACGCGATGAAGGCGATCGCGCGACGGCGTCGCTCTCAAAGGAAATGACGTTCCGGCAGAAAGCGCAGGAGCGCGGACTGCTGCACCTGGTGGAAGCGGCGATTGGCCGGATCAACAACGGCACGTTTGGCGAATGCCTGCATTGCGGCCAGGACATAAGCGTGAATCGCTTGACGGCGGTACCGTGGAGCCGGTATTGCATTACCTGCCAGGAATTGATTGTCGAGCAGCAGTGAGGCGAAAGCTTTAACCACAAAGGACACGAAGGAACACAGAGGAAGATCGGGTGATCTGGTGATCGGAAGGCAACGGCTTACCGCCGGAAGCCAGGCCAGAGGAAATCCCAACCCAAGCGGACACAACGAAACAAAGAGTAAAAGGAATCAGGCGGTGCGGAAACCTTAAGTTGTGCCGCACCTGCGGCGCTCCGTTTCTATTCAATCTTTTCCCAGCGCGTACCCCTTAGGCGCGCCAAGCACGCCTCGGCTACGCTGGGCTAACTCATGTCGCGCCTACGGCGATTGGGTAAATCTCCCGAGCTCTGGTTCTGGAGCAGCTTTCGGCATTACGGGTTGGGAAGAAGGGCCGGTCAAGATCGGGACTGAGTCGATCCCATCCTTTGCTTCCTGCCCACGCTCGCGCAAACAAGCGCGCGGCCGTGGTGCCCCGCAAAGGGTAGGGCACCGAGCATATGGTAGCGGAAAGAAAATGCAGGAGAAAGGGATGGTCCACCCGCCGCGATGATAACTAAGTCGTACTTAGAATGTAGGCAATGACATGGAGATAACGTCAAAACAACCTACCGTGCTTCGTAATCGGGCAGCGCTGCTGTTTGCACTTCTTTTTTGCATCTACGAGGCTCTGCCACGTTCCATAACATCGTTACGACCAAGCAGTCCGAACGAACGGGATCCGATATTGATTTTTGGCCTGATCGCGTCAATTGTGATTACAGCTTTGATCGCGGTCAGGTCTACATTCCTTGGAGATCGTGTAGTCTTCGGAGCGGCGGCTGCGGCCTTTGTCCTGTGGCTGCTCCGTTCATTGCTTTCACTTGGTCCCTCCGCCAGTTCAGTTGTCAATGTTTTGGCCTCGTTGATGTGGGCGATTGGAGCTGTTGCGAGTTTGGTAATTCTTGTAGCTGTTCTACGGAACCTGGAGACTAATCTTAAATAGGGCGGGTGACCCACCCTTCCTGCTTTGTACTTTCTCGACTAACGGTACTCTGGGTGCCCTGCCCGAGAAGCCGGCGGTTTTCCCGAACCACTCCCTCCTTGCATCACCTGCCAGGAGTTGATTGTGGCAGCAGGGGTGAGGATAATTGCCAAGATTGCCAAAATTGCGTAATTGCCAAAATTGAAGGAACCTTTCCTCACGGAGTAGGAACGCGCCAGCGACGGGGAGCGCACTATTAAAATGGCGAGGCGCAGAGTTTCGGAATCCCACCCTGTCGCTTCCTGCATCGTCAGGGCTGCGGAAGACAAAAATCCTTCAAAGTGTTGCTATCTAGGTGCCTGTGGTAGCCTGCATTCATCTGCAATAAAATTCTAAGCCTCGTCAGGAGCGCGCCTAGCAATTTTGTCAACCTTATCCGATCCGGTAAACCAATGTTACGGAGGTCATGAGGCTATTGTCGCCACAATAGGCTTAGAATTCGAGGTATGGTTCATCATCTTCGCCACGTTCATAAAGCCGCAATCAACCTCACCAAGAACTCTCCTCAAGCGGCGTTTACTGCCGCGCAATTTACGTGGAGCATTGGAAGCCATCTGGTGCGCCGCACACCGCAAGCGGCTGCCTTCGTGGGAAAACATACTGCAAAAGGAACATGGCTGGTCAGCAGGCACGTGGCAAAGCACACTGGCCGATTTCTGGTGAAATCTGCCCTCAGAATGTTTCGCTCTTAGGTTCGGTCTGCAACACTTCAGCAGGGGTGACCTAGCTTTAGCAATGGTTCACGATTCTCCCAGCGAGGACGACAAGGTTCAGAAGTCCTCGTACCGGTTGCTCAGTCGTCTCAGGTTAGGGGAATTTCCCAGAACCTAGCAAATGCTTTAAGGCGGTATGATTTTGCCTCGCACAAATCTAAGTCCCTTTGCAACTCAGCAAGCTGGCGTGCGGTTGGGGCCTTGGCCGCATTTCGAATACCTTGGCGTGCATATCGCCAGGTTTTATCATTTACCCCCAACTCCATACCAAGAGGCGTGATAGAAAATTGGCCTGGCAGCGGTTCCGGTCCTAACTCAATGAGCATTTGTCTGGCTTGTTCGCTTGCCCTTTCCTGTCCGTCGGCGGTCTGTCGATTCCGTGCATTGTTCAATGTCTTCGTGGCGCTTCTCACCTTGGCATCCGCCAATTGTATTTGGTCCTTCAATGTTGCTATGAATTCTTTCAGATAAACGGCAACCCAGCCATGAGTGTCCATAGCCCTGGCAATCGCAGCTTGAGCAAGTCGAATATTGATGCATACCTCTTCATTCTTTTTTTGGCTCGCGATGGAATAAGCTTTCTCGAAACCCTGCAAAGCTGCAAAGAACTGCTGATCACGCATGCGTCTATCATTCTCATTGCCAATCTGTACTGCAAGGCATTTGTGAGTGGTTGAGACGGCCGTCTGCAGCGGCTCATTCAGCAAGATATCCAATTTTTGTTGTGTTGGATCAAGTACCTTAAGAAAAATTCGCAAGATTGGTCCAACCATACCTGCGGCCATCTCTTTAGCAGCTTCACCAGCGACTGTAGCAAATAGTGCTGAATAACTAAGCGTTGTGAGACTTTCCCTGACGATCTCCCCCAGATAAGCTCCTGCAGCTTTGGATGCTGCTTCGTCAAATGCTTCTGAGAAAACTTGAAGAACATCTGACATGCCAAGCCCCCTATGTCCGAATCCTAAAGATCGCTTGGGATTAACAGGGGAATGTGCTGTTAATCTCTCGAGGAAAGCTTACTACGCTTCATGGTTATTAGACAGAACTCATGCCGAATGCAAAAATCCGCAATTTGGCCCAGAAAGCTCTTGCTTTCGGTCTTTATTCGTGCTATAAAAGTAAGCTGCTGGAGCGACCGAACGATCGACCTGCGAGCCCTCCAGAGCCGGCCAAAAGGAAAGCCTACAATGGCCGGCGACACCCGCGCCGATTTACCTACTGCGACGGGATTTTCCTAATTTTGCGAGTTCCAATTTTGCGAGTTCCAATTTTGCGAAATTCCAAAATTGCGAGGGCGAAGCCATGCAGGGCAAAAAGTTTTCAATTTCCAAAGAAGAGGTCCTCAGCACTCTGCAGCGCCTGGCCACGGAGCTGGGGCGGACGCCCACACGGGAAGAGCTGGAGCAGATGAGCGGGATTTCTCCGGCGGTGGTGAGGAAACATTTTACGAGGCATCGGTCGGCAGTGAGAGCGGCGGGGCTGGAGCCGGCGCCAACCGGTCCGGGGCGGATGATCCAAAACGAAGACCTGCTGGAGGACTGGGGCCGGGTAACGCGTGAGCTGAAACGGATGCCTACACGGACTGAATACGCGAACTCAGGAAAATATTCATGCCGGTGCGTGATTGACCGGTTCCAGCGCTGGAGGCTGACACCCGCGGCCTTTATTGACGCAGAAGCAAAGGGCGCGCTGCGCGGCGAATGGAAAGACGTGGTGGAGACCATAAGAAACACGCCAGAGCGGCGACAGGTACGGCAGGCGCGGTGGGCAAGAAAGTTTATGGCATCAGTACGAAGAAGCGGAGCGCCCAGTTTGCAGACGGAGCCGGTGAATGCAGGGCTGCCGCCTCCACTGGCGGGAATGAAGTGCGTAACGACGACGATGCTGGCGATGCTGGTGGCAAGCACGGTGCTGGGAGGAGGATTTTTAAGAAGGGTGCTGCCGGACCGTCCGCTGCTGGGAGAGCCGATGCATACGGAAAGGCTGACGCACGAACCGGTGAACGAGATGGGCGTGAGCATGCTGTTTGCCATGATGGCGCGAGATTTGGGTTTTATCCTTGAAGCAATTCAACCGGGATTTCCGGATTGCCGGGCAAAGATGGAAGTAATGCCAGGACGGTGGCAGGACGTGCGAATTGAATTTGAGAAAAATAGCCGGTCATTCGCGGAGCATGGGCACGATCCGAAAGGATGCGACATGATTGTGTGCTGGCGACACAATTGGAGAGCATGTCCGAAGGACATGATGGTGCTGGAGTTGAGGAAAGCAGTGCGGATGAGGAAACAAGAATCGCCGTAATCGCCGACATCGCGCGTCATCGCCGGGAATCGGAAAAGCAAGAGCTTACCGCTGATTAACGCAGGTGAGCGCGGATCAGAAAATCGGAAAAAACGTTTAACCACAAAGGACACGAAGGGGCGCAGAGGAAATCGGGGAAAAGTTTTTAACCACAGAGGACACAAAGGAACACAGAGAAATAATGGAGATCGGCAAAATTTTTAAGCACAGGGGGGACATGAAGGAACGCGAGGAGAATATTGGAGATCGGGGGAAGCAGGGCATGATCGCGATAAAAAACCCCTCCGGCCACGTGGGCAAGAGGGGTGCGTTTGGTTAGAGAAAATTACAAACTTATTGTTGCGGCGGCTTCTGGGCCGGCTGATCAGTGGTGCTGGGCTGAGTAGCGGGCTGGGTTGCCGGAGCCGATTGATTTGCCGGAGCCGACTGAGTTGCAGGCTCATTGGCCGGAGTTGCGGTGACGCCGCTACCGGTCGTCGGGGCTGAGTTGTTGCTGGCGTTCAGGTCAGCGAGGCCGTTCTTCAACAGGCTGATCTCAACTTTGCCACCCTTCTGGCGGTGAATCTTGCCATCTTCTGCCTGGACAGGAGCGTTGCCCATGCCAACCGTGTAGATGCGATAGACCGGTATCTCATGATTCAGGACCAGGTAACGGACGACCATCTGCGCCATTTCACGCGAGTTCTCAATGGCGGTAGTGCCGTTGCCGGGCGAGAAACCCTGCACTTCAACAATGTAGCCCTTCTGGTTCTTCAGAGAGGTAGCCATCTGGTCGAGCGCGTCTTTGGCGTTCTTGCTGAGGGCGCTCTGTCCGGCGCGGAAGCGAATTTCAGCCTGGGTGATGGGCTGGTACTGGTCGATCTTGCTGACCGTATCTTCAACCGTGGCAATGCGCGTGTGCGCCTGCTGCGCCGTCTGCTGGGCCTGATTGGCGCGATTGCCCGCGTCCAGCGCGTGCGTGTCGGCTTCATTGGCCTTGCTCATCGCGTTGCGGATACCTTCGGTCGCGCGAGCGTCAACGTCAGCGATCATTTTGGCGTTCTTTGCGGTGAGTTCGTCGAGCTCATTCACGCGGCCGCGAACGGGATCCAACTGGCGGTTAACATATTTCTTGCGGGCAAAGGGGTTCAGGTGTCCCCAGAAGCCCTCTTTGCGCGTGTAGGTCAACGGATCTTTGCCGGTTGCGGTCTGATCGTTGCTCTGGGTCTGGCTCTGCTGTGCCTGCGGTTGATCTGATGTGGTCTGTTGGTTCTGCTGTGCGACCGCTGGAATTGACATGGCGGCGACAAGCGATAACGACAATAGATAATTCTTCATTGGGGTAAAATCCTCCGAACCGGGGTCGTTCGAGCATCGGGGTTTTTTCACGCTTTGTGACAGGGTTTGCCAGCTCACCCCCGATTGCGCATAACGTCACGCTTTTGACTATTGCATTGCAATTGCCAAACTCCTGATTCCAAAGCCTGCAATCGGCCCCTTTATTTTCAATATCTTACGGTGTACGCCTTAGCCTTGGCTAGTACCAGACTAGGGCCGACCGCGTAAATATTGCCCTGCCGGACACGGCCAAACTGCATGGTGTGGAATACCCCGTTGTCGCAGAGATACGCAGCTTTGGCGGAAAAATCAAGTTACAATGGCGAGCCCTCAATCACTATAGTGTGAAGGACAAAGACCATGGCTGAATTTTGTACCAACTGCGGCGCACCGCTTTCCGGCGTCTTTTGCGGACGTTGCGGCCATCGCGCTCAATCAGCTTCTGCGCCCGCGCCAGTCGCTGCTCCGACAGTCCAGCCTGTCGTAACGCCGACAACACAGCCTGTCGCGACTCCCCAACCCGTGGCCGCCGCCCAGCCGACTCCGCAACCAGCGTCACAGCCGCCCGCATCTTCCCAGCTCTCGATGGCACAGCAACCCATCGCACAACAACCAGCTCAGCCTCGTCCCCAAGTTCCTCCCACTACGCCCCCAAAGTCTTCCGGCGCAGGCAAAGCTCTGCTGATCGTCGGCGGAATCATCCTCATAATGGTCCTCGGAGCCTTTGGCGCGGTGCTCTATGGCGTCCATTGGGTCAAGCACAAAGTATCTTCTATTACAGGCGGCGCTATTGGTGGCGGATCGTTTGGCTCTGAAGTTTCACAGGGCAACATGTGCAAGCTGCTTTCAACCGGAGATCTGCAACAGATGATCGGCGTCACCGTTGAGCGCGCCGCGGAAATCATGGAGAACGGCGATCCCGGCTGCGCCTATTACACCAATCCGGCCGCGTTCAGCCAATTGCAAAAGCTCGCCATTGCCCAGGCCAAGCGTGACTCTGAAAAAGCTTCCCAGTATCCTGACGTTAAAAATTCCAAGGGTGACAATCCTCTTGAGCTGTTGAAGCACACCAAGGAAATGGAAGGCATTGTGAAAGGTTTTGGCCTCAGCGCGCCCGATCCCAGCGGTAAAGTCTTCGCCTTCAGCCTGAACCGGAACTTTGGCAGCGGAAATTGGATGCCGCTGCGTACCACGCTGTCCGTTGTCCCCGGCTTTGACGAAGTCAACGGTGTGAGCGACCACGCCATGATCGGCTCTTTTGGCCACGCGTTCTACGTGCTCAAAGGCGATAGCATGCTCACGCTTGAAACCATGTATTTGCCGGAAGCGCGAATGCGCGGATCAGAGATCGCGAACAAATTAATTTTGCACTTGTGAGGTTGCCAGCCGCCGATAACTGTGGCTCCATTAATTTCGCAGGTTCACGTCTCCAGCCGTCAGGTGGACGTGCATCCGGTACTTGCCCGGGCCTTTCCAATTGAATGATCGGAACAATCCGCCTTTACTGCCTCCAAAAGGTGTTGCGTTGATATCACCCGCGGTTACAGAGGCGTCCACCTGGCCCCAATCATTGGAGCTGCCTACGGATAGATTCAAGTCGCCCGCATTTATTTCAATATCTTTGTCGCCTTTGATTCCGGATACTCGCATGTCTCCGGCAGTAAGCCGAACGCGCAGGTCAGTAAGCGCCGGGACCTCAATAGTGGCGTGAAAGTTATTGTTGGGCGTGTTCTCCACGCGCAGGTCAGCCGAATTGCCATTCGTCGTCAGCTTCACGCGCGCGCCGCTTGCCTCATTCCAGCGCACGTGGATGCGATTGTCCGTGCCTGCGTGAATTTCGTAATCGCCTGACTCAAGCGTGATTGCAACTCTGCCGCCGGAAACAAAATCTTTTTCCGTCGGACTGCCTGGGGTCTGTGCGAACAAAGCCCGCGCGCCCACTGAAATTCCAGCCAGCAACATGGCCGATGCAAGTGCGGTCTTCATCATCCTGCCTCCTGTACACACTGCAACCTGTGATACGCAATGCCAGAGCGTCTGGTTCCCAGGGATTTTTGCATGCCATTGAACTTACTTATCCGTGTAAATCAGTGTTATCAGTGTTATCTGTGGTGAGATTTGTGGTTTTTCGCCGCGCAAAACCGCCGATGCTGCTCAAAGATATAACTGTCCGTCATTCCCGCAACGTAGTCGCAAACAATCCTGTGCAGCGGCTCGGTCCGTGTTTTCGCCTGATAGCTGGCGGGCAGTTCCCGCGGAGTCTTCATAAAAAACGCAAACATCTCTGCAATCACCTGCTCGGCTTGTTGCTTGTCGCGCTGCTGCGTCGGACTGTAATAGACATTCTGGTAAAGAAAGTCTTTGAGCTGCTTGCGCTCCTCATCCACTTGCGGGCTGAAGCCGATCAGGCGCTGCGGAAATCGCCGGACGGCTTCTACCGAATTCACTCCTGCTTCGGCAATCAGCTTGCGGCTGTGGGCGATCAGGTCGCTCACCAGCCGGTCCAGCACGCGCTTAAGCGTCTCATTAAAGAGCAGCTTCTCCGCCGTGGCCGGATAGCGCTGCTGCACTTCCGCATGCAGCCGCGCAAACAGAGGTACGTTGTCACGTACTTGCTCTCGCGTCAGAATCTTTGCCTCCACGCCGTCGTCCAGGTCGGCGGTTGAATAAGCAATTTCATCCGTAAAGTCGATCAGCTGCGCTTCCAGCGGCGGGCGCTGGTCCAGCAAATACTCCGCCAGCTCAGAGAAATCTTTGGCGTCATAGTCGCGAGAGTGCTTCACAATCCCCTCGCGCACTTCAAACGTCAGGTTGAGCCCGGGAAATTCCGCATAGCGATGTTCAAACTGTTCCACCGTGCGCAGCGCGTGCAGGTTGTGATCAAACTGGTCGCCGTATTCCTGCATGGCCGCGTTCAACACGCGCTCACCCGCATGCCCAAACGGCGGATGCCCCACGTCATGCGCCAGCGCCAGCGCTTCCACCAGGTCTTCATTCAGTTGCAACTCGGCGGCAATGGTGCGTGAAATCTGCGTGACCTCAATCGTGTGCGTCAGCCGATTGCGGAAATGGTCAGAACGCCTGCCGGTAAAGACCTGCGTTTTGTTTTCCAGGCGGCGGAAAGCCCGCGAATGTACCACGCGGTCACGGTCGCGCTGGAAGACGTTGCGGTAAGCATGAGCTTCTTCCGGATAGCGCCGTCCACGGCTCTCTTCCGCGTGCAACGCATAAGGGGCAAGCATGCAAAGAGTGTATCGCAGGCGGCCAATCCTGCTAGACTGCCTTGTTATATGCCCCTAAAAACTGATCTGCCGCAACCAACTGATCTGCCGCAACCCACGCCGCGCCAACGCAACTGGGCGTCATGGATCGCTTTGTTGCTCGCTCTGGTGGCCATGCTTTCCAACGCCGCATTCTTCATGGGTCTGCCCGGACAGCGGGCCATCCCGTGGCTGAGCGTTGCGTTGGCGTTTGCCGCACTGGTCTGCGCCACTGTAGGAATCATGCGCGCCTTCCGCCAGTCGCAGGTTTATGGCGGCAAGGTTTCCAGTTCGATCCTCGGAGTGCTCTCGCTGCTGATCTGCGGACTGGTGGCCATTGCGTCGGTCACTTCGCGCGCTCTGCCGGCTGCAACCAATGCGCCGCAAGTCGGACAGAAAGCTCCTGACTTCACGCTGGCCGATACCAGCGGCAACAAAGTTTCGCTGAATCAGTTGCTGGGCAAAGCGGACGCATTGGCTCCGGCATCTGCAAACTCGGCATCTGCAAACAATCCCGGCCAAACACTTCCGGTGGGCCTGAGCATGGCAACGCCGCCCAAAGCCGTGTTGCTGGTTTTCTATCGTGGCTATTGGTGACCATTCTGCAACCTCGAGTTACGAGGCATCCAGAAAAACCTGAAAGAGTTTGCGGACGCAGGTGTGCGCCCTGTGGCCATCAGCGTGGACGCGCCGGAAGTTTCGCGCAACCTGGCCGGCAAGGCCGGTTATACCTTTACTATCCTGTCCGATCCGCAGGCTGAAACCATCCGGCGCTATCACCTGCTGCACAAAGGCGGCGGGCTTGAAGGCAGTGACATTGCGCGCCCAGCAGAGTTTCTGGTGGATTCCTCCGGCACGGTGCGATGGACGAATTTCACTGAAGACATCCGCGTCCGCGCCAAAGCCGACGAGATGCTGGCCGCGGCAAGGGAATTCAAGTGATACCCTTCCCCTAGGTCATGCCCGAAAAATAAGGAACTTAGACGATTCAACCCCGGGGTTACCCCTTTCCGACCCCTGTTCTTATCGGAAGAAGGGGACCAGCGCCCCGCCCCGCGTCCGATTGAGCGTTACGAACCAGGCTGGCGCGGATCTGAAAGCGGAGATTGATCCGGATTTGTTCCAGACGTATGGCGGGGCTTGTCTCACGACCGTTTGAGCCGGGCGAATTCAAACGCGTGGTGGGTGAAGGTGATTGATGACCGCGGAATTGAGAGTTTGAAGATTGTTGAAGTGAAGTAGAGTTGTCATCCTGAGCGGAGCGCGAGCGCATGTGAGCGCGCAGTCGCCAGATATGCTTTTCCGTTTTTGTCATCCTGAGCGAAGCGCGAGCG
>JBAVLE010000277.1:0-6300 GCA_049688735.1 Candidatus Angelobacter sp. | reverse complement strand
CGATTTAAATGCTGTAAACATAGGCGGAATCACCTCACATAGGGCTCGGTCTTGGATCCCATGTCGTGTGTTACGGCCTGAGTTTTGCGTCGATGTGGAGCCGTTTTTTTCACCCCTAAAGCGATGTCGGCCAGCTCCAGATAAAGGCTACTGCTGGGTGACTTTACCCGGTGGTTCTCCCAGGCGCGTTCTCCCGCAGGCCCTTTGAAACTGTGTCGCGGGGCTATCCATACGCGCCCTGCCCTCGCTGACTCTTTATCTTTTGAAGCTTTATCACCCACGATTTCCCTGGCGAGGGTCGCACCGCGATCATAGCCGAGAAGCAGCAGCTCACAATGCGCCAAGATATGCCGAAGGCGCTATTAAGCGATGGGCGTGCTTTGGTTCCGGAATGATTTGTCTGGCGTAACTTGGCTTTTTGGCACGGGCGGCAAGTCTTCTAAACTAGCTTCCTGTTCCCGCAAGCAGGGAAAATCCCTGCGTCACTTATGGGCAGGCATAAATGGCGCAGGGATTTGTAGCTTACACCCACAAATTGCCCAGATGAAAAAAATTGCAGATGCCCGCAATCCCGGATGCGGATAACTCCAGATAAAAGCCAGCGGGGCGGCAGTCCCAGCAATTAATTATGCGCGGCTTTTGCGTGCATGATCGCCGGCGGCGCAGGCTTTTTCGGCGCAGCAAGTCTGGCAGTCAATACCAGCGCGCGGTCTATCTGTTCACATAAATGCTTTGATTGTTCGCACAGGCCAACGGAGCGTTGCATCACCTGTTTGGTCTTGCTGACAAGCACTTGGGTATTACTGTGCAAGGTCTGCGTGTGAGAAGTCGCCTTGGACAATCTTGTGAAGCCGGCTTCCTTGGAAATTACTTCTTTCGGCGCACGGGTCAGCCAGAGGTCCAGTTCCGGTTTCAAGGCAATCACCGCGCTGCGTGACCTTCCACGTGGCCGCCTTACCGGCAGGCCCAGGTCCATCTCCCAGCGTTGCACCGTCCTTACACCCCGCCCCAAATATACTGCAACTTCTTTCCAGGAGTTGAGCACTTCAACATTTACAGCATTTTGCTCATGTGACATATGAATAGTTAGATGCAACAAAGGCGCAACCCGGCGTACCTTGGCGCTTTATTTGTACTGCACCATACCTAATAATCTACTTAACCCGCCGGAATACCGGATCTTTCCTTGTCCCGGCCAGCGCAAAGAAAACGTCATGATGCCCCAAATGGCGTTTTCTTTTCGCATTTTATGGCGAACTCGGTTGTTCAGCGCTCTACAATCTTAAGCTTTCGGCCACCACAACACAATCAGCGCGGCATCATCAGCACATCATTTGCGGTGCGTGCCGCAATGATTAGGGTTTTGCAATGTCTTCTGAGGTGTGGCAACCGAATCAACTCACGGTTGTCGCTGCTCTAACAAATTAATATGAGTGACATCGCCACCCCTCCACCCGGCATCCCACAAGGAAGTAAAGGAAGGCAAACGTGTGGCACACCGCGATATAGTTGTAATCGGCTGTTCTGTAGGCGGAGTTGAAGCCCTGCAGACATTAGTGGCTGGCTTGCCGAAATCGTTTCCGGCTTCCGTGTTCGTGGTATTGCACATTTCACCACAGAGTACCAGCGTGCTTCCGCAAATCCTCAACCGCGCCGGCAAAATGCACGCTGTTCACCCGCGCGACAATGACCCGATTCGCCCTGGATATATCTATATTGCTCCTCCGGACAATCACCTGATGCTTGATGATGGCTGGGTGCGCGTGACGCACGGGCCAAAAGAAAACCGGCACCGTCCCGCCGTTGATCCCCTATTCCGCAGCGCGGCGCGATGGTATGGCCCGCGCGTGATTGGCGTGGTGCTGACCGGGTCGCTCGATGACGGCACGGCCGGCCTGCTTGCCATTAAAAAACGGGGTGGCGTTGCGATTGTCCAGGACCCGGACGAAGCCATGGCGTCAGGAATGCCGGAGAGCGCGCTGGAAGTAGTTTCGGTTGACCATGTGGCTACCCTGGAGCAGATACCTGAATTACTAAATAACCTAGTCAGGGTGGAAGTGATGGAAAACGGCAAAAATGGTAATGGCAAAGGAAAGTCCTCACGCCTGAAGAAAGAAACGGAGATTGTGGAGTTGGATGATATGAAGGAGATTGAAGACGAAAACAGGCCGGGCACTCCTTCACCGTTCGCCTGCCCGGACTGCGGCGGTGTCTTGTGGGAGTTGGATGGAGTAGCGATGCTGCGCTTCCGGTGCCGGGTAGGCCACGCTTATACCGCAGGCAGTTTGAGCGTGGAGCAGACTGAATCCGTGGAAGGCGCATTATGGGCAGCCATGAGGGCCCTGGAAGAAGGCGCTTCTCTGGCCCACCGCATGGCAAAGGCGGCCAAGGGCAAACACCCGCGGCTGGAAGCCAAGTACCGTGAACGTGCCCAGTCCAAAATGGACCATGCGGAAGTGCTGCGCAAGCTGATTGTGCAAACTCAGGATGAGCCGGCTGAATTGGAAAAGAATGTTTCGTGAGAGATCAAACCTCGCCACAACGCGGATTACGCGGATCAAGAAAGTTCAAATAGACCTTCGGCAGTGGTAAGTTTTCTTTGCTCTTATTTGGTCATTCTCTTGTGACTCCGGCTTTGGCTGTTCTTTGCGCCTGGGGTGCCTCCATGGCAGGTTTTGCTTTCCCCAGGGCCGCACGCGGTGCGATATCAGGAATGATGGACGCGCCGCGATAAACCCAGCGCCGCTAGGCGCGCCCGCAGGTTAGCCCACGGCAACGCCGTGGGTAAACGTATTAGTATTCCAGAGCGCCGTTAGGCGCGGCACAGCCCAGCCGTAAGAAAGAGCGAAAATGTCCCACACGTACGTACAGAATCTTGTTCATGTTGTGTTCAGCACCAAGGAGCGTCCCAAGCTTATTCCTCTGGCCCACAGGACGAGACTCTGGGCCTTTATGGCCGGCGTTTGCAGCAAAGAAAAAATCGTGCCACATGAAATCGGCGGTGTGGACGACCATGCCCATTTGTTGATCCAACTGCCGCCGACGTGGCCATTGTCGGATGCTGTTCAGGAAATCAAAACCAGCTCATCCCGATGGAAGGGGAAGAATTTTGCCTGGCAACGTGGCTTTGCCGCCTTCAGCGTAAGCGCGTCGAAAGGATGCCGTGGTTCGTTACATCAGCACACAGGATGCCCATCACAAGAAAGATGGATTACAAATCAGAATTGATTGCTCTTTTGAAAAAAAATGGCGTGCCATACGATCCGAAATATGTTTTCGATTAGGGCCCTGTGCCGCGCCTACGGCGCTCACAATCCTATGAACATTCTACCCACGGCGTTGCCGTGGGCTAACCTGCGGGCGCGCCTACCCGGCGCTTGGAATTGCTCCGAAATGCGAATAATTCGCTGCATAATAGAAAAGTTCTTCGATCCGCGCTCATCCGCGCCACTCAACGTGAGCTTTTGCTTGCAGAACTCTAACCAGCCTTGCGCTTGGTGATCTTTTTTGGCCCGCGATCGCGTTCGACTTTGGCCAGTATCTCCTTTGATTGTGCAACCAGCTTCTTGGAGTTCTGGATCGCCGCCTCTGAACCACGCACCGTTGCCTGGTGTGCCATTTCTTTTTCTTCCGTCCATTGATCCAGCAGGCGTGGAGTTCTACTCGGCTTTAGTTTAGTAACTCCCATGAGGGTAAAGTCATCTTACGCTTGTTTATTACTTGGATTTGAGCTTTTATCGCCCCGTTGCCAAAAAATTTTCTTAACTGGCGTTGGTTCCACTATGCTTAAGGTTCCAAAAATGGCCCATAAGCCCAAAAAACCGGCAGAGACATTGTCATACTCTCTGCGCAACTTTGACGTGGTGGCATTGGGCGCATCCGCGGGCGGCCTGAATGCTCTCAGACAGGTATTAAGCGGGCTTCCCATCAATTTCCCCAGCAGCATTGTGGTGGTACAGCACCTTGCGCCGGGGCACAAAAGCTGGATGGCGCCCCTGCTGGGCCGCTCCTCACGTTTGAAAGTAAAGCAGGCGGAACATGGTGAGATCCTCATGCCGGGGGTAGTCTATACGGCGCCTCCCGATGAGCACCTGCTGGTGGGGCCGGGCAAGGTCCAGCTTGCACATTCTCAATTGGTGCACTTTTCCCGGCCTTCCATTGATCTGCTGTTTGAATCTGTGGCGGGCACTTACGGATCGCGCTCTATCGGCGTGGTATTGAGCGGCTCAGGCAGAGACGGCGCGGCGGGCGCGCGCACCATCAAAGAAGCAGGAGGCATCATAATAGCGCAACTGCCGGAAACGGCAGAGTTCCGGCATATGCCGGAAGCTGCCATTGAAACCGGCTGCGTTGATTTCATTCTGCCGCTGGCGGAAATTGCAGAGAAGCTGGCGGCGCTCTGCTCAAGATAAAGAGAAATGGCCGAAGAGCAAACAATCAAAGACCTGGTGCGTGAGCTGGCGGACGAGCGTGGATTTGACCTTCGCGGCTATAAGTTCACCACGTTGGAACGGCGTGTGCGCCGCCGGATGCACCAGCTCAATCTTGGATCTTACAAGGAATATCTGGACTACATTCGCGGGGACCATAATGAGACCGATAAGCTGCTGGACACGGTACTCATCAACGTCACGCGATTTTTCCGCGACGTACAGGCATGGGACGCCCTGGCGCAGGAGGTTTTGCCGGCCCTGTTTAAGAACAAGCCGCCCGGCAGTTCATTACGGATATGGTCTGCCGGCTGCGCCACCGGTGAAGAGCCGTACTCGGTGGCCATTCTGCTGTGTGAGTTGCTTAGGGCAAAAGTCAAAGACTATGAAATTAAGATTTATGCCACGGACATTGATGAGAGCGCGTTGATCACAGCCCGCCGCGGGGAATACACGGCAGAAAGCCTGCGGGGTGTGCGGCCTGAAATAAAAACGAGATATTTTACCGGCCAGCCGGCCTTCCGAGTGACGCACGATGTGCGCCGCATGGTGATTTTTGGACGCAGCAACCTTTTAACCGATGCTCCCATTTCCCATGTAGACTTGCTATTGTGCCGGAACGTGCTGATCTACTTTGACGCGACCGCACAAACGGATATCTTGAGACGGCTGCAGTACGCGCTGAATGATGGCGGCTTCTTGTTCCTGGGAAAATCGGAATCACAGCTTAGACGCAATACTGAATTTATACCTATCAATCAGCGCTGGAGGATTTTTCAAAGACGGATTGCCCCGGCGCCTATTGTGACAGAAAACGCAGGAAAAAGAGACATGCAACCCCATTTGAACGAGGATGATCATCACGAGTTGGACCGGCTCAAGCTCTATTATGAAACGGTCCTGGCTACCCTGGAACCGGGCGTAATCGTGCTGGATGGACACGATACTGTCATCACCGACAATGACAAAGTCCGGAAGCTCTGGGACCTTCCAGATAAGCTGGTTGGCCGCCCGCTGCAGGAGACGGAACTATGGAAACGCTGTGCCGACCTGGGCCAGCATCTGGAAGAAACCCGTGTTACCGAGCCCAAGACCGTGCGTTTTGACTGTTCCGCGGCGCAAAACACCGCCGTTACCGTGACGATTAAGCCCATCCTTTCCGGGTCGATTGGCGGGTGCGTGGGCACGCTGATTTACATGGAGAATGTGACCTCCAGGGTAACGCTGCAAAGCACCATTGAAGAACTGGAAACCACCGCTGAAGAATTGCAATCGACCAACGAAGAGCTGGAAACCACGAACGAGGAACTGCAATCCACGAATGAAGAACTGGAAACCACGAACGAGGAGTTGCAGTCCACCAATGAGGAGTTGGAGACAACCAACGAAGAGCTGCAATCACTGAATGAAGAGCTGGAAACCACCAATGAAGAGCTCTCTTCCCGCACGCGCGAGCTGGACGAAGTAAATGCCCGCTATTCCGAGATGATGGAGCGCATGCCCTGGCCGGTATTGCTGGTCAATGACGATGCCTTGATATATATGTTCAATTCGGCGGCGCAGAAGCTGTTCGGCTTTGCTCATCCTTCAGAAAAAGGTATGAAGCTGCAGGAGCTGCCGCTGGACAACAAGGCGCGACAGGCAATGTTGCGGCGGCATCGCGCGGTGGTTCAATTAGGCAAGAAGTCCAACATCAAGAATTTCCATCTCACCACAAACCGGTTTAATGGCGTGGCCGACGTCCATTTCACGCCTCTCTCCACAGAAACCGGCCACGGCGTGATTGTGATGTTCCAGGTGGACCGCCCCAACAAACCTGCTCTTGTAACCAGGAATGAGAACAATGGACGGAACAATGGGAGTTCACAAA
>JBAVLE010000276.1:0-5044 GCA_049688735.1 Candidatus Angelobacter sp. | reverse complement strand
GTGTTCGGTCCGCGTCGCCAGCCCTACAGCTGGATCAGGTATGGACTCCTCCAGCTCAGTCAGACGGTTGTTGCGGCGCAGATGGTCGCGGTACAGGTTCCGCGCAATGGTGAATAGGTAGGCTTTGACCGTGGCTTCCCTGATCTTGCCGCGTGAAGTCCACGCCCGCACAAACGTCTCTGAAGTAACATCGTCCGCCAGGGCCGCATTGCCGCAAAGGAACAGCACAAAGCGATGCACCTGCGGCGCATAGCTTTGGTAGAGGCTATGGAAATCCATCATCGGCGGCCTTGGACGCTAATAATACGCAGAAACGCCGCGGAAGTTACGCGGTGAGACTTGGCCGGTATTGAGGGTGGATGAACGCGGTATACGTTCATCCCGATTAATTTGTGCAGTGGCCCGGAATCAAAACTCGCGGACCGGTGCGGCCTGGTCCTCGCCTACGCGTCCGGCTGCAATTTCCGCGCGATAGTAATTCTCACCGCGCATTGGGCAGCCCGCCATGCGGCGCAGCATTGCCATCTGCCCTGTGTGCGTCAGAGCATCTGCGATTGGACCCTGGAACAGCTGTTCCGGCGATGCAGCCAACGGAGAGCCTGAAGCCAGGTAGCCATCAAAGGCCTCCAGAGTTTTGAAAAACCGTTTCACTTCCTCTGTCCATGGCAGCGGCTCAGAATCATGCCATGCCTGCTTTCCCTGTGCGATGGAAAGCGCCCAGTCAAAAAGATCGCCCATGTGGGCCAGGATCTGGGCAGGTGTACGGCCCTTTTCCCCAGTGCCGAACCCAGCGAAACTCTCCGGAACATCACGCAATGTCTTTCCCGCACGATAGGCCAGCGTTGCCAGGGTGTGCCGCAAAAGTTGCCGGCCGGGATTGTCAACCGGCTGAGATGTTGCCGCCATGAAGTTCCCTCAAGATTGGAATATGAAATCAGCAAATGATCTTTTATGAAAAGATGATGCCGGTCAATCGTATGGCACAATTTTTTCTGTTTTGCAAAAGAGGGAGGAGATGCAAACCCTTACAGAGCGACTGTGAAATCTTCTTCGTCGTCGTTTTCAGGCAGGGCATAAAGCGCGACTTTGAATGGGGCAAGCGTGATATCGGGCGCGCTGCGTACCAGTTCAAAATAAACTGAGTTATCGCACTTAACGCACTTGGGAAATAGCTGGTCGCGCAGCAGTGTAACCTCGTGCGGCAGACGGTGATTTCCGTGGTAAACGCGGTAGATCCCGCTTTCCAGTATTTTGTCACCGCAGCGGAATTGCTTCGTTTCCTTCGGCATATTTTGTTGCGGTTTAACCAGACGCAATTTCCGCTTGCTCATGAATGGACCCAAACCAACCGCGAATTGGATGCTGCATCTGAGTTGTTAAGTTGTGTAAAACAATGCAGTTTTTGCGCGTTCAAAAATGAAACCCACAACCCACCTGTTTTCAACCAGTTACTCTCCGTGCAACTAATCAGCTCTGCTGCCTCATCAAAACGTCCGGAATGATTGTATGAGGGGGCAAAAGACTTAGTTAATGAACGAACCAAAAGAAACACCGATCGTTCCCGTTCAGGCCGCGCAAGGCCCCGCGGCAAAAGCGCAAAAGGTGCGCAGTTCGCGCTATGAATGGGAAAGCAAGAGCGGCATCGAGAATGAAAAGGCTGCCGCCGCATCCGCCGCATCGCGCAGATCGCTCCTCGCATCCGCCCAAACGATATTGAAAAAATTCTTTTCAGGAAACCGCGACGCGCGCAATCGCAGCTTCTTTGATAACGACGATGACGCCAGTCCCAGCGCAGCATGAGCTCCTAGTGTAAAAACCTGTTCAGCATCACGGTGCGGTCCGTATCTAGCCAGGCTTTCCAGCTCTGCTCGGAAACGCCTGGATATTTCTGCCGGGCAAAAGCAATCCACGCACTGCAATAACGACGCCACTCGTCTTCGCTTTTCTGGACGCTCTGCCGCGTCACCGTTCCCCATTGAGTAACATCGCCTGTCTGCGTACGCTGATAAGCTGCAATTTCGGCGGCTTCTGCGCGCTGGAATTCTTCCGCTGTGTACTTGGGCAGTTCGCCGCGCTCAAGGGCTTGCATGGAAGAGAGCAGATTATTTTTGAAGAATATCTCTTCCTGAATTTCAAATGTTCCCTCAAGATCCACGCCGTTCTTTGCCTGGTTCTCATAGAACCTATTTGCTTCTTCCATAAATGCTTGGAAGGCCTTTTTCTCGGCTGGCTTCCATCCCGCAATGAGCTCATTAAACTTCTGGTCGCGTTCTATTTTGTCAAATCGTTCGCTCAGGATGGCGCATTGCTCATACATTTCGCGGCCGCTGCTGTGGTCGCAGACACTAAAATTTTTGCCCGCCCAGTTTTGCTTCTTCAGCCGATCAAGTTGATAAACGCGCCCCGCATCGTCTCCAGGGGCGCCGCCGAGCGAGCAAGCCAGTTTGAGGGCCACGTCAAAATTACGAGCCGCGCCATTGCCGTTCGCATAAACCATCATCAGGATGGCTTTGCCTCCGATCGGCGCTTTGTCATTTCGATCCATCTCTGCATAGGCGCATTTCCGCGCTTTCGCGGGATCGGCGGTCTGTCCAAGACCAAAATAGAGGTCAACCGAAACGCACTTTGCCAGAGCCTTTTCCTCGGCAGGCGTAGGATGGTCAGCCGCAGGAAGCTCAAGGTCCTTGACAGCGGCGCACATCTGTTTTGCACCGGGATCACTGATCTGAGTCTGGGCAACGGCCAGAGCCGAAGCAGCGAACAAAAAGCTGAATGTAAGAAACAATTTGCAGGAAGGCATTGTTAATCATTGTGCTTTATTCGAGGCACGGAGGCAACAGAAACAATCTTGGCCGATGGACAAACAGCAGGTGCCCGAAATCATTGCGGAAAAAGGCGGCACGTCCGGCGCGCAGCCAGTGCTAAAATTTTATAAAGGAGTGCGCGATGCAGACGTTCTCCAGCCGCATTCTGTCCGCAAGTTTTGTACTCGTTCTGCTGGCGGCCCCGGCTTTGGCCCAAAAAAACGGAGGCAAAGGCCGTGGCAGCATTCATACCAACATGCCTTCCACCCGACCGTACGATCCACAATCGACCGGGGACGCTTTTGAGATCTATGACATCACGAGACCACGAACGGCTGAGCAGACGAAAACAAAAAATGAAGAGCCGCCATGCTTTCACTGGCCGCTCAACCCAATCTTGAGCTCAACGGTAAGCGTGAACGGGATGAAGACCGCGGACCAGGCGCGCGAGGATTTCGTCCAGGCATGCGAGGCGGTACGGAAAAACGATCTGGCCGAGGCGCAGAAACACCTGGAACATGCCGTGAAAGTTGATCCGCGGTTTGCGGCTGCGTGGGTACTGCTTGGGCAAAGCGAGCGCGAACAGAAGAAGGTAGATAAAGCTGTGGAATCCTGCACGCGCGCCCACTCGACTGACCCAAACTATTTGCCCGCCTATCTGTGCCTGGCCGATGTGGCAGCCCACCGGGAAGAATGGAGAAAAGTAGCTGAGCTTACCGATCAGGCCGCGGCGCTGCATCCGGTGAGGGCGCCGGGAATCTTCTATTACAACAGCCTGGCAAATTTTTATCTCCAGCGTCTGCCTGCCGCAGAGAGCAGCGGGCTGCGGGCGATCGACGAAAGCAGCGGTGAGCAGAGGGCGCAAATGCACTTTCTGCTGGCAAAGATTTACGAACAAAAGGGCGACCGCTCCGCTGAAGCTGCTCAGCTTCGGAAATTCATCGATCTTGCACCCCACTCACCTGAAGCCCATGCAGCGCGAAAGGTTCTGAGCCAGATTGAAGGAGAAACGAGTAACTCTCCCGGTAAGCCACCGGAAAAACAATAGAGATCTGGAACATCGCTATAAGTTTTTTGCTCACCACATACCTGCCGGGCGTATGCCGCTAGTAACTCCTCTGATATTAGTCCTCGTGCTAATCTTTTCAGGGAGTTAGCTTGCGCGCCGCCTTTGAAAAAGCACCGCCGGAAGTCCAGGAAATTCTGGGCAAGCCCATTCGCGACCTGGGGCTGAAGCTGGAAGGATCGCCGCTGGAGCGCTTTGTGCAGCAGCTCTATCGCGAACTTGAGCGCAAAGGTCTCAAAAAATTTCGACCAGCATGCTACCTCACCGATGAGTGGGGTTGTCCTTCAGGCGAACCAATCATTGGGATTCCGTTTTATCTGGCCGATCCGAAGCTGGCGCGTCTTGAAAAGGAAATGAATGATCTGGAAGATTCCCGCCAGATCATGATGTACCTGCGCCATGAGGCCGGACACGCCATCAACTACGCTTACGCCTTGCACAAGACTCCTGAGTGGAAGCATTTGTTCGGCCCGTATCGCAAACCTTATCGCGACGCGTACCGGCCAATTCCTTTTTCCCGCAGCTTTGTCCGCCACATGGAAGGCTGGTACGCGCAGAAGCATCCGGATGAAGATTTTGCTGAAACCTTTGCCGTGTGGCTCACGCCCGGCTCACGCTGGCGGCAGAAATATAAAGGCTGGCCTGCCTTGGAGAAGCTGCGCTATGTGGACCGAACATTCAGAAAGCTTGGCAACCTCGATCCCGTGCGCCCCCGCGGACGCACTGACATCACCGTAGAAGAAATGGATACGACGGTGGAAGATTTCTATGAAGCCGTGCTGAGCGAGCAGCCATCGCCGGGCGATCTGCCGCTGGATACTGATTTACAGGATATTTTCAATGCGGGCCGCCGACGGAAGAAGGGCGTGCGTCCCGCAGCGGAACTTCTGCGCGAGAACCATAAATCGCTGGTCGATAAGCTCACCTACTGGAGCGGCGTGCCACGATCGCTTATCAAGAAACTGATGGAGTCAATTGAAAGCCGCGTAGGCGAAATGGATCTGCGAGTGAATATAAAACAGGAAAGAGAGTGCCTGACGGAGCTAACGGTTTACGCAACGGCATTGGCCATGAATTACGTGACCCGGGGAAAGTTTGTTCAGACATAACTGCTGGCAATCGATTGCAAGATTGATCTGCCTGACCAACAATCTATATGGAAACCAGTATGGAC